>NZ_PTXM01000005.1:0-409543 GCF_004343765.1 Burkholderia sp. SRS-25
GGGCGATCGCGATCGGTCACCCGATCGGCGCGTCGGGCTGCCGGATCCTGGTGACGCTGCTGCACGAGATGGCCAAGCGCGATGCGAAGCGCGGGCTGGCGTCGCTGTGCATCGGCGGCGGGATGGGTGTCGCGCTCGCGGTCGAGCGTCCGTAACCGGCCGTCCGTAACCGGCCATTCGCGACCAGCGAACCGAATCCGTGTGCCGGCCGATTGCAGCTTCGGCCGGCGTCACGTGAAGTCAGAGGGGGCCTCCGGCAGCTCTCGAAACCAAAAAATGGAGTGAGATTTATGTCTCAGCGAATTGCGTACGTAACGGGCGGGATGGGCGGCATCGGCACCAGCATCTGCCAGCGCCTGTCGAAAGACGGCTTCAAGGTGGTCGCGGGTTGCGGCCCGAACTCGCCGCGCCGTGTGAAATGGCTCGAGGAGCAGAAGGCGCTCGGGTACGATTTCATCGCGTCGGAAGGCAACGTCGGCGACTGGGACTCGACCAAGGAAGCGTTCGACAAGGTCAAGGCCGAAGTCGGAGAGATCGACGTGCTGGTCAACAACGCGGGCATCACGCGCGACGTCGTGTTCCGCAAGATGACGCACGAAGACTGGACCGCCGTGATCGACACCAACCTGACGAGCCTGTTCAACGTGACGAAGCAGGTGATCGACGGGATGGTCGAACGCGGCTGGGGCCGGATCATCAACATTTCGTCGGTGAACGGCCAGAAGGGGCAATTCGGCCAGACCAACTACTCGACCGCGAAGGCCGGTATCCACGGCTTCACGATGTCGCTCGCCCAGGAAGTCGCGACGAAGGGCGTGACGGTCAACACCGTGTCGCCGGGCTACATCGGCACCGACATGGTGAAGGCGATTCGCCCGGACGTGCTCGAGAAGATCGTCGCGACGATCCCGGTGCGGCGTCTCGGCGGGCCGGAGGAAATCGGTTCGATCGTCGCGTGGCTCGCGTCGAACGATTCCGGTTTCGCGACGGGCGCAGACTTCTCGCTGAACGGCGGCCTGCACATGGGCTGAGCGTCCGCGCTGCGCGGGCCGGGTGGCCGCGCAGCCGGGCGTTTTCCGAAGGCCCCCGCCTCCCGGATTCGGGCGGCGGGGATTCGTCACTTCCGCTACGCTGCACTCAAAGGCGTTACATGACTACTACAAAGAAGACGGCCGAACGGCTCATCAAGAAGTATCCGAACCGTCGGCTCTACGATACCGAGACAAGCACGTACATTACGCTGACCGACGTGAAGCAACTCGTGCTGGAGCAGGAGGACTTCAAGGTCGTCGATGCGAAATCCAACGAAGACCTGACGCGCAGCATCCTCCTGCAGATCATCCTCGAAGAGGAAAGCGGCGGCGTGCCGATGTTCTCGTCGTCGATGCTGTCGCAGATCATCCGTTTCTACGGGCATGCGATGCAGGGCATGATGGGCACGTACCTGGAAAAGAACATCCAGGCGTTCATCGACATCCAGAACAAGCTCGCGGATCAGTCGAAGAACCTGTACGAAGGCAATGCGATGAATCCGGAAGTCTGGTCGCAGTTCATGAACATGCAGGCGCCGATGATGCAAGGGATGATGACCAGCTACATCGAGCAGTCGAAGAACATGTTCGTGCAGATGCAGGAGCAGATGCAGAACCAGGCGAAGTCGATGTTCAGCACGTTCCCGTTCAAGCAGCCGGGCGCGTCGGAGCCGGAAAAGAAGTAACGGTTTCGCGGCAGGCCGACCGGCGGGCAACCCGTCGACGTCGGTGCCGCGAAGCAACGCGGTGCGGGCCGGCCGATCGTGCGTTCCGGCGCGACGATGTGCGGCGGCCGCCTGCCGGACCCCCTCGCCGACGGTCGTTCGTGATCGTCGGCACCGAATGCGCGTGCCGGGTTCGGGCGTGCATGATCGTTGTCCAGTCGATCGAGATCCAGTCACCTGCGAAGGAACACCGGGGCGCGCCGCGCCTGATGGTGCGCGTTCGTGCAGGCACGCTTACCATGAGCGGCGCTGCGTGGTGTGGCGTGGAGCTGCCTTCGGCGAAACGCGATACCGGCGCCCGGGCACGACAGGCCGTGATCGGCGATGCTGCCTCGACGCAGTGCGACCAAGAAAAAACCGACTGAGAGAAAGCATGCGTGGGATTCGAGTGGCATCGGCCGGCCGGCTGGCTGGTTTTGCTTCGATGTTCATGATGGGCATTGGCTTGACGACACCTGGCTTTGCGATGGATTGCGCGAAAGCCGCGCAGCCGATCGAGAAGCGCATCTGTGCGAGCCCCGTGCTGCGGGCAGCCGATACGCGGATGAATTCGGTGTACACGGGCGCGCTGAAGGCCGCGCCGGACACGGCTATCCGCGACATGCTGGTGCGCAGCCAGCGCCGCTGGATCGACGCGCGCAACAACCGTCTCGACGCCGATTACGAAGGCCGTGCGCTCGCCGTCGACGAAGTGCGCAAGGCAATCGATCGGCGCACCGCCGTACTGGCCGATCAATCGAACAAAGGGTTGATCGCGCGTGCGCAGGCCGAGCGCCGGTGGCTCGTGAAATACACGGGTGGCCCGCTCACCGGTTTCGATGCGAACTGCGACTTCATTCCCGACGATGCGACTGGCGCGCACGTTTCCTACGCATGTTTCGGCGCGGTCCATGTGCAGCATCGCGCAAGGGTCTGCAGCCAGAGCGAGGACTGGGCGACCGGTGCGGTTTATCAGTATCGCTCCGTGAGTGCAGCCGACGGCGGGAAGGGGCGACCTGTGGCGTTCTGCGAAGCGCAGGCGCATGGGAGTGCGTGCGACACCGGTGGCGCGCAATCGGCGTGGATGCGTGCGGAGGTGTCCGGTGGCGATAACCACGCGTCAGCGCCGGTAGCCGGGTTGCCGCAACTCGATGCGGAAATGTGGCCGATCGGCGATGGAGACGATGCTTTGTGGTTCGAGCGGTGCCTGACGGCTGCGAAGTTTCCGTGAGCGCCGGATTGGATTTGTCTGTTGTATGGGCCCGCTTCGGCGGGCTTTTATACGTACGTGTTCGTGGTTGGCGGTTCAATACGAGGCGGGCCGGGCGTGCGCAATGGCCGACGTTACCGGCCCGGCTTGTTTTATGCCGGGAATCCTTGCTCGTCGTCGTGCGGCGGCAGATCGAGCACGAGCTTGACCGCGCAGTAGTTTGCCTTGAGCGAAAACACGCGGCCGATCACGAGAAATGTCTGGCGCGAATTCTCGAGCTCGACGAAGTCGCCCGGTTGCGGTACGTGCGCGCCTTGGTCATACGAAAAGCTGGTGCTGGTTTGCTCGCCGATGGCTTCCGCCGCGTGTTCGGTGAATTCGATCGTGATGTGGGTGGTCATGCGAGCCCCGTTGGGTAATGGAAGAGAGGGAAGAGAGTCGACGCTGCGATTTTCGCATAGCGACGGGGCGGTTCCGGCGGAATTGTCGGGAAGCGACGCGTGCAGGTGGATCCCCGTCACTTCACCGATTTCCAGTCGAAGGCGGACCGTACGGTCTTGGCCAGCACGTTGCGCAGCGCCAACCAGAGCAGCTTGATCGCCGCCTCGTCGTTCGGGAAGTGGCCACGCATCGTGTCTCACATGGCGTTGACGGTAAGCCGACAGCCTCTCATCCCGCATCAAACCGATGCGAGCGGCACGCACGTTTCCTATGCGTGTTTCGGCACGGTCCATGTGCAGCATCGTGCACGGATCTGCAGCCAGAGCGAGGACTGGGCGACCGGCGCGGATTGTCAAAACCGGTCGGTGATTGCGACCGTCGACGGGAAGGTGCATCCGGTGGCGTTCTGCGAAGCGCAGGCGCACGCACAATCGTGCGATGGCAGCGGCCCGCCCGAAGCCGGGCGGGGTACGGAGCGAAGCGAGGCGGCGGTTATTTCTCCGCAAACGTGCCTGCTTCCACCAATGTCATCTTGTCGGGGTCCAGGTACGTGCGGATGGCGGTGTTGACCTGCTCGACGGTCAACGCGCGGACGCGCTCGGGATAGGTGTCCAGGTCACTCAGCGGGCGGTCCTGGAGCACCGTCTGGGCGATCATGGCGGCCATCTGCCCGGTGGTTTCCATCGCGACTCGATGGCGGCCGATCATGCCGTCCTTGCGTGCATCCAGTTCCGTCTGGGTAACGCCCTGTTTCCACCAGGCATCCAGAATCCGGCGTGTGCTGGCGACGCCCTTGTTCAGCAGGGGCGGGGCGAAGCTGCTGGTGATGACGAATCCGCCGTCCATCAGGGAGAGCCCGGACAGGCCGGCGCGGATGCCATAGGTCAGGCCTTCCTTGTCGCGGACCCCTGCCATCAGGCGGCCGGTGAAGCCGTTGCCCAGGATGTTGACAGCCGCGCTGAGGGGCAGATAGTCGGCATCGTTGGCGCGCAGGTCGATGGCCTGACCCAGCATCACGCTGACGGATTCCTTGTCCCCCATGGCGATGCGCTGCGTGTCGGGCCGGCTTGCCTTGCGTGGCGGGCTTTGTCGCACGAGTGCCCGGCCTCCGCTCCAGCCCGCGAAGGCGTCGGTCACCATGGACTGCAGGCGGCGAGGGTCCGCGCCGCCGACCACGACCAGCGTCATGTGGGCGGGCCCGTAATAGGCTTGATGAAAGGCCTTGATGTCGTCCAGCGTGGCAGCGGCGATCGCTTCGAGCATCCGTTCGCGCGGCACCGGTGCGTTGAGGTGGGCATCGGGGTAAATGGACCGATTCAGCGCCTCGGTAGCCCGAACCGACGGGTTTTCTCCGGCGTTACGGACCGCGGCCTCCAGCCGGCTCTTGGCCTTGGCCAGCTCCTCCGGCTTGAAGGCCGGCAGGCGCAACTGCTCGGCCATCAGGTCGATCAGCGTCGGCAAATCCTTGGTCAGGCTTTGGCCGTGTATGCCGACATAGCCGCCGTCGGTCTGGAACGACAACTGAGCGCCCAGGCTCTCCAGCAGCGCGGAGATCGCCACCTTGTCGCGACGGGTGCTGCCCTCCTGCAGCAACATGCCCGTCAGCAACGGCACGGCGGGATTGGCCGCCTTGCTGGCCGTGTCGGCATCGCCCAGGGGCATCACCCCGGTCACGGACACCATTTCCTGCGGCGACATCGAATAGGTCAACAGCGTGATGCTGCCGGCCTGGGAGCGTACGACGCGGTCGGCGATGCCTGCCTGAGCCGCAACAGGCAGGCATAGCACGGCGAACCACACGAACCACGTTCGCAGATGGTTGAAACGAACATGTTTCATGAAGATTTCTCCGGGACGAACCAGCCGGTGGTGCTCTGGTTTTCAACGAGGTACTTGCGGGCTACGCGCTGCACATCGGCGGGCGTCACCTTTTCCAGTGCTTCAAGCTCGGTGACGAACAGTGTCCAGTCGCCCTGCGAGACCGCGTTGCCCAATCGGGCGGACGTCGAGCGGACGCCGTCGCGCTGGTAGACCTGATCGGCCCGGTAAGGGCCCAGCACCCGCTGGATATCCTCGCGAGTGACGCCCTCGGTCTTGATCCGCTCCAGTTCGGTCCAGGCGATTTTCTCGGCCTGCTCGTGTTTCGCGTCGGGCGGCAGGCTGACCGTCACGACGAACGGACCGGGATCGCGCAGCGCGTGAAAGCCGGCGCCGGCTTGCGTGGCAACCGTGGTGTCGACCAGTGCGCGATACAGCCGGCTGCTCTTGCCTTGGCTCAATACCAGGCCCAGTACGGTCAACGCAGCCGCATCGGGGTCGAGCGCGCGCGGCCCCTTGAAGGCGATGATCAGATTGCCCGTTGCGCCCGCGCGTTTGAGCACCAGCCTTCGCGGCCCCTGCTGCGGCGGCTCTTCGGTCGTGACAGCGGGAATGGCCTTGGGCGCGCGCGGGATGCCGCCGTAATACTGCCTGACCCACCCCAACGCCTGGTCCGGCTGGAAATCGCCGACCAGGATGACGGTGGCGTTGTCCGGCCAGTAGAAGGTGTCGTAGAAACGGCGCAGCTTGTCCACGTTCGCATGCTCGATGTCGCTACGCCAGCCGATGGTGGGGTGGTGGTAGGGATGCGCCTGGTAAGCCGTGGCCATGACCTGCTGGAACAAGGCGGTGAAAGGACTGTTCTCGCCTCGCTCGTACTCGTTGCGAACCACCGTCATCTCGCTGGCCAGGTCTTCCGGGCGCAGCAGGAGGTTGCGCATGCGGTCGGCCTCGATCGCGATGTAGCCTTCCAGCGCATCGCGCCCGAGCGTGCCGAAGTAGTTGGTGCGGTCCATCGAGGTGGTTGCGTTGAAGTTCGCGCCCACTCGCTCCATGTAGCTGTTCAGGGAGTTGCCGAGCGCCTTGTTGTAGTGCCGGCTGCCCTTGAACATCAGGTGCTCGAGCAGGTGAGTGTCGCCGGTCGTGCCTGCGGCTTCGTTGCGTGAACCCACCCGGTACAGCACCTGGAAACTGACCACCGTCGCAGCGGGATCGGGCACGGCAAGCACGGTAAGGCCGTTGGCATCCAGACGGTATTCGTCGATACCGCCCAGGGAGCGCACGTGGGTAAAGCCCGGTACCTCGACGGGTTGGGCCATCACCGTGCCGGCGATCAACGGGCACAGCGAGAGCCACGTGCATATCAAACGTCGTACTGACATGTAGCGTCCTTTTGTATAGGCAGGATGAACGCGGAAGATCGGGCGCCGGCTCGGCGGTCGGTTGACTGCGATGCGTCGAGCGCGGCGAATGCGAAGTTTTTCATATTCTCCGATGCATGTTGACCGACGGCGCGTTCCGGGAGGCATCGCAGCCGTGATGCGTTCGTCGACGGCCGTACGTTGCTTGACCGTCGACGCGTAGCGACGGACGGCGCGATCCCCGTTGAGCGTGCAGATCACCTGAAAGCGATTGTCGGGCTTGGACTTCTTCAGTGGCGCATCGTCCTTGGGTTTGCCGGCAAACAACGTCGGCAGGATACCGTTCGAAGCTGATGCAGCGGCGGAGAATCGGGGCTTGCCGCCCATGCCCCTGTGGAGCGTGACGGCAATCGATATGCTCAGGCGGCTCGACGGCGACATCGAGGACAACGCGGCCTCGTGGCGCGCTGATGAGCCAGATTCGACCCCGCGCCGCAATGCAGGCGGGGGCAGGGAGACTCATGCGCAATGCTACTTTGCGCCCCATTATCGTGAAATGAGACGAGTTCGAATGTTTGGGACAGTACCGGCGCACTCGTCGGCAGGACCCGGCCATGAAAGATCGTGAAAGCAGGTGCGCTTTGCCTTCCGCTCGATCGAGAGTCTCACCGGGATCAAAGGAAGCGCGGCGCCGTCAGCGCTTCAAATGCGTTGGTTTCGGACATCGCGTGAGCGGGTCGCGTGGCAATGCACCGTTTCAAAGTGAAAGGGGCGCATCGGGCAGCCGTCGCATGACGGCGCCCCCGCTGGCGCGCCGTGCATCCGATTCGACGGTCGATGCCGCCGCCGATCGCCTGTTTTGCCTCGCCACCCCTAAATGGCTGTAAACTCACGCTTTTGCTGCCACGCCCCCACATTCCAGATGTCCCAATCCCCCAAAGTAGGGTTCGTATCCCTCGGGTGCCCGAAGGCGCTCGTCGACTCCGAACAGATCATCACGCAACTGCGCGCCGAAGGCTATGAAATCTCCGGCACGTACGACGGTGCCGACCTCGTCGTCGTGAACACCTGCGGCTTCATCGACGAAGCCGTGCAGGAAAGCCTCGACGCGATCGGCGAAGCGCTGACCGAGAACGGCAAGGTGATCGTCACCGGCTGTCTCGGCGCCAAGTCGAGCGCCAGCGGCTCGAACCTGATCGAGGAAGTCCACCCGAAGGTGCTCGCCGTCACCGGTCCGCACGCGGTGGGCGAAGTGATGCAGGCCGTGCATTCGCACCTGCCGAAGCCGCACGATCCGTTCACCGATCTCGTGCCGGCGGCCGGCATCAAGCTCACGCCGCGCCACTACGCGTACCTGAAGATTTCCGAAGGCTGCAACCACCGCTGCACGTTCTGCATCATCCCGTCGATGCGCGGCGACCTCGTGTCGCGCCCGGTCGCGGAAGTGATGCTGGAAGCCGAGAACCTGTTCAAGTCGGGCGTGAAGGAGCTGCTCGTGATCTCGCAGGACACGAGCGCGTACGGCGTCGACGTGAAGTACCGCACGGGCTTCTGGAACGGCAAGCCGATCAAGACTCGCATGACCGACCTGGTCGCCGCGCTCGGCGAACTCGCCGCGCAGTACGGCGCGTGGGTGCGCCTGCATTACGTGTATCCGTATCCGAGCGTCGACGAAGTGATTCCGCTGATGGCCGAAGGCCCGTTCAAGGGCCACGTGCTGCCGTACCTCGACGTGCCGTTCCAGCACGCGCACCCGGAAGTACTGAAGCGCATGAAGCGTCCGGCGAACGCCGAGAAGGTGCTCGAGCGCGTGCAGAAATGGCGCGAGATCTGCCCGGACCTGACGATCCGCAGCACGTTCATCGCGGGCTTCCCCGGCGAGACGGAAGAGCAGTTCGAAACGCTGCTCGACTTCATCCGCGAGGCGGAACTCGATCGCGTCGGTTGCTTCGCGTATTCGCCGGTCGAAGGCGCGACCGCAAACGAACTCGACGGCGCGCTGCCGGATGATGTCCGCGAGGAGCGCCGCGCGCGCTTCATGGAAGTCGCCGAGGAAGTGTCGGCGAACCGCATCCAGCGCAAGGTCGGCAAGACCCTCAAGGTGCTGATCGACGAAGTCAGCGACGAAGGCGGGATCGGTCGTACGGCGGCCGATGCGCCGGAGATCGACGGCGTCGTCTATGTCGAGCCGGCGGCGAAGGCATCGAAGCGCTACAAGGTCGGCGATTTCGTGTCCGTGAAGATCACGGGCGCCGACGGCCACGATCTGTGGGGCGAGGTTTAAGCGATGGCCGCCGCATTTCCGGAGATCCTCGCGCTCGGCGAGGCGATGATCGAATTCAACCAGTCGCAGCCGGGCCGGCCTGAATTCCTGCAGGGCTTCGGCGGCGACACGTCGAACTTCTGCATCGCCGCGGCGCGCCAGGGCGCATCGACGGGCTTCGTGTCGGCGATCGGCGACGATCCATTCGGTCGCCTGCTGGCCGACATGTGGCGTGCGGAACACGTCGACACGACGTATGTGCGCGTCGACTGCACGGCGCCGACCGGCGTGTACTTCGTCACGCACGGCGCCGATGGTCACCAGTTCGACTACCTGCGTGCGGGCTCGGCTGCGAGCCGCTATGCGACAGGTGATCTGCCGCTCGATGCACTGGCCGCAGCGAAGGCCGTGCACCTGTCGGGCATCAGCCTCGCGATCAGCACGGCTGCGTGCGATGCCGCATTCGCGGCGACGGACCACGCTCGCCGCAACGGCGCGAAGGTCAGCTTCGACACGAACCTGCGCCTGAAGCTGTGGCCGCTGCCGCGCGCCCGCGCGGTGATGCGCGAAGCGCTGCGCCAGACGGATATCTGCCTGCCCAGCTGGGACGACGTGACGGCACTCACGGGCGCGAACGATCGCGACGCGATCGTCGATGCGATGCTCGAACACGGGCCGCAGGTCGTCGCGCTGAAGCTCGGCAAGGAAGGCGCTTACGTGGCGACGCCGAACGAGCGGCGTGTCGTGCCGGGCTTCGCGGTCGAAGCCGTCGATGCGACGGGCGCGGGCGACTGCTTCGGCGGCGCTTTCGTCGCGCGGATCGTCGCGGGAGACGATCCGTTCGCGGCGGCGCGTTATGCGAACGCCGCGGCGGCGCTGTCGACGACCGGCTACGGCGCGGTCGCGCCGATTCCGCACCGCGATGCGGTGGAGCGCCTGATGCAGGGCTGACGCGGCATGCGCACGCCGGTCACGGCAAGGCGCTCATGATTATGCGCATTGGCGGCGGGCAGGGCATCGCCGCGATTTTCGAGCGAATCTGAAGCAAGGAGCAACACAAGGTGGGTCGATATTCGCAATGGCAACGGGCGCTCGTCGTCGCGGGCGCGCTGGCGGCGAGCATGGCGATGCCGGGTGTCGTCGCGGCGCAGGCCGTCGCGCCGGGCGCGCAGCAGGATGAACCGGCAATGGCGCGGCCGCTGAAGCCGAATCCCGAGTTCGCCCGCCTGCCGCGCTACGAAGGTACGCTCGGTGACCGGCCGATCGTCGTGCATCTCGGCCCGAAGACGGACGAGGAAGGCGTGCACGGCGAATACCAGTTCGCCGATACGGGCGAGGTCGTGCTGCTCGCGGGCGATCGCGACGGCGACACACTGGAAATCGAGGAATCGAACGACGGCACGAACATCACGGGCGTGTGGATCGGCCGCTTCGACGCGACAGGTGACCTGAAAGCCGACCGGATGAATTCGGACGAGTCGGATCCGCAGCCTGTCGTGCTGCGTCTCGCGCCGGGCAAGCGTGCGGCGCTGCAGGTGCGCGACGGCCGCGTGCAGGAAATCGAGACGGTGGGCGGCGTCGTCAATCTGCGCACCGAAGACTGAACCCGCGCTGGCTCGGTGCGCGCGGCGCGCATTGTACCGGGCCAATTGCGCCGATTTTGGCTAATCTAGCTGCATATTCCGCAACCGAACGGCCTCGTGCCCGGCTTCCAGTCATGACTGCATCCACTCCCAAGCGCGCACTGCAAACCCGCATCGTTCAACCCGACGACGTGATCCCGGAAGGCTTCCGTTCGTTCGTGCCGCCGGTCGCGCGCGCGTCGACGGTCGTGTTTCCCGATCTCGCGACGATGCGTGCGCTCGTCTGGCACAACGACAACCAATGGCGCTACGGGCTACACGCCACGCCGACGTCGCTCGCGCTCGCGCAGCGGCTCGCCGAGATCGAGGGCGGCTCGCATGCGCTGCTGCAGCCGTCGGGTCTCGCGGCGATCATGAATGTCTACTTCGGGATCGTGAAAGCCGGCGACGACGTGCTGATTCCGCACAACGTGTACGGGCCGAACGCCGATTTCGGCAACTGGCTCGCGAAGGATTTCGGCATCACCGCGCGCTTTTACGATCCGCTGATCGGCGCCGGCATCGCCGACCTGATCCAGCCGAACACGCGGCTGATCTGGATCGAGGCGCCCGGCTCGGTGACGATGGAAGTGCCGGACGTGCAGGCGATCACGGCGGCCGCGAAGGCGCGCGGCATCGTTACCGCGATCGACAACACCTTTTCTGCCGGGCTTGCGTTCAAGCCGTTCGAACACGGCGTCGACATCTCGGTGCAGGCGCTGACCAAATACCAGTCGGGCGGCAGCGACGTGCTGATGGGCGCGACGATCACCGCGAATGCGGAACTGCACGCGAAGCTGAAGCTCGCGCGGATGCGCTGCGGCGTCGGCGTGTCGGTCGACGATTGCTCGCTCGTGCTGCGCAGCCTGCCGAGCATGCAGGTGCGTTTCGACGCGCACAGCAAGAGCGCGCTTGCGCTCGCGCAATGGCTGAAGGCGCGGCCGGAGATCGCGGCGGTATTGCACCCGCAGATCGCCGATTGCCCGGGGCACGCGTCGTTCATGCGCGACTTCACCGGCGCGGGCGGGTTGTTCTCGGTGGTGTTCGACGAACGCTACAGCGCGGAGCAGGTCGACCGCTTCGTCGAGTCGCTCGAGCTGTTCGCGATCGGCTGGAGCTGGGGCGGCGCGTGCAGCCTCGCGATGCCTTACGACGTCGCGTCGATGCGTCCGGACTGGGCGCATCGCGGCACGCTGGTGCGTTTCTATGTCGGCCTGGAAGACGAAGCCGACCTGCGCGCGGACATCGAGCGCGCGATGCAGGCCGCACTGGGCTGATCGCCAGCCGATCGCGGCCTTCGGAAAAACAAAACGCCGGCGCGATGTTGGATCGCGCCGGCGTTTTTCATTTCGGATTCCGCGGGATCAGAACAGCCGCAGCAGCCCGTCGAGGCCGACGTGATCGAACGCGACCGTCGCCGCATCGCGCACGACGGGCTTCGCGTGGTATGCGACCGACAGCCCGGCCTCGGCCATCATCTTCAGGTCGTTCGACCCGTCGCCCATCGCGATCGCACGGCTCGGCTCGAGGCCGAGCGACGCGCACGTCTCGCGCAGCAGGCGCGCCTTCACGTCGGCGTTGACGATCTCGCCGAGCACCTTGCCGGTCAGCTTGCCGTCGACGATCTCGAGCGTGTTCGCATGCGCGTAGTCGAGGCCGAGGCGGGCCTTCAGCCGTTCGGTGAAGAACGTGAAGCCGCCCGACACGAGCAGCGTCTTCATGCCGGCGGCCTTCACGCCGGCGAGCATCTTCTCGGCGCCCGGCGACAGTTGCAGCCGTTCCTCGTACACGCGTTCGAGCGCATGCGCGTCGAGCCCGGCCAGCAGGGCGACACGGCGCGTGAGGCTTTCGTTGAAGTCCCGGATCTCGCCGCGCATCGACGCTTCGGTGATCTCGGCGACCTGCGTTTTCAGCCCGCAGAAATCGGCGATTTCGTCGATGCACTCGATCGTGATCAGCGTCGAATCCATGTCCATCACGGCGAGCCCGAAATTGCCGAGCGAGAGGCCGGCCTCGACGAATGCGAAGTCGAGCGCGTGCGTGCCGCAGTAAGCATCGATGTCGAGGCGTTGCGCCGGTTTCGCGTTGTCGATCCGCAGCGCATGATCGTCGGTCTGCACGATGCGGGTGCCGCGCGACAGCGCGAGCAGCGGTGTGTGATGGGCGTCCGACAGCGGCGCAAGACTCTGGATGACGAGGTTGTGGGTCATGACGGGATGGTTGGGAAGCGAATGAAATGCGTAGGGGGCCAATGGGCAGCCGCCTGCCGATGCGGGCCCCGTCCGGCGTCGGGCCCTTGCGTGGCGAACGCGCCATTGTAGCCGGTTGGCCGCACGCGGCGGTCAGGGGCGGATCGAAACCGCGTGCGGCGCTGCGGTCATTGCCCGTCCGCGCGATCCCAGTACGGCGGATCGCCGAAATGCCCGGCCAGGAACGCGATGAAGGCGAGCGTCTTCAGCGGCACGTGCGCGCGGCTCGGGTAGACGGCCCAGATCGCGATGTCTTCCGCGAACGGATAGTCGTCGAGCACCGTGACGAGCGCGCCGCTCGCGAGCAGCGGGCCGACGTCCCAGGTCGACTTGATCGCGATCCCGAAGCCGTCGACGAGCGCTTCGCGGATCGCCTCGCCGTTGCTCGCGACGAGCCGGCCGCTTACCCGCACGGTGAGCGGGCCTTGCGGCGTGGCGAACGACCAGTCGCGCTGGTCGCCGAGGATCACGCACTCGTGCTGCGCGAGGTCGGCCGGATGGCGCGGCGTGCCGTGTTCGGCGAGATACGCGGGCGAGCAGCACAGCACGCGGCGGTTCGTGGCGAGCTTGCGCGCGACGAGCGTCGAATCCTTCAGCGCGCCGAGGCGGATCGCGACGTCGTAGCCGTCGTCGACGAGGTCGACGATCTCGTCCGACAGCCGCAGGTCGAGCGACACGGACGGATAGCGGCGCAGGAACGCGGGAATCACCGGCGCGACATGCTGGCGGCCGAACGACGACGACATCGACACCTTCAGCCGCCCGTACGGTTCGGTGCGGCCGTGGCCGACCGATGCGCGCGCGGCATCGGCGGCCGCCAGCAGCGTGTCGGCGTGCGCCATGAAGACTTCGCCGTCCTGCGTGAGGCTGATGCGGCGCGTGGTGCGGTGCAGCAGCCGCGCGCCGAGCTGGCGTTCGAGTTGCGCGATGCGCGCGCTCGCGACCGCGGCCGACACGCCGAATTCACGGCCGGCCGCGGTGACGTTCGCGAGCAGCGCCGCGCGCACGAACAGCGCGACGTCGAGCAGGTCGAGCGGCTTGTCGGGGGCCGGAATCGGGTCGGACGTCATTATTCTGAAATTCCTGAAAATGTTTAAGGAAATATAGCGCTTTTCTCGAAGGATCGGGTTGCCTACGATGACGTTCATGGGGCTGCGCCGCGGCCCACAGGATTTCCTGAAGGAGTGTCGTGATGAAAGCCGTTGGACTGACCCGTTATCTGCCGATCGACGACCCGCAAGCCCTGCTCGACGTGGAGCTGCCGCAGCCCGTACCGGGCCCGCGCGATCTGCTCGTGAAGGTCGAGGCGATTTCCGTGAACCCGGTGGACTTCAAGGTGCGCGCGCCGAAGCCGCAGGTCGAGGACACGCCTCGCGTGCTCGGCTGGGACGCAGCGGGCACGGTGGTCGCGGTCGGCGCCGACGTCACGCTGTTCCGGCCCGGCGACGAAGTGTTCTACGCGGGCAGCATCACGCGGCCGGGCGCGAACAGCGAATTCCATACGGTCGACGAGCGGATCGCCGCGCTGAAGCCGCGCACGCTCGATTTCGCCGCATCCGCCGCACTGCCGCTCACCGCGCTGACCGCATGGGAAGCGCTGTTCGACCGGCTGCGTGTATCGCCGCAGGGCGCGGACGCCGGCAAGTCTGTGCTGATCATCGGCGGCGCGGGCGGCGTGGGTTCGATCGCAATCCAGCTCGCGAAGGCGCTCGGCAAGCTGCACGTGATCGCAACTGCATCTCGGCCGGCGTCGGCCGAGTGGGTGCGCTCGCTGGGCGCGGACGCGGTGGTCGATCATTTCGGCGACCTGCCTGCGCAGCTGCGCGAGGCCGGGCATCCGAACGTCGACTACGTGCTGATTTTCAACGATACGGATCGTCACTTTCCTGCCGCTGCGGAGGTAATCCGGCCGCAGGGCGGCATTTGCACGATCGTCGAGAACGACAAGCCGGTGCCGGTCGAATTGCTGAAGGCGAAGAGTGCCGGGTTCCACTGGGAATTCATGTTCACGCGCGCCATGTTCGAGACGCCGGACATGATCGAACAGCACCGCATCCTCGGTGAAGTCGCGCGGCTCGTCGATGGCGGTACGCTGCGCACCACGGTCGGCGAGCAGCTCGGCACGATCAACGCGGCGAACGTGCGACGCGCGCACCAGTTGCTCGAGGCCGGGCGCTCGATCGGCAAGCTCGTGCTGAGCGGCTTCTGAGCCGGCATCGCGCGTAAGGTTGCGGCGCCGCGAACGCAAGCGGGGTAACACCCGATGCGTTTGCGGCGCATTGCATGCCGCTTGGCGGTAGACTGGCAGCGCATCATGCATCGAAAACCGCGCGGCACGCGCGTGCCGCCGCATACCAAGGAGGTCAGCATGAGCCAACGCAGCTTGTCAGTCGCCGCATCGTGGTCGGTCGTGTTCGTGGCGGCGTGCGTCAGCGCGAGCGTATTCGCGGCGCCGCCGGTCAAGGGCAGCCTGAAGGGCGGCGGGACCGGACAGCTCGAATACACCGTCAAGGTCGACTCGAAGACCTTCGGCAATACGCAGGAGACCCGCAAGATCCGTTCGGGCGAGACGGACGACTTCAACTGGAAGTCGGTGCCGCCGAGCGGCGCGGTCGCGATGCCGGACGGTTGCCCGAATGCCGACAGCCTGCCGCGCGACGAGAACGGCGCGATGGTGCGCCAGACCCAGGTGCGGCTCGCGCCGTCGATCGACGCGAAGGGGATCGCCAACGTGCAGTTGAGCTTCCAGGCGGCCGCGCCGAAGGGCACGCGCAACGTGACGGCCGGGGGCAAGGCGCTGCAGTGCCCGGACGTCGTGTCGGTGAGTCAGGTGAAGTGGGTGTCGATCCCGACCAACGGCGGGTCGAAATCGGTCACGATGAGCGATGGCACGAAGGTGACGGTGTCGATCAAGCGTTGAGCGGTGCGCGCGGGCCGGCGTCGGACCAGGTGCGCGCGCAACGGATTCGACTTGCGGTACCACGCGGCGACACGTGACCGTTTCGTGTCGCCGTCACGATGCTTTCTCGCGACCTGCTTCAACGGCATGGCAGCCGTTCGCCGTTCGCCGTGCGACAGCGTCGCAAAGCGACCTGCGTGACGTCATGCGAATGTCACGCTATGCTCGCCCGCATCATCACCTTCCTGTCACGACATCCCGATGAAATACCCAATGCGCGCGCTGTTGTGTGCCCTTGCGTTCGTCGCCGCTCGCGCGCACGCGGCCGACGATTGCGGTTTCGTGAAGAAAGTCGAGCTGCCGTCGCGGCAGCAGGTGGCGGTCGTGTCGAGCGGCGCGCTCGAGCCGTGCTCGACCGGCAGCTACGCGGTGCGCGTGTATTCGACCGCGCATGCCGCCCCGGGCTTCGACACTGACGATTACGTGACGGGCACGCTGCATGTGCGTGACGGTACGGTCACCGATGCATTCACGGCCGACCTCGGTGCACGTGCGCCGCAGGCACTCGTCGTGACGACGCGCTCGGCCGGCAGCGGCGGCTATGTCGGCGCGCAGGCGTATGTGACGACACCGCGTGCGGTAAGGCTCGTCGCGTCGGTCGACGGGCTCGCGCCGGACGCTGACATCGCGGCGGCGTTGCGGCAGGCGCTCGGCAAGCGCCGCAGCGGGCGCTGACTGTGGCGAGCGCGCGAACGTATCGCGCGACAGCGCCGCGTGTCAGTGCGCGCGTTCTTCGAGCCGCGCGGCGAGAAAGCGGTGATCGGCCGAGAACAGCCGGCGATAGGTCATCAGCACCGCGCCGACCGTGCCGAGCGCGGAGGCCGCGGCGATCAGGAACATGATCACGATCTGGTAGCGCACGGCCTGCAGCGGCGACTGGCCGGCCAGCACCTGGCCCGTCATCATCCCCGGCAGGCTCACGACGCCGACGACGGCCATCTGGTTCAGCGTCGGCAGCATGCCGGCGCGCACGGCCTGGCGTGCAGCGTCCTGCGCGGCTTCCCAGCGCGTCGCGCCGAGCGCCAGCGCGGTTTCGACGCGATCGCGGCGCGCCGTGAGTTCTTCCATCATCCGCTCGACACCGAGCGACACGCCCGTGAGCGTATTGCCGAGAATCATCCCGAGGATCGGAATCGCGTATTGCGGCGCATACCAGGGGTGGATGCGGATCACGACGAACAGGCCGACCGCCGCGACGAACCAGCTGCTGAACCAGATCGACGCGATGCTGTCGATGCGCTGGCCGCGATACGTGCGCTTGCCGCGCCCCGCGCCGGCGAACCCGGCGATCAGCGTCATCAGCGCGGTGAGCGGCAGCACGATGTACCAGTGAGGATGACCGAACACCCAGCCGAGCACGTAGCCGATCGCGAGCAATTGCACGACGGTGCGCACGGCCGCGAGCGCGAGCTTGCGGCCGAGGCCGAGCGACAGGGCCATCGAGATCGCGCCGTTGACCGCGACGAGTGCGGCGGCGATGCCGACGTCGACGAGACTCAGGTCCTGCAGTGCGGGGCTCATTGCGTGGCCTCCGTCGGGTTGGCCGCGTGCATCACGCCGGCCTGCATCACGAGCCGCATCGTGCCGATCCGCGCGGCCTGGGCCGGATCGTGCGAGATCCACATGTACGCGCGGGCGTCGGGCGCCGCGTCGAACCACGCGCCGACCAGCGCCTCGATCGCGCGCGCCGATTCGGGGTCGAGCGCGGACGTCGGCTCGTCGAGCAGCAGCACGTCGGGATCGAGCTGCAGCACGCGCAGCAGCGCGGTGATCTGCGCTTCGCCGCCGGACAGGTCGCTCGCGCGCTTGTCGAGAAAGTCGGGTCCGCGGCCGGCCTGAGCGGCGAGCGCTTCGGCGCGCGCGCGATCGAACGCAACGTCGCGATAGATCGCGAGCGAATACGGATAGCGCAACTGCGCTTCGACGGTGCCGTCCATCTGTGCGGGGCGCTGGCGCACGTAGGCGATGCTGCGCCGGTAACGCGGGATCGCATTGCGCCGGATCCGTTTGCCGCGCCACAGGATGTGGCCGCCGTCGAGCGGATCGAGCAGTGCGAGCGCGCGCAGCAGCACGCTCTTGCCCGACCCGGACGGCCCGGTGATAGCAATTCGCGATCCCGCTGCGAGGCTGAAATCGGTCGGGGCGAGCAGGGTCTTGCCGCTGCTGGCATCGCGCCGCGTGATGCGCTCTGCATCGATGAGGCCGGTGGGGGCTGTCATGTCACAAATGAAAAAAAGCGTTAATGGCGCCGAAACGTCACCATGGCGTGCGTCATAATACCGATTGAAAAGCCGCGGGTGTCGTGCGCCGTTCGTCCACGCAAGCGGCCCGGCATGGCGCGGCAACATTTCAGAACAACAACGGAACCGCCATGACGCTAGCCCGAGCCATCGGCAAATCGGCTGCATGGATCGTCGGTATCGTCGCGGTGCTCATCGCGGCGGCCGGCGTCTTTCTCTTTATCTTCGACTGGAACCGCGCGAAGCCGTGGGTCAACGAGCAGGTCACGGCCGCACTCGGCCGCCCGTTCGCGATCAACGGCGACCTGAAGGTCGGCTGGCGCCGTCCCGACGGCGAAACCGGCTGGCGCGCATGGGTGCCTTGGCCGAGCTTCACGGCTACGCAGCTCGAGATCGGCAACCCCGACTGGGCGAAGATGCCCAAGTTCGTCACGCTCGATGCCGCGCACTTCGATCTTGCGATCCTGCCGCTGCTCGCGCATGAAATCGTGATCCCGTCGATCGACGTCGTGAATCCGGCCGTCGACCTCGAGCGGCTTGCCGACGGCCGCAACACGTGGACCTTCCAGTTCAAGCAATCGTCGCAGCCGTCGCCGTGGAAGGTGCGGCTCGACAGCTTCGGCTTCGCGAAGGGCACCGTCACGTACCGCGACGCGATCACGAAGGCCGACCTGACCGTCGCGATCGATACGCTCGGGCAGCCGATTCCGCTCGGCGACGTGCTGAAGGAGCAGGAGCAGACATCGCGCGCGGCATCCGCGCAGCGTGTCGGCAAGCATGGCGCCGCGCAGTTGAGCGCGAAGGCCAACGCAGAGGCCGCGTCGAGTGCTTCCGCCGCGCAGGCTGCAAGTGCGGCGTCGGCCGCGGGTGTTTCGGCCGGGTCTGCCGTGGCGCCGGCTTCGTCTTCCTCGTCCACAGCTTCGGCATCGGCTGCTGCTGCCGCGTCTGGTGCAAGCAGCGTCACGGCGCCCGCGAAGCCGTCCGGCCCGACCTATGCGTTCGGGCTGAAGGTCGACGGCCGCTACAAGAACGTGCCGATCAGCGGCACCGGCAAGCTGGGCGGCGTGCTCGCGATCCAGGACGCGTCGCGGCCGTTCCCGTTGCAGGCCGACGTGAAGGCGGGCGACACGCGGCTTGCGATCGTCGGCACGCTGACCGATCCGATGCATCTCGCGGCCATCGACCTCCGACTGTGGCTTCAGGGCACGTCGATGTCGCACCTTTACCAGCTGACCGGCATCACGCTGCCCGACACGCCGCCTTACGCGACCGAAGGCCGGCTGATCGGCAACTTCAAGCGGAAGGCCAGCACCTTCCGTTACGAGAACTTCAACGGCCGCGTCGGCGGCAGCGATCTCGGCGGCACGCTCACCTACGAGCAGCGCGAGCCGCGGCCGAAGCTGTCGGGCGAGCTCGTGTCGAACCTGCTGCAGTTCTCCGATCTCGCTCCGGTGATCGGCGCGGATACGGCCGCGAGCAAGGCCAAGCGCGGCGACACGACGAAACAGCCGCCGGGCCGCGTGCTGCCGGTCGAGACGTTCCGCACGGACCGCTGGCGCGCGCTGGATGCGGACGTCAAGTTCACGGGGCGCAAGCTGGTCAAGAGTTCGGACCTGCCGATCACCAACCTGTACACGCACATCGTGATGACGGATGGCGTGCTGTCGCTCGAGCCGCTGCAGTTCGGCGTCGCGGGCGGCACGCTCGCCACGACCGCGCATCTCGACGGCAGCGGCGCGCCGCTCAAGGGGCGCTTCACGGTGGCTGCGCGGCACCTGAAGCTCAAGCAGTTGTTCCCGGCGCAGAAGGTCATGCAGTCGGCGCTCGGCGAGATCAACGGCGATGCGTCGCTGTCGGCGACCGGCAACTCGCCGGCCGCGCTGGCCGCCACGTCGACCGGTGAGGTGAAGGCGCTCGTGACGGATGGCCGCATCAGCCGCCTGCTGATGGAAGCGGCGGGGCTGAACGTCGCGAACGTCGTCTACGAGAAGCTGTTCGGCAACAACGACGTGAAGATCAACTGCGCGGCGATCGACTTCGTCGCGACCAACGGCATTCTCGACCCGAAGGTATTCGCGCTCGATACGGACGACGCGCTGATCAACGTCGACGGCCCGATCAGCCTGCGCGACGAAACGCTGAACCTGAAGATCCATCCGCACACGAAGGGTTTCCGGATCTTCTCGCTGCGCTCGCCGCTGTACGCGAAGGGCACGTTCAAGAACCCGGACGTCGGCGTCGATGCAGGCGCGCTTGCGCTGCGCGCCGGCGCGATGGTCGGCCTCGGGCTGATCAACCCGTTCGCGGCCTTGATTCCGCTGATCGCGCCGAGCAACAACCGCGACGTGCCGTGCTCGGAGCTGTTCGGTCAGATGAATGCGAAGGCGGCGCAGCGGGCGGCGGCGAAGGCCGGCAAGTGACGCGCGTCAGCGGCCTGCGCGCACCCACAGCAGCACCGCGTCGACTTCCCGGCCGTCGATCCTTACCGGGGCGGCGGTGCCGAGCTGCAGGCGATCGCCGTCGAGGCTGAAGGCGCGCTGCTGGACGTTGCCGATCCAGTTCGGGAACAGGCTGACGTCCATTTCGTGGGTCAGCGTGCCGTCGTCGGCAACTTGAAAGGGGCCGGAATAGGCGATGTAACCGCCGGCGGCGGCCGCGCGCTCGTCGGCGGTGCCGCCCTGCAGGTCGCCGTCCGCGTAGGGCGGTCGGCCGGCGGCCATCAACTGGGCGGACATGTAGCCGTCCGGCGTGTACAGGATCCAGCCGCGCGCGTCTCGGCCGAGCGGGTAGGTGACCGCGCTGCCGTCGCGCGGGCGGATTTCGTAGGACACGAGGCGCCATGCGCCGACGAGTTGTTCGCGAAGCTGGCTGGCAAGCATGCAGGATTCCGGTAAGACGGCGGTGGGGCGCGTGCCGTCGTGTTGGCGGGCCGCCGGGCGGCCGGAAATGCGCTGCCGGAACGGCGTGGTCGGCAGTTTCTCCGACACCTGCTAAAATACACGGTTTTCCGTCGATTTCTCCTTTAACGGGACCTGCCGTGCTTTCTACTGCCAACATCACGATGCAATTCGGGCCGAAGCCCTTGTTCGAGAATATCTCGGTCAAATTCGGCGAGGGCAACCGCTATGGTCTGATCGGCGCGAACGGCTGTGGCAAGTCGACGTTCATGAAGATCCTCGGCGGCGACCTCGAGCCGAGCGCCGGCAACGTCGCGCTGGAGCCGAACGTGCGTCTCGGCAAGCTGCGCCAGGATCAGTTCGCGTACGAAGACGTGCGCGTGCTCGACGTCGTGATGATGGGCCACACCGAAATGTGGGCCGCCATGACCGAGCGTGACGCGATCTACGCGAACCCGGAAGCCACCGACGACGACTACATGCACGCCGCCGAGCTCGAAGGCAAGTTCGCCGAATACGGCGGCTACGACGCCGAGGCGCGCGCGGGTGCGCTGCTGCTCGGCATCGGCATCGAGGAGAAATTCCACAACGGCACGATGAGCGACGTCGCGCCGGGCTGGAAGCTGCGCGTGCTGCTCGCACAGGCGCTGTTCTCGAAGCCGGACGTGCTGCTGCTCGACGAACCGACCAACAACCTCGACATCAACTCGATTCGTTGGCTCGAGCAGACGCTCAACGAGTACAACTCGACGATGATCATCATTTCGCACGATCGTCACTTCCTGAACTCGGTGTGCACGCACATGGCCGACATGGACTTCGGCACGCTGAAGGTCTGGCCGGGCAACTACGACGACTACATGCTCGCATCGGCACAGGCGCGCGAGCGCCAGGCCGCGGCGAACACGCGTGCGAAGGAGCGTGTCGCTGAACTGCAGGACTTCGTGCGCCGCTTCTCGGCGAACAAGTCGAAGGCCCGCCAGGCGACGAGCCGTGCGAAGCAGATCGACAAGATCAAGATCGAGGAATTCAAGCCGTCGTCGCGCCAGAACCCGTTCATCCGCTTCGAGTTCGAGAAGAAGCTGCACAACGTCGCGGTGGTGGCGGAAGAGATCACGAAGAAGTACGAACGCACGATCTTCCAGAACTTCAACCTGTCGGTTCAGCCGGGCGAGCGGATCGCGATCATCGGCGAGAACGGCGCGGGCAAGACGACGCTGCTGCGTTCGCTGCTCGGCGCGCTCACGCTCGATCACGGCACGGTGAAGTGGTCCGAGAACGCGAATGTCGGCTACATGCCGCAGGACACGTACGAGGAGTTCCCGAACGACATCACGCTGATGGACTGGATCGACCAGTACCGCAAGGACGGCGACGACGAAACGATGGTGCGCGGCACGCTGGGCCGCCTGCTGTTCTCGTCGGACGACATCAGGAAGTCCGTGAAGGTGCTGTCGGGCGGCGAGAAGGGCCGCATGATCTGGGGCAAGCTGATGCTCGGCCGCCACAACGTGCTGCTGATGGACGAGCCGACCAACCACATGGACATGGAATCGATCGAGTCGCTGCAGATCGCGCTCGAGCAGTTCGAAGGCACGCTGATCTTCGTGTCGCACGACCGCGAATTCGTGAGCGGGCTGGCGAACCGGATCATCGAAGTGCGTACGGACGGCACGCTGTTCGACTTCGGCGGCAATTACGAGGAGTTCCTGACGAGTCAGGGGCAGGAGTAATTGTCCTGACGCTTCCGTTCATGTGTTGCGGTCCGGCAGTGGTACGAAGCTGGAGCGTATAGCAGCGCGAAGCCGCGAGAGGCGCATCGGGCCCGCATCGACAGTATTGTCGATGCGGGCTTTTTCATTTCCGTGCCGGTGAAGCGCGGGGGTGTCGTACATTCCCGTTTCCTCCCCTCAATCGACTTCGGGTAAATTACGCTCCGAATACCACCCTCAATTCCGACCCGGAGCCCCCCTCGATGCAGGACCATCCTCTCCCGCTCGATCTATCCGGCCTTGCGCCAAGCCTCTATGCGCAGGGTACCGAGGAAGGCATCCTGTCGCGCATGATGGAGCGGATCGCGCCGACCAACCGCTTCTGCGTCGATATCGGCGCGAGCGACGGGCTGCGCAACAGCAACACCGCGCGGCTGCTGCGCGAACGGGATTGGTCCGGCGTGCTGGTGGAAGGTAGTGCGTACCGCTTCGGCAAGCTGGCCGCCCACTACGCGGGGGTGGACCGCGTTCGCTTGCACCACGACCGCATCCAGCCCGACACGATCGACACGTTGCTCGCCGATGCGACCACGCCAACCGACTTCGACCTGCTGTCGATCGACATCGACGGCAACGACTACTGGGTCTGGCGCGGCCTGCGGGCATTCCAGCCGCGGATCGTCGTGATCGAATACAACCCGTACTACACGCCGCCCGAGCGCTGGGTCATGTGCTTCAACCCGGACCACGAATGGGACGGCTCGACCTATTACGGTGCGAGCCTCGAATCGCTCGTTCATCTCGGCCGGCAGAAGGGCTATGAGCTCGTCTGTTGCGACGACATGGGCAACAACGCGTTCTTCGTGCGGCAGGACCTGTATCCGCTGCTCGGCATCGCGAACAACGATCCCTCGGTGCTGTTTCGTCCGGCGATGTACAAGGTGCGCTACGTCGGACACAACACGTTCCTGAGCGGTCATCCGTATCGATACGGCCCGGCCGAGCACATCTGAATGGACTCGCTCGCCGCGACCTTCGACGAGATCCGCGAGGCCTATGCGCTGGGCCGCATCGGGCAGCCGCGCCAGGTCGGCGAGCGCGTGTGGCACTTGCCGACCGATGACGGCGGCATAGCAGTCAAACTCTACGCGCTCGAACATCATGCGCGTGCGGCCAAGGAAGCGGCCGTGCTCGCGCACTTCGAGAGGCACGGCGATGCGCGCTTCCACGTGCAGGCGCTGAAACGCACGACGTCGGGCGCATCGCTGTGGACGGGCCACGGCTCGCACGCGATGCTGACGCGCTGGGAAACCGGCCGGTTCAGAACCTACGACACGTTTTCGCCGGCCGAATGGGATGCGCTCGGGGCGAGTCTGGCCGCGTTGCATCTGAGTCTCGAGCAGCTTCATTTGCCGCAGCTCGACACGATCCGCGCACGGCTGATCGCGATCGACGCGGACGCAGTGCGCCGCAGCCTGCACGACGCACTCGATCGCGCGCGCGCGAACCACGCCACCGACGACCTGCGCCGCTACGTCGATCTCGCGTTGCGCATGCTCGACCGCTACTATCCGGGCAGCATCGACGCGTTTCCGGCCGACGATCCGCAGCATCCGATCCACAACGACTACAACCAGTTCAACTATCTGTTCACGGGCACGCTGCCGCCGCTCATCCTCGACTGGGAAGCGTCGATCGGCGCGCCGCGTGAATACGAGCTGGTGCGTTGCCTGAATCATCTGCCGCTGGAGGCGCCGCATCTGGCGGAAGCGTTCGTGCTGGCCTATCGGCGGACCCGGCCGGTCGATCCCGCGCGCATTGCATGGGCGGTCGATGCCGCGTGCGTGCAGCACGCGCTCAAGCTCTGGATCGTGCAAGGCTGGCTCGACGAACCGTCGCGCTTTGGATCGCATCTGAACGGCGCGGTGACGATGGCGTCCGCGATGGTGGATGCGCGCGACCGTCTGGTCGATTTCTTTTCCCGTTGTGTGGAAGCAGGACGCTGATGTGAATGCGAATCTGAACCGGATGTCGAATCCGACGCTGACCACCGAGCGGCAGCATGTGTTTCCGCCGCCGCTGGATCGCGATTACCGCGTCGAAGACGGGCGCGTGCTGACGCGCTCGCTGGAAGCGCATATCGTCGATCACTGCAACCTGACCTGCGCGGAATGTTGCTCGCTGTCGCCGCTGCTGCCCGAGTGGTATGCGAGCCCCGAATCGATCGAGGCCGATCTGCGCCGCGCCGCTAAGGTGCTGCGCCCACGCATGTTCAAGCTGGTCGGCGGCGAGCCGCTGCTGCATCCGGCGCTTGTCGAACTCATCCAGCGCGTGCGCGCCACCGGCATCGCGCCCGTGATCTCCGTCACGACGAACGGCCTGAAGCTCGGCGAGATGACCGATGCGTTCTGGCAGGCGGTGGATGCGCTGACGATCTCGCGCTATCCGAAGCCGGCGCTGTCGCCCGACCTGGTCGCGCACATCGAGCGCCAGGCCGCGCGCTTCGACGTGCGCCTGAACTGGAAGGTGCAGGACGTGTTCACGACGATGAACCGCGCACAGCCCGGCACCGATCGCGACGAAGCGCAGCGGCTTTTTCACGATTGCTGGATCCGCGAGCGCTGCCATATGATTCGCGACGGCATGTTCTACACGTGCACGCGTCCGGCGCATTTCCATACGCTCTACAAGGGCGAGAAGGACTTTCAGTCCGACGGCCTGCCGCTGCGCGACGACGCCGGCATGCTCGACGCGATGCTCGCCTATCTGCAACGCGAGGCGCCGCTCGAAGCGTGCCTGCATTGCCAGGGCGGCAGCGCGCCGGTGGCGCCGCATCGCATCCTCAAACGTATTGAAGTGGACTCCTTGAAAGCTCGTTATCCATGATCGTCGGCACGCGCGACCTGTTCGGCTTCGACCGGCTTCACTACCATCCGCGCAGCGGTGCGGCGGCGTCCGGCATCCGGGCCGTCCTGCACGCGTCGGGGCAACCGGCCGGCGCGCCGGACGCGGCGGCCATCGCGGGTTACCTGAGCGGTGAGCGGCTGCTCGGCCCCACCGTGTTGCGCGACGTGCGTGCGGTGCCGCCCGGCCATGCGCTGATCCGTTCGCCGCAGGGGCTGACCGTGCAGCCGGCACCCGGGCAGCCGCAGCACGCCGATCTGGAAACCGTGCTGCGCGCATCGCTGCAGCGCGCGCTCGACAGCGGCAAGCGGGTTGCGCTGGCGCTGAGCGGCGGGCTCGATTCGGCGCTGTTGCTCGCGTTGCTGCGCGAACTCGGCGCGCAGCGGCACGTGACGTCCTACGTGCTCGTGACCGACATGCCTGACTATTGCGAACGCGATGCCGCACTCGAACTGGCCGCGCAGATGCAGGCGAACGTGAAGATCGTGCGCGCGAACGAGGCCGATTTCGTCGCGGCGCTGCCGAGAACGACGCATGCGGTCGAGGAGCCGATGTTCAACCTGCATCCGGTCGCGAAGCTGTTGCTCGCCGAGGCGATGGCCGCCGATGGCGTCGAGGTGGCCATCACCGGCGACGGCGCGGACCAGGTGCTGCGCCGCGACCAGTCGGCCAACTATCTGCCGCTGTGCCATGCGCTGTTCGATGCGGCGTCGGTCGGCCTGCATCCGCCGTTCGTCGACGATGCCGTCGTCGCGCATCTGACGAGCATCGCGCCCGATCCGGACAAGCAATGCCTGCGCGATCTCGGCGCGCGCCTGAACCTGCCGGACCGTCTCGTGCACGGCCCCAAGCGCGGGCGGCTCGCCCCGGCGATGGACCTCGCGGCGCTGCTCGATCGCGACCGCACGCACGCGCTGGCCGACACCCTCGGCCTGGCCGCACCCACGCTGCAGGCGGATACCGAACGCGTGCTGTGGACGACGCTGTCGCTGATCCTCGATCATTTTGACCACCTCGATGCCGCGCATCGCCCAGCCTGAATCGTTCATGAAACGCATCCTGTTCTGCGTGGTGCCCGAAAAGGGGCACGTCAATCCGTGCATCGGCCCGGCCCAGCATCTGCGCACCGCCGGGTGCAACGTCGCGTTCTATGCGCCGGCCGATATCAGTGCACAGCTCGACGGTGCCGGCGGCTTCGAATTCGTCGGGCCGCGCGAAACGCCCGAGCGCCACGACCTGTCGCGCGGCGCGAGCTTCGCCGCGAACATTCGCGACGCGGACTGGCTGCGGCACTGGATCCGCACGCTGCTGATCGATCTCGCCCCCGCGCAGGTGGAAGGCCTCCGCGCGGTGCTGCGTGACTGGCGGCCCGATGTGGTCGTGATCGATCCGCTGCTCTATGCGGCGGCGATCGCGGCGGAGCTGGAAGGGCTGCCGTGGGTCTCGATGTCGAATTCGCTGAATCCGGTGCTGCCGGACGATCTCGATTCGGAACTGCTGCGCACGGTGCGATGGCTCGAACCGGAACGCACGCGCCTGTTCGCGCGCTACGGGCTCGACGCGCGTTTTCGCGGTTGCGACATCCTCTCGCCGCACCTGACGCTCGCGTTCACGACCGACGCGCTGGTCGGTGTCCCGCCGCCCGGTGTCGAGCTGGTCGGGCCGGCAATGCCGTCCGGCCCGCGCGGCGACGAGACGCCGTTCCCGTGGGAACGCCTCGATGCGGATCGTCCTTTGGTTTACATGTCGCTCGGCAGCCAGCTTTACTACCATCCCGATGTGTTTGCGAAGGTCATCGAGGCGACGCGCGCGACGTCGGCGCAACTGGTGCTGTCGGTGGGTGAACTGGTCGATTCGGATCTGCTGCCGGCCGACGACGGGCGTGTGGTCGCGGTACGTTACGTGCCGCAACTGGCGCTGCTGCAGCGCACGCACGCGTTCGTCAGCCACGGCGGCGCGAATTCGGTGATGGAGTCGCTTGCGAGCGGCGTGCCGATGCTGCTGTCGCCGTTCTGCAATGACCAGTTCCATTCGGCGCACTTCGTCGAGTGGGCCGGCGCGGGGTGCGTGCTGGATCTGCAGCAAGCCGGCGTGGCGGATATCGCCGATGCACTTGAACGCCTGTTGCGGCCCGGGACGTTGCGCGACCAGGCGGCGCGGATCCGCGCGAGCTACGCGGCGCGCGACGGTTCGGCCGAGGCGGCGCGCCTGATCAGCGTACTCGCTTCAGGAAACCGCCTGGCGACAGCGTCATGAGCACGCGGTCCTCGATGTCGTAGTCGACCTCGAAGCGGTTGTCGCGAGCGAGGAATTCATGCGCGGCGGTGGCCGGGTTGTTGCCTTTGCCGTACGGCTTGCCGTCGAACATCGACGCGGGCAGGTACTCCATGATCGTATCCATCACGATCGCGTAACTGCCGGGCGTCACGAGCGGCGCATAGCATTCGAGTTCGCGCAGCACGTGCGCGTGGGTGTGCGTGAGATCGAGGATCGCCATCACGCGTGCGCCTTCATCGATCTGCGCACGCACCGATGCGAGCGTGTCGGCCGCGCATGATTCGCCTTCGATCAGCGTCATGCGGTGGGCGAGGCGGTGCGATTGCAGGCGCTGCCTGACCTCGTCGCGCAGGCGCGGCTCGATTGCGACGACGCCGCCGTGCTCGCCGGCCAGTTCCAGCATCGACGCGGAGAATACGACGCCGCCGCCCGCCGCGATCCCTGTCTGCACGATGCGGTCGGGACGCTCGCGCCAGATCAGCTCCTGGAGCGCGAGCATGTCGCCGGGCAGGTGAAAGAAGCGCTCGCCGAGCCAGCGCGTCTGGAACAGATGGTCGAATTCGGCAGCACGCGTCAGCCATTCGATATTGATGTCCCGCATGCGGGCCGAGGGACGCTCTGACATGGTCAATGCAACGAGTAGGAGTGACGTGAAAACGCTGGAACCGTGGCTTCACCGGTATTGGAACATCGGGCCGGCGCACCTGCAGGCGCTGGCGTCGGGCCATACTAACAAAACGTATCTCGTCGAGTGCGATGCGGGGCGCGCGGTGCTGCGCGTGTCGTGGCCAGGCAAGGCGGTCGAGCAGGTGCATCGCGAGGCGGCAGTGCTCGGTCATCTCGGCCACTCGCGCACGGCACCGAGGCTGCCTGCGCTGCCGAAGCTGCGGCCGACCGTGGACGCACGGTCCGGTGTGCAGCTGCCCGACGGGACCTGGCTGCATCTGTTCGAGCCTATCGCCGGCTGCCCCGGCCTGCCGGACGATGCAGAGGCGGGCGCGATCGATGCGATGCGTGCGCTTGCGCATCTGCACGCGGCGATGGCGGCGATGCCCGCGACCGAATCGGCGCCGCTGGCCTGGCTGTCTGCGCGCCACGCACGCGTGGCGGCGCGAGCTGCGCCGTCGTTGCCGGGTGACTTGAGCGGCCACTACGAGACGATGATCCGTCGGATCGGCGCACATCTCGACGCTGCTGCCCGCTGGCTGACGGGAGCGGCGCAGTGGCTGCACGGCGACTATCACGCGGGCAACCTGCTGTACGTGGGGCACGCGGTGAACGGCGTGCTCGATTTCGACGATGTCGGGCAGGGCGCGCAGTGGCTCGAAGCGGCTTTTGCGCTGTTCGCGCTGTCGCGCGATGCGGGCAGGGACGATGGCTTCGTATTCGATGCACGGCGCTGGGATGCCGGCCTGCAAGCCTATGCCGCGACGCGGCCCGGTGACGTGCCGGACTGGATGCACGACCGCCGCGATGCGCTGATGGCCCTGTTCTGCGCGGACCAGACGCTGATCCATCTCGAAGCCGCACAACGCGGCCTGTGGACACCGGGGCCGGGCATCGGCTTTCTCGGCAGCTGGCGGCAGTTGCTCGATGGTGCGGCGCCGGTACGTTGACCGGCGGCTTCGTCAGCTCGGACGATTCAGGAACAGGCGCACCGCTTCGACCGTATTGGGCCGCGCCTCGCCGTGCCGCGATCCGTCGTGCATGCAGAACAGCACGTCACGTTGCCGTGCCGCGCTGGCGTCGACATGTGCGCACATCGCTTCGAACAGCGCTTGCGGCGACGGAGCGGGGCGCTGCCAGTCGTCCAGTATCGCGGTCCAGCCCGTGTGTTCGCGCTGCAATCGTGCCAGCACGCCGGTGCGATTGTCCTGCGGCATCAGGCCGTAAGGCAGGCGCAATGGAATCGTGTCCGGAGCCGGAACGCCGGCGCGGCGATAGGCTTCGCGGATCAGCGCGTCGGTCGTCTCGATCTCGTCGATCAGTGCATCGTCCGTCAGCGCGCCGGGCTTCGCGTGCGAATGGGTGTGATTGCCGAGTTGGTGGCCTTCGCGCGCTATTCTTGCCGCGACGTCGAGCGCGTTTGCCAGATTCTGGCCGAGCAGGAAGAAGGTCGCCTGACAGGACGCGGCGTGCAGGACATCGAGCAAGAAGGGTGTCGAGGGACCGGGCCCGTCGTCGAAACTGAGGCGAATGGACATCGCGGGTGGGTGCGCCGTTCAAGGTGTACCGGAGGAACGATAACGCAAGTCGCGGCGAGCGGCGGCCGGCGCTCTCATCGGTCGGCTACTGGAGCGGCTCGATCGCCAGCGGACAGGTGCCGATCCGACGCAACTGCGTGCCGGTCCATTCATAGAAGAACCGGGCGGCCTTCGCGCTGTTGTCGTCGCAATCGTCGTTGAAGCAGCCCGCGACGATCAGCAGCCTGCTGCCGGGGCGGAAATCGACACGCTCCTCGTCGTTGCCCATCACGCCCGCGATGGCCTGCACGCCGGGCATCGTGTACGTCGCGCCCGTGTACTTGTCGACGATCGCGAAATTTCGGCAATCCGTTCCGCAACCCCAGATCGCAACCCGGTAGTGGCCGGAAAAATTGGCCGGTTGTGTGAATTCGTCGCGAATCACGGTGCGGTAGAGGCGGGTTTCCCGGGTGGTCAGGCGGGGCGCGGCAGCCGGCTTGCGTGGCGCGCTTGCGGCGGGTGCCGGATAGCGGTCGAACGAAGGCGACGAGCATGCGGCGGCGACCGCGGCCGTCGCGGCGCGAGCGGTGCCGGTGCCGCAAAGCAGCGCGGCCGACGCGCAGGCGATCAGCAGAAATCGATGGGCAAGCGTCACGCGCGCATCCTTCAGGTTCGGGATCGGGCCGGAGGGTCCGAACGGCCGGCGACGACGATTCTATGACGCTTCACGCGCGCCGGCGACCCGGCGCAGCGATCGCGAGCCTGCGTCAAACCGACCTTCCGCACGCGGCCCGTCGTCAAGCTTTGTCAAATTGTGGCGATATCACGATGCCTGACGTTTCAGGCCGCCTTCGAAGGCAGTCATGTGCGGGTTGATTGAGTATCCTTGGATTCGATTCGCGGCACTCATGCCATCACAACCGGGAGGCTTCACATGAATGCACGTCTATACCGCGCGATCGTTGCCGGCGCGCTGATCGGATTGCTCGCGCCGTTTTCGGTGGCGCATGCGCAGCTGGGCGATGTCCTGAAGCAGGTCGGCGGCGGTGGCGATTCAGGCGGCAGCGCGGGCGGCGCGCTCGGCAATCTCGGCGGCCTCGGCGGTGCATTGACGGGCGGCGGTGGTGCGTCGCTGATGCCGGGCAGCACCGGCAACGTCGCCGGCCTGCTGCAGTTCTGCATCCAGAACAACTATCTCGGTGGCGCGTCCGGCGGCGCGTCGTCGGTGAAGGACGCGCTGATGGGCAAGCTCGGCGGCAGCGCGTCGTCCGACAGCGGCTATACCAGTGGCGCGAGCGGGATCCTCGATGCCGGCAACGGCGGCAAGCTCGACCTGAGCGGCGGCGGCTTGAAGCAGCAGGTGACCAAGCAGATCTGCGACAAGGTGCTGACGCAGGCGAAGTCGCTGCTGTAAGTGTCGCGGTGCGTGGCGGCGCAGGGGGCGGCGCGACGCGTACCGCGTCCGTCGGTCATCGCGACTGCCACGCGCGTCGACAAACAGGCGAGCGGCCGCGCGACGCCGCGGCCCGCACGCATGGACTCAATCGGCCAGCCGCTTGTCGGCGAGCGCCTTGCAGCAGTCTTCGTAGACCCATTGCACGAGTTTCGCCCGATAGTCGAGATCGTCGGTATCGACGATTTCCTCGACCGCGTCGCGCGCCCATGACGCATCGACGAACCCGGCATGCCGCTTCGCGATGTCTTGCGCGAGCGCCGCGAGCTTGGCAACGGCCAGCCAGTCGGCCTGACGATGATGGCGGTCGAGCCAGCGGTGTGCGGCCTGGACCTGGAACGCGGCGTCCGGCCACGATTCGTTGAGGTAAAACGCGCCGAGATTGCCGCAGGTGAGCCAGCAAAGCAGTTCCAGGCGGTCTTGCGAGCCGAGGGTATGGGGTGCGTCGGACATGGCAGCGCTCACGAAATACGTCGATTCCGGGCGGCGCCGGTTGCAACGGGCCGGTGCCGATAATAAAAACATAGCACGATGCGGGCCCGACCGCGCACCCGGGTGGATGCTGACATGGCGGTGGTGAAACGGACGCTGCGCCGGCCAGGATCGCCGACGGCGAAGGAAGGGGGCAGCGGGAACGGAAAGTGCGCGAGCGCGTGAGCGGCGACACGGGAAGAGGCGGCCGGGGAACGGCCGCTGGGCGCCGTGAATGCCGTGGAGCGGGCCCGTTGCCGGACCCGCCGCAGCCCGGCGCGCGGGCCGGGCTGCCGATGAGCGAACTCAGGTCGTCGTGTGCGTGGCGCGCGCGATCGAGCGGATGCTGCGCTCGACGCGGATCAGGATGATCAGCACCGCGAGCGACACGAACGAATACAGCGCGACGAGCGCGGCGACGCCCGCGTAGCGCGCGGTCTGGCCGTTCTCGGCAGCGGTTTCTTCCGCGGCCTTCTTCTCGTTGTCGATCGCGGTCCGGCGTGCATCGTAGCGCTGCGAGAAGTCGCGCATGACCGCCGACACGACGTCGGTGTACGCCTGCTCCCGCGCATATTCGTCGCCGTGACTGGTGACCTTCTTCTTGACGCTGGCCGCGACGTCCGTGCGCGACAGCACCTTGTCGAGATACGCGATCTGCTGCTCGTAGTACGCGACTTCCGGATGGTCGTCGTCATTGAGCACGCGCTGGAACGACGGCTCGTATGCATCACGATCGACCGCGTAATCCGGCGACAGGGCCGCCCGGCCATGCTTCTGCACGATGCCCGACAATTGCGTCGACAGGCGCAGCGCGGGCGACGCATCGTCGTCCTTGGCTGCCGCGCCGTCGGCGGCAGGCGTGGCCTTGGCGGGCGCATCGCTCTCCCACGCGAACGATGCAGGATCGACCTGAACGGCCGAATCGACCTTCGGCGGTTTCGACAGGCGCGCATCGAGTGCGACCGCGCCGAATATGACCCCGCCGATCAGGACTGCGGTCGCGAACAACAGCACGATCACGCGCAGTACCTGAAGATAGCCGCCCTCGATTCTGGTCAGGATGCTCAAGGCATTCTCCTTTCTTATGATGATTGAGGCGCCGAGGCTAAAGACCTTTCTAATGGCTGTCAATCGTCACACCGGCCGCCCGAAACGCTCGCTAGAATGTCGGCTTTCCTGGAGGCGGAAAGCGATGAAAATCTACGACCAGTTCTATATCGACGGCGCGTGGCGCAAACCGGCCGGCACCGGCACGATCGACGTGATCGACTCGGGCACCGAGGCCGTGATCGGCCGGATTCCGGAAGGCGTCGCTTCCGACGCGCAGGACGCGATCCGCGCGGCGCGCGCAGCCTTCGACGCGTGGGCGGCCACGCCGCCCGCGACGCGCGCGGGCTACCTGCGCAAGATCGTCGAGCAGCTGCAGGCGCGCAGCGAGGAGTTCGCGCAGTCGATCACCGGCGAAGTCGGGATGCCGATCAAGCTGTCGCGCGCGATCCAGGTCGGCGGCCCGATCTACAACTGGAAGGCGTACGCGAAGCTCGCCGAATCGTTCGAATTCGAGGCGCAGGTCGGCAACTCGCTCGTCGTGCGCGAGCCGGTCGGCGTCGTCGCGGCGATCACGCCCTGGAACTATCCGCTCAACCAGGTCACGCTGAAAGTCGCGCCGGCGCTCGCGGCCGGCTGCACGGTCGTCCTGAAGCCGTCCGAAGTCGCGCCGCTGAACGCGTTCATGCTTGCCGAAGCGATTCACGAAGCCGGGCTGCCGCCCGGCGTGTTCAACCTCGTGTGCGGCTATGGCCCGGTCGTCGGTGAAGTGCTGGCCACCGATCCGGACGTCGACATGGTGTCGTTCACGGGCTCGACGCGTGCCGGCAAGCGCGTGGCCGAGCTGGCGGCCGCGAGCGTCAAGCGCGTTGCACTCGAGCTGGGCGGCAAGTCGGCGTCGGTGATCCTCGACGATGCCGATTTCGCGACGGCCGTGAAGGGCACGGTCAACGCGTGCTACCTGAACGCGGGGCAGACCTGCTCGGCGCACACGCGCATGCTCGTGCCGGAAGCGCGCTACGACGAGGCGCGCGCGATCGCGAAGGCGGCGGCCGAATCCTACGTCGCCGGCGATCCGCGGCAGGATGCGACGCGCCTCGGCGCGCTCGCATCGGCCGCACAGCAGCAGCGTGTGCAGGACTACATCCAGCGCGGGATCGACGAAGGCGCCGAACTCGTGACGGGTGGCACAGGCCTGCCGGAAGGGCTCGCGAAGGGCTTCTTCGTGAAGCCGACCGTGTTCGGCCGCGTCGATCCGAAATCGACGATCGCGCAGGAGGAAATCTTCGGGCCGGTGCTGTCGATCATCACATATCGCGATGAAGACGAGGCCGTGCGAATCGCGAACGATTCGCCGTACGGGCTCGGCGGCGCGGTATGGGCCGGCAGCGACGAACGCGCGATGGGTATCGCGCGCCGCATCCGCACCGGGCAGGTCGACATCAACGGCGGCGCGTGGAACATGGCCGCGCCGTTCGGCGGCTACAAGCAGTCGGGGCACGGCCGCGAGAACGGCGTGTACGGGCTCGAAGAATATCTCGAGTACAAGTCGATGCAGCTCAAGCCCGCGAAGCCGGTCTGAGCGTTTCTCGTGGCATGAGATGGAAACGGCACGCTCGCGTGCCGTTTTTTTATTGACGGCCGTCAAGGTGCGCGTCTGTGGATCGTCGATCATCGCGGTTCCGATGTTCCGACGAGGTTTCAGATGACCGTACGCACTTCCTTTCCGCCGCTGACGATTCGCGGCCGCACCTTGTTGCCCGTCGTGCAGGGCGGCATGGGCGTCGGCATCTCTGCGCACCGGCTGGCGGGCAGCGTCGCGCGCGAAGGCGCGGTCGGCACGATCGCGAGCATCGACCTGCGCCACCATCATGCGGACCTGCTTGCACGATGCCGCGCGCAACCCGATCGCGCGACGCTCGAGGCCGCGAACCTCGAGGCGCTCGCACGCGAGATCCGCCTCGCGAAAACCTACAGCGAAGGCCGCGGGATGATCGCGGTCAACGTGATGAAGGCCGTGAGCGCGCATGCGGACTACGTGCGGGCGGCGTGCGACGAGGGGGCGGACGCGATCGTGATGGGCGCAGGCCTGCCGCTCGACTTGCCCGATCTCACGCAAGGCTACGACATCGCGTTGATTCCGATCCTGTCGGACAGCCGCGGGATCGCGCTCGTGCTGAAGAAGTGGATGAAGAAGGGGCGCTTGCCCGACGCGATCGTGATCGAGCATCCGGCGCACGCGGGCGGGCACCTCGGCGTCACGCAGATCGACGACATGCACGACCTTCGCTTCGATTTCGCGCGCGTGCTCGACGAGACCGCCCAGGTGATGGCGTCTCTCGGTCTTGCGCGCGAAACGATCCCGTTGATCGTTGCGGGCGGGATCAACAGTCACGACTCGGTGCGCGCGGCGTTCGACGCCGGCGCGAACGGCGTGCAGGTGGGGACGCCGTTCGCGGTGACGGAAGAAGGCGATGCGCATCCGCACTTCAAGCGCGTGCTGGCCGACGCGACGCCCGAGGACATCGTCGAATTCGTCAGCGTGACGGGGCTGCCGGCGCGCGCGGTGAAGACGCCGTGGCTCGATCGTTACCTGCGCAACGAGACGCGCATCCGCACCAAGCTCGGCGCGCTGAAGCAGCGCTGCCCGACCGCGCTCGAATGCCTCAGCGTATGCGGCTTGCGCGACGGCATCGAGAAGTTCGGCCATTTCTGCATCGATACGCGGCTCGCGGCCGCGCTGCGCGGCGACGTGGCGAACGGGCTGTTCTTCCGCGGCCGCGAAGCGTTGCCGTTCGGCCGTGCGATCCGCAGTGTGCGCGATCTGCTCGACCTGCTGCTGACGGGCAGCGCGACCGAGCCTGCGGCAAACCGTCCCACGTTTACGCTGGCTTGACGGATATCAAGATAAAGAGAAGACCCTACAGGGAGAATGGAAACCATTCTTTGGGGGTCCGTACCATGCATAAAACGATTCGAACTTGTGTCACCGCTGCTGCCGTTGCAGCCGCTTTCGCCGCGATGCCTTCGCTGTCGCATGCGGCCTCGCCGGGCGACGGCATCAACCAGGGCGACGTCCTGGTCCGGCTGCGCGCGATCAGCATCCAGCCGAACGAACGCGCGAGCGATACGCTGGGCGCGCTCAACGTCGGCGTGAACAACGCGATCGTGCCGGAGCTCGACTTCACGTACATGATCCGCGACTACCTGGGCGTCGAGCTGATCCTCGGCACGTCGCGTCACCAGCTCACGTCGAGCATCGGCAATCTCGGCGGCGTGGGCGTGCTGCCGCCGACGCTGCTGCTGCAGTACCACTTCAACCATGCCGGCAAGGTGCGTCCGTATGTCGGTGCGGGCGTGAACTACACGTACTTCTACAACAACGGGCTCAACGTCGGCGGCGAGGGCGTGTCGATCAACAAGAGCAGCTTCGGCCCCGCGCTGCAGTTCGGCGTGGACGTGCAATTGACGAAGAAGGTCTTCATGAACGTCGACGTGAAGAAGATCTGGATGAGCACCGATGCGACGCTCGGCGACAAGGGCATCGGCACGCTGCACATCGATCCGCTGATCGTCGGCGTGGGCGTCGGGATGAAGTTCTAGACGCGAAGGGAAAAGAACAGAGTTGGGGTTGGCGGCATGGCGGTCGGCATGCCGCTCTTTTTTTGCGCGGCGGATTTACAGCTTGTCGTACTGGAAGCGCATCGCGGTGCCTTCGCGCGAGATGCGCTCCCACACCGCGCGCTTCTCGTCGTCGCTCAGGAACACCCAGTTCGACACTTCGGCGGCCGTGCGGCCGCAGCCCTTGCAGACTTCGTCGAAGAGGGTCGAGCACACGCCGATGCAGGGGCTGTCGGGCAGGTCGTGGAGATTGGAGGCCATCGGGAGGTTCACGCAGTTGAATCGTCAGCCGCCATTTTAATCCATCGCGGCCGATCGGCCGGGCGGGGGCGACCGGCGTGCCGTACGCGCGCCGGGCGCGTGTCGGCACGGCCAGGCATCGGGCCCGGTCGCGCAGGCCGCTCGCGCGTCCGGCCGGCGAACGCGGTTGCGTCGCCGCCCGTTTTTCCCGGTGGACAGCCGCCGATTACCCGATAGAATTCCCCGGGAACGCCTCGCCGCACGGGCAGCCAGCCTGGCCGGCAGCGGGAATCTGTTCCGTTTGCGCGACACCGGCATGATTTTTTTGTGACGGGGCGCGAATGATGGTAGTTTTCGGGGTTTTCGAGGGGCGGCGCGCCAGAATGCGCCGCCATGACGAGGCAGACGGCAGCCGGACACACGGTCCGGCCGTAGGGAGAACGGGATGAAAGCAAAGGTAGTGGGCCGGTTCGCAGCGCTCGCGCTGTGCGTGGGTGCATCGGCGGCAGCGGCGAAGGATACGCAGCTCAATGTCTATAACTGGTCGGACTACATTGCGAAGGACACGATCCCGAACTTCGAGAAGCAGACGGGCGTCAAGGTCCGCTACGACAACTACGACAGCGACGACACGCTGCAGGCGAAGCTGCTGACGGGCAGCTCGGGCTACGACATCGTCGTGCCGACCAGCAACTACGCGGGCAAGCAGATCGCCGCCGGCATCTTCGCGCCGCTCGACAAGTCGAAGCTGCCGAACCTCAAGTACCTCGACCCGCAACTGATGGCGCTCGTCGCAGGCGCCGATCCGGGCAACAAATACTCGGTGCCCTGGGCGTACGGCACGACCGGTCTCGCATACAACCTGACGAAGGCGCAGCAGGCGCTCGGCAAGGTGCCGCTCGACAACTGGGACATCCTGTTCAAGCCGGAAAATCTCTCGAAGCTGAAGACCTGCGGCGTGTCGGTGCTCGACGCACCCGACCAGATGTTCGCGGCGACGCTGCACTACATCGGCAAGGATCCGATGAGCACGAACCCGGCCGACTACAAGGCCGCGATGGAAGTGCTGAAGAAGATCCGCCCGTACATCACGCAATTCAACTCGTCGGGCTACATCAACGACCTGGTCGGCGGCGACATCTGCTTCGCGTTCGGCTGGTCGGGCGACGTCGTGATCGCGAAGCATCGTGCGATCGAAGCGAAGAAGCCGTACAAGGTCGAGTACTACATTCCGAAGGGCGGCGCGCCGGTGTGGTTCGACGTGATGGCGATTCCGAAGGACGCGAAGAACAAGGATGCCGCGCTGCAGTGGATCAACTACATCGAGGATCCGAAGGTGCACGCGGCGATCACGAACGCGGTGTACTACCCGAGCGCCAACGCAGAGGCCCGCAAGTACGTGCGGCCCGACGTCGCGAACGACCCGGCCGTCTATCCGCCGGCCGACGTCGTGAAGACGCTGTTCCTGCTCAAGCCGCTGCCGCCTGAAATCCAGCGTCTGCAGACGCGTCTGTGGACCGAGCTGAAGTCGGGCCGCTGACGCGAGCCGATGTTCCCGGCAGTCATGAAGCCCCTGGTGCCCCCGGGGGCTTTGTTCGTTCAACGCAGGAGAGAAGCAGCACATCATGAATAGCCAGTCGGGTGCGCCGGTCGCGGGCGCGCCGTCCTCCGTTTCCTCCTCCGGCGCCGATGCGCGCGCCGAGTCTTTTGTCCAGATCGTCGACGTCGTCAAGAAATTCGGCGACACCGAAGCCGTGCGCAGCGTCAACCTGACCGTGCGCCAGGGCGAGCTGTTCGCGCTGCTCGGCAGCTCGGGCTGCGGCAAGTCGACGTTGCTGCGGATGCTCGCGGGTCTCGAGACGGTCACGTCGGGCAAGATCCTGATCGATGGCGAGGACCTCGCGCAGATGCCGCCGTACAAGCGGCCCGTGAACATGATGTTCCAGTCGTATGCGCTGTTCCCGCACATGTCGGTCGAGTCGAACGTCGCGTTCGGTCTCAAGCAGGAAGGCACGCCGAAGGCCGAGCTGAAGGCGCGCGTCGCATCGGCGCTGGAACTCGTGCAGATGAGCAAGTACGCGAAGCGCAAGCCGCATCAGCTGTCCGGCGGCCAGCAGCAGCGCGTCGCGCTCGCGCGCTCGCTGGTCAAGCGGCCGAAGCTGCTGCTGCTCGACGAGCCGATGTCCGCGCTCGACAAGCAGATCCGCCAGCGCACGCAGATCGAGCTCGTCAACATCCTGCACAAGGTCGGCGTCACCTGCATCATGGTCACGCACGACCAGGAAGAAGCGATGACGATGGCCAATCGCCTCGCGGTGATGAGCGAAGGGCAGATCGTGCAGATCGGCTCGCCGAACGAAGTGTACGAATATCCGAACAGCCGCTTCTCGGCCGAATTCATCGGCTCGACGAACCTGTTCGACGGCGTGACCGTCGAGGACGAACCCGACCACGTGTACATCGAGTCGCCGGAGCTGCCGAGCCGGCTGTACGTGAGCCACGGGATCTCGGGCCCGCTCGGGATGCCGGTCACGGTGTCGGTGCGCCCCGAACGGATCGCGCTCACGCGCAAGCCGCCCGAGGGCGCGTTCAACTGGGCGCGCGGCCGGATCAGCAACGTCGCGTACATGGGCGGCTACTCGCTGTATCACGTGAAGCTCGACGGCGGCAAGACGGTGATCGCGAACGTGTCGAGCCTCGCGATTTCGGAGCTCGACACGCCGGCGCTCGGCGACGAGATCTACGTGCGCTGGAGCGCGACGGCCGGCGTGGTGCTGACGTCATGACCACGTTCAAGTCCATGCTCTCGTGGCCGGTGCGGCGCTTCAACCTGACGGGCGCCACGGCGGTCGTGGCTGGCCCGTTCACGTGGCTCGTGCTGTTCTTCCTCGTGCCGTTCGTGCTGGTCGTCAAGATCAGTTTCGCGGAGCTGCAGCTCGGCATCCCGCCGTATACGGAGCTTGCGTCGTATACCGACGGCGTCGTGCACGTCGCGCTTAACCTGTCGCACTACGCGTTCCTGTTCACGGACAGCCTGTATTTCGCGACCTACGTGAACTCGGTGTGGGTGGCAGCGATCACGACGCTCCTGTGCCTGCTGATCGGCTATCCGATGGCGTACTACATCGCGCGCTCGAATCCGGCGACCCGCAACCTGCTGATGATGGGCGTGATGCTGCCGTTCTGGACGTCGTTCCTGATCCGCGTGTATGCATGGATCGGCATCCTGAAGAACAACGGGCTGCTGAACAACTTCCTGATGTGGATCGGGCTCACGCATACGCCGATCGAGCTGTATCGCACCAACTACGCGGTGTACATCGGGATGGTGTATTCGTACCTGCCGTTCCTCGTGATGCCGTTGTATGCGCACCTCGTGAAGATGGACCTGCGCCTGCTCGAAGCCGCGTACGACCTCGGCGCCAAACCGTGGAAGGCGTTCGTGCAGATCACGCTGCCGCTGTCGAAGAACGGGATCATCGCGGGCTGCCTGCTCGTGTTCATCCCGGCGGTGGGCGAGTACGTGATCCCCGAACTGCTCGGCGGCGCGAACACGCTGATGATCGGCCGCGTGATGTGGAACGAGTTCTTCAACAACGCAGACTGGCCGATGGCGTCGGCGGTGACCTGCGCGATGGTGCTGCTGCTGCTCGTGCCGATGGCGATGTTCCAGCACTTCCAGGCGAAAGAGCAGGGAGGCCGTCGATGAAGCCGAATCGTTACCTGCAGTTCGCGGCGCTGTTTGCCGGCTTCGCGTTCCTGTACATCCCGATCATCAGCCTGATCGTCTATTCGTTCAACGAGTCGAAGCTCGTCACCGTGTGGTCGGGCTTCTCGTTCCGCTGGTACGCGGCGCTCGTCGAGGACGACGAACTGCTGACGGCCGCGTGGCTGTCGCTGAAGATCGGCGTGCTGACCGCGTTCGCGTCGGTGTTCATCGGCACGTGGGCCGGCTTCGTGCTCGCGCGGATGGGACGTTTTCGCGGCTTCGCGCTGTTCAGCGGAATGATCAACGCGCCGCTCGTGATTCCCGAGGTGATCCAGGGGATCTCGCTGCTGCTGCTGTTCATCGAGCTCGCGAAGTGGATCGGCTGGCCGGCCGAGCGCGGCGTGTTCACGATCTGGCTCGGGCACGTGATGCTGTGCATCTCGTACGTGGCGATCATCGTGCAGTCGCGCGTGCGCGAGCTGAACCCGTCGCTGGAAGAAGCCGCGCTCGATCTCGGCGCGACGCCGCTGAAGGTGTTCTTCACGATCACGCTGCCGCTGATCTCGCAGGCGCTGATCGCGGGCTGGCTGCTGTCGTTCACGCTGTCGATCGACGACCTCGTGCTGTCGGCGTTCCTGTCGGGCCCCGGCTCGACGACGCTGCCGCTCGTGGTGTTCTCGCGTGTGCGGCTGGGGCTGAACCCGGAGATGAACGCGCTGGCGACGCTGTTCATCGTCGCGGTGACGGCCGGTGTCGTGATCGCGAACTTCGTGATGCTGCGCCAGGAACGCAAGCGGATGGCGGGGTTCGCGACCTGAGGTTCGGGTTGCGACCGCTGCTGTTAAAAAACGCCCGGTGCCGACGACGAGTCGGGCCGGGCGTTTTGTTTTGGTGGCGCTGCGTGTGGATCGGTGCCGGTCAGTACGCGATTGCGACGGACGAGGGGCGTCGCGGGCGGGACGCGGGTTCGATTCCCGCGCCCGATCGCGCGCCGCCTTACGCGCCGAACGCCGCCTTCGCGAGCAGCCCGAGCGCGACGCACACGAGCACGGCCGCGAACCCGGCTTGCACGTGCCGCGCGGCGAGGTGGCGCGACGCGCCGCGGCCGGCGGCCATGCCGAGCGCGGTCGCGACAGTGAACCACAGCGTCACGTCGAGCGGTGCGCGCGTGCCCGACACGAGCGTCGCGAACACGCCGCCGGTGCCGACGAGCGCGATCACCATCAGCGACGTCGCGACGACGCCGTGCATCGACACGTTCGTGAATTTGCGCAGCATCGGCACGATCACGAAGCCGCCGCCGACGCCGAGCAAGCCCGTCATCAGGCCCGTCATCGCACCGGTCGACGCCAGCGCGACGCCGACCGGCCAGGACCACACGAGCCGGCCGGTATCGGGGTTGATGCGGCCGACGCACAGCGGCGACGCTTCCGCGTCGACCGGCGCGTGCCGCAGCGCCTGCAACAACAGGCGGCCGGCAACGACCAGCATCGTCAGCGCGAACAACGCGAGCAGCAGGCGTTGCGGCAGCACGTGCGCGAGCCGCACGCCGAGCGTCGTGAGCGGCACGCCGGCCACCGCCATCAGGATGGCGGCGCGATAGCGCACGAGCCCGCGGCGGAAACCTTCGAGCGCGCCGAGGGCTGCGCTGCCGGCCACCGCGACGAGCGCGACGGGCGTGGCCTGCTGCATCGGCCAGCTCATGCCGACGACGAGCGCCGGCACCGCGAGGATGCCGCCGCCGGCGCCGGTCAGGCCGAGCACGGCGCCGACGAAACCACCGAGGACGAGAGAAATCAGCATGACGTCATCGGGCTCCGCTCAACGCACGATCGCGGGCTTGGCGAGCCATTCGCGGCCCTTGAGCATCGCCTTCCAGTAAAGCGGCGGCAGGATGCGCTCCTTCAGCAGCCACGCGAGCCGCGACGGACGCTTGCCGTCGATCAGCCACGCAGGGAAGGTCGGCGCGACCTTGCCGCCGTACAGGAACTCGGCGAGGACGATCTTGCCGCGCTCGACGGTGAGCGGGCACGAGCCATAGCCGTCGTACGCGGCGTCGCCGTGCACGCGGCCGAGCGACGCGAGCAGGTTGTGCGCGACGACGGGCGCCTGCTTGCGGGCGGCCGCGGCCGTTTTCGCATTGGTCGTGTTGGTGGCGTCGCCGAGCGCGTAGACGTCCGGATACTGCTTGTGCCGCAGGGTTGCAGGATCGACGTCGATCCAGCCGGCCGCGTCGGCGAGCGGGCTCGAACGCACGAAGTCGGGCGCCTTCTGCGGCGGCACGACGTGGATCATGTCGAACGGACGCACGACGGTTTCCTTGCCGCCGTCCGGCAGCGCGCGCGCGAACGTCGCACGGCGCGCGGGGCCGTCGACCGACACGAGGTTGTGGCCGAACGACAGCGCGATGTCGTAGCTTTTCACGTATTCCATCAGCGCCGGCACGTAGTCGGCGACACCGAACAGCGCGGCGCCCGCATTCAGGAACTCGACGTTCGCGGCTTCCAGGCGGCCGGAACGCCGCCAGTGGTCGCACGACAGGTACATCGCCTTCTGCGGTGCGCCCGCGCACTTGATCGGCATCGGCGGCTGCGTGAAGAGCGCGTTTCCGCCGCGGAACGCGCGGACCAGCTCCCACGTGTACGGCGCGAGATCGTAGCGGTAGTTCGACGTGACACCGTTGCGGCCAAGCGTGTCGGCCAGGCCTTCGATCGCGTGCCAGTCGAGCTTGAGCCCCGGGCACACGACGAGCTTGCGATACCCGATGCGGCGGCATCCGTCGAGCACGACCGTGTGCGCGTCGGGCTCGAAGCCCGCGACGGCGGCCTGGATGTGCTGCACGCCGCGAGGCAGCACGTCGGTCATCCGGCGCGCAGTGGTCCCGGGCTGGAACACGCCCGCGCCGACCATCGTCCAGCCCGGCTGGTAGTAGTGGACGTCGGCCGGATCGATCACCGCGATGTCGAGCGATGCATCGCGCGAGAGCAGGCTCGACGCGACCGCGATGCCGGCCGCGCCCGCACCGACGATCACGATGTCGTGCCGAGCGTCGACGGCCGGCGCCGCCTGTCTGCCACCTTGCACGACCCGCGACGCGAGCGCGCGCAGGTCGTAGCCGGCTGCGCCGGCCGTCGCGACGATGTCGTTCAGCGGACGCAGGCCGGCTTGCGACAGCGCCCACAGTGTGGCCGAGCGTGTACCGCTGCGACAGTACGCGAGTACCTGGCCTTCGAGCGACGCGACGAGCGCGCCGAACTGCGCGGCCTGGTCGTCGGTCACCTTGCCGGTATCGACCGGCAGGTAATGCACGTCGATGCCGAGCGGCGCGGCGGCCGCGCGGATCTCGGTGACGGTCGGCTGGTCGGGGCCTTCGCCGTCGGGGCGGTTGCAGATGATCGCGCGAATGCCGGCCGCGTGAAGCGCGGGCAGGTCGGCCGCCGCGATCTGCGGCGAGACCGACAGCGTGTCGGTCAGCTTGCGGATGGTCATGTCGGGGTTCTCCGGGGGGGGGGCGTGTCGCTCAGATCGCGTCGAGCGGGATCTTCAGGTAGCACACGCCGTTGTCTTCGGGCTCGGGCAGGTGGCCGGCGCGCATGTTGACCTGCACGGACGGCAGCATCAGCACGGGCATCGCGAGCGTGGCGTCGCGCGCGGTGCGCATCGCGACGAAATCGTCCTCGGTCACGCCGTCCTTCACGTGCACGTTCGCGCGGCGCTGCTCGGCCACGGTCGTCTCGAACTGCACGTCGCGGCCGCCCGGCTGGTAGTCGTGGCACAGGTACAGGCGCGTGTCGGGCGGCAGGCCGAGCACGCGCGCGATCGAGCGGTACAGCGTGCGCGCGTCGCCGCCGGGGAAGTCGCAGCGGGCCGTGCCGTAGTCGGGCATGAACAGCGTGTCGCCGACGAATGCCGCGCGCTGCGTCGCGTCGTCGACGCAGTAGGTCATGCACGCGGGCGTGTGGCCCGGCGTGTGCAGCGCGCGGATCGTCAGCGCGCCGAGCGCGAGCGTGTCGCCATCTTCGAGCAGCCGGTCGAACTGGCGGCCGTCCTGCGCGAAGCCGGGGCCTGCGTTGAACAGCGTGCCGAACACGTGCTGCACGCGGCGCACGTGCGAACCGATCGCGATCTGTCCGCCGACGTGTTCCTTCAGGTACGGCGCGGCCGACAGGTGGTCGGCGTGCACATGGGTTTCCAGCAGCCAGTGCACGTCGGCGCCGAGTTCGGTGACGCGGGCGATCAACCGGTCGGCGCTGGCCGTGCTCGTGCGGCCGGATTTGGGGTCGTAGTCGAGCACGCTGTCAATCAGCGCGCACGCGCGACTCGCGGTATCGAGCAGCAGATAGCTGACGGTATGGGTCGCCGGGTCGAAAAAGCCTTCGACCGACAGCGTGGTGGCATCGCTCACGGGGTGTCCTCGATCGGGTTCTGCAAGTGCAATCGGAATCTGTAACTCAAGAAGCGTGCCAGGTTGCAGCGCGGCCCGAGCCGATCTGCCAGGGACTTGATTCCGCTCGGATTTCGGGTCCGGCCGCCATGATGCGCGGACGTCGGCGGCATCCGGTCACCGACGCGGACTGCCACATCTGGCAGTGTCGTGGCAGAATTGGCAGTCTGCCTGGCAGTTCGTCGGGCTGCCCTTCACCGAGCGTCCGCATGAATCCGCACGACACCATCCCGATCGTCCCTGCGCCGCGCCACGACGCCATGCCCGACGTGCGCGCGCTCGTCGCGTATCTCGAGCAGGATCCGCAGCCGATGATCGTCGTCGATCCCGACTACCGCATCCTCGCGGCGAACGACGCGTACCGGCGCCAGTTCGGCGTGGCCGGCGTCGAGCACGTGGGCCGGCACTGCTTCCAGGTCTCGCATCACTACGACGTGCCGTGCGACCAGGCGGGCGAGCATTGCCCGATGAAGCAGGCGCTCGAATCGCGCGGGCTGAACCGTGTGCTGCACATCCACCACACGCCGCGCGGCCCCGAGCATGTCGATGTCGAATTGCGGCCGATCTTCGATGCCGACGGCAACGTGATCGCCTATGTCGAGCGCCTGACGACGGTGCGCAGCGCATCGGCGCAGCCGAGCGCGGAAGGGCTCGTCGGCGGCGCCGATGCGTTCAATGCGGCGCTCGGCGCATTGCAGCGCGTCGCGCCCTCGATGCTGCCGGTGCTGCTGCTCGGCGAATCGGGCACCGGCAAGGAGCTGTTTGCCCGCGCGCTGCACGAGGCGAGCGACCGCGCGATGGGGCCGTTCGTCGTCGTCGATTGTTCGGGGATCGCCGAGACGCTGTTCGAGAGCGAACTGTTCGGTTACGAGAAGGGCGCGTTCACGGGCGCGAACCAGCGCAAGCCGGGCCTCGTCGAAACCGCGCAGGGCGGCACGCTGTTCCTCGACGAGATCGGCGACGTGCCGCTGCCGATGCAGGTGAAGCTGCTGCGGCTGATCGAGTCGGGCACGTTCCGCCGCGTCGGCGGCGTCGAGGCGCTGCGCGCCGACTTTCGGCTGGTCGCGGCCACGCACAAGCCGCTGCGCGAGATGATCGACGACGGCCGTTTTCGGCAGGACCTTTACTACCGGATCAACGCGTTTCCGATTCCGTTGCCGGCGCTGCGCGAGCGGCGAGGAGACGTCGCGCTGCTGGCCGAATCGATCCTGCGGCGGATCGCGAACGCGCGCGCCAGCGCGGGCGACGCGGGCGCCCGGCCGTTCGTGCTGACCGAGCGCGCGCTCGCGTGTCTCGATGCGTACGCGTGGCCGGGCAACATCCGCGAGCTGCGCAACGTGCTCGAGCGCGCGTGCCTGTTCGCGGACGACGGGACGATCCGGATCGAGCATCTGCCGGCCGAGCTGGTTGTCGCGTCGGCGGTGCAGCAGGAGGGGGCCGGCGATGCGCGCGGCGTGTCGGACGCGGAGCTCGTGCGCATCGCACGCACATTCGACGGCACGCGCAAGGCGCTCGCCGAGCAGGTCGGGATGAGCGAGCGGACGTTGTACCGGCGAATGAAGGCGCTCGGGCTTGGCACGCGCGAGGGCTGAGCGCGCATGCTGCGCGCGGCTGGCGGCGAAAAGCGGCTTTGCCGATAATGGCGCGTTCGATGTCCTTGTCCCGTTTCCGATGAAAAGACATGCCCTTTTGCATGGCCTGGTGCTCGCCGTCGCAGCGCTGGCCGCCCCGGCGCACGCCGCAGACTACGCGTGGTCCGATGCGGCCGGCGCGCACGCGGTGACGCTCGCCAGAACCACGTCCGGCGACGACGTTGAACTCAAGGTCGCCGCGACGCTCGACGGCCGGCCCGACTGGACGGTGCGGGACTTCGTGAAGGCATGCCCGGTCGACGTGATCCTCGACGTCGTGCCCGCGTCGATCGAAATGCGCGACCTGCTCGGCAACGGCCGCAAGCAGTTCCTGTTCGCGTACAAGATCGGTTGCCGCGGCGACGTGAGCGCCGATCAGGTCAAGTATTTCCTGATCGACGCGGGCACGAAATACGTGCTGCGCGGCGAGGAAACCGTGACGGTCAACGGCAAGTTCGTCGACGGCGGCGCGGCGCCCGTGCCGAACGCGGACCTGAAGGCGCAGCCCGCGTTTCTGCGTTACATGACGAAGCGCTGGCGCGGGATCAGCATGCGCAACGACTAGGCGGATGCACGGCCGTCGCGTGCGGTACGGGCACGGTGATGCGGGGTTGAGCCTGCCGCACAATAAAAAATCACAACAAAACGACAATTAATTATCGTTTTACGATAATTTCAGACGTACAATCGATGCTCATTCATTTGTCGTCGAGGTCCCCTCATGCATTCCGATCGCATCGCCCGTATCAGCCAGCAGATGGCCGCCGTCACGCTGGGGTTCATCGTCGGCATGATGGTGCTCAACGCCGCGTGCTGGCTGTTTCCGTCGCTGAACGGGGCCTCGGGTCCCGGTTTCGTATTCGGCATCTCCAATACGGTGTTGACCGATCTGCACGTCGATGTCGCCGCGTTCCCGTGGTGGCAGAAGGCGGTGGGCATCCTGTTGTCGAGCGTGCCGCTCATCGCGCTGGCAAACGGCCTTCGTCATCTGCGCGCGCTGTTCCGTATGTACGCACGCCGCGACTATTTCTCGGTGGGAGCCGCCGGCCATCTCGGCAAGACGGGGCGTGCGATCGGCCTGTGGGTGCTGCTGAGCGTCGTATGCGAGCCGTTGCTCACCGTCTGGGCGACGATGCTCGAACCGGTCGGCCAGCGCACGGTCAGCATCGGCTTCGGTCTGCCGTACGTCGTTGCGCTGTTCACCGCGGCCTGTATCTCGATCATCGCGCACATTCTCCGGCAGGCGAGCGAGCTCGACGCCGAGCATCGGCAGTTCGTCTGAGGCGCGCGATGACGATCGTAGTCAAGCTCGACGTGATGCTCGCGATGCGCAAGGTTCGCTCGAAGGATCTGGCGGCAGCCGTCGGCATCACCGAACAGAACCTGTCGCTGCTCAAGCAAGGGAAGGTGAAAGGCATCCGCTTCGCGACGCTCGAGGCGATCTGCCGCTATCTCGACTGCCAGCCCGGCGACCTGCTCGTGTTCAGCGATGACGGCGGCGCGCCCGACTGACTCGGCGCGAACGCGGTGTGTCGATGCGCTCGGGCGGCGGCGGCCGCGTATCGTCGCGCTGGCCGTCGCGGTGTCCGTATCGATTCATGTGCTCGGATGGTTCGTGCTGCAACGGGCATTGACGGCGGGCGGCCCGACAAACCGCGAGCGGCCGCGGGTCGCACTGCACTTCGAGTTGATTCCCGCGCGACCGTCGCCGGTGGCGATCACACGCGAGAACGGGCGAGCCGGTCCCGCCAGCCGGCGCAGCGTCGCGCAATCGGCGAGACATTCCGGTGCGGTTGCGAATGCGCGTACGACGGCGCGCGCCTCATCCGATGCATCGCACGGCCCACGCGAGACGATTGCAGGCGCGAGCGCGGACCGGCGCGGAGATCAACCGGCAGCCGCCGCACGTGCCGACATCGACTGGCGTCGCGATCTCGATACGATCGGCGCGCCGCAACGCACGGCGCGCAGCCCGGCGCAGGCGGCGGTCGGTGCGTTGGGCGCGTCGTCGGGCGGCACATTGCCACGTCGCCGTACCGTCGACACAAAGCTGGCCGACGGCATGTCAGGCGCGCATCGCGCCGATTGCCGGAACACCTATGCGGGCGCGGGCCTTCTCGCACTGCCGATGCTCGCGCTGGATGCGGTTCGCGATACCGGTTGTCAATGGTGAAACGGGCGGCAGGCAGAAAACCCGCCTGCCGCCCGCACCGTCATGCACTCAACGCGCTCAACGGGTTCATCGCGCAGGCGCAAGCTGCGCCATCGCCTCCCGCACGAAGCCGATCAACGTGTCGTCGATCCACGAATCCTTCGTCAGCGACGGCTCGCTCATCATCGCGTGGCGGAATTTCGCATGCGTGGCAGGATCGTTGCCGGCATAGCTGCAGAACAGCGTGAGCCAGCGCTGCGCGAGCGCGCGGCCTTCCGGTGAATCCGGCCTGGCGCCCGCATCGATCGCGTCGCGCACGTCGCCCATCAGTTGCGGCCATGCCATCGCGCTTTCACCGTAGTGCGCCCGCATGAAGCGGATCTCGTCCGGCGCGAGATACTTCTCGAAGATCCGCATCTTGGTTTCCGCCGACGCGCGCAGCACATAGTCGCGCAGCGCGGTCGAGATGCCGATCTTCGACTGCATCGCCGGTTCGTGTTCGTGCATCAGGTTCAGCTTTGCCAGCAGCCGTGGATCGTTGTTCGTGTCGCGCACGAGCAGCGACATCCAGCGGCCGGCGAGCGCACGGGCGCGTTCGTCCTCGGCGGGCACGCCCGCGTCGTGCAGCGCACGCACCTCGTCGACGAGTGCGATCCATTCGGCGTCGCCCGCCTGGCTCTTCTGGTACATCGGCAGGCGTGCGAGTTCTTCCTCGGAAAAGTATTTGTCGTACACGGTCATCAACTCCAGTGTGGTGAGCCAATCGGCCAGCTCCGGCTCCGTGCCCGCGGCAAGCTGCGCATGCAGGTTCACGAGCCGCTCGCGCAACTGCGCGGTCTGCGCGAGCTGACGGTCGAGCAGCGCGATCTGCTTCTCGACGATCTCGACGAGCGGCGTGTCGGGCTGGTTCAGGTGGTCGCCGATTTCGGTGAGCGACAGGCCGAAGCGACGCAGCGCCTGGATCTGGTGGAGCCGGGCGATGTCGTGGCGGTCGTACAGCCGGTAGCCGTTGTCGGCGCGCGCCGAAGGCGTCAGCAGACCGATCGCGTGATAGTGATGAAGCGTGCGGACGGTCAGCCCGCTGCGTTTCGCCAGTTCTCCCACTTTCAGTCGCATTCGTTCCTCCATTCGGGTCGCACACTGGAGTCTCGAACGTTACGCTACGTGAGGGTCAAGCGGAAGATCGGGAATCGGGTGCGCGGCGGGATTCCGCGCACCCGATGGCAGGGCCGGCTTATTGCGGCGAAGGCGGGGTGTCGGCGCCGGCGCCGGCGGCGCGCGCCTGCTGGCCGGCGGCGGACGCGTCGGCCGACTTGTCGGTCTTGCCGGGCTGGCCGGGTTGGCCGGGTTGGTCGACCGGCGGCGTGCCCATCGCCTGGTAAAGCCGCGCGGTATCCGCGAACCGCGCGCCGGTCGCACGGATCTCGTCGAGCCGGGCGTTGCGATACTGCAGCTCGCTGGCGCGCGCGGCCGACGGCGGCAGCGCGCCGAGCCGCACGCGGGCCGCCGCGTCGTCGTACGCGCCGCGCGCGGACAGCGCGGCGCGGGACGACGCGTCGAGCGCTTCCGCATCGTGCTCGAGCGCCGCGAGCGAATCGGCGACGTTCTGGAACGCGCCGAGCACGGCCTGCTTGTACTGGTCGACGGCGGCCTCGTAGGTCGCCTTCGCCGCGCGGCGCTGCGCGAGCAGCGCGCCGCCGTGGAAGATCGGCTGGCTCAGCGACGCACCGACGTTCCAGATCGAGCCGGCGCCGGACAGCATCGTCGGCCAGCTGAAGCCGCCTTTACCCATCGCGGCCGACAGCGACAACTGCGGGAACATCTGCGCGGTCGCGAGGCCCACTTCGGCCGCGGCCGCCTTCAGCCCGGCGTCGGCCGCCTGGATGTCCGGGCGGCTTTGCAGCAGGTCCGACGGCACGACGACGGGCACTTGCTCGGGCAGGTGCAGGTCGGCAAGCGTGAGATCGGCCGGCGGCTGGTCGGGCGTGCGGCCGACCAGCACCGCGAGCGCATGGCGCGCCGAGTCGCGCTGCTGGCGCAGTGCGGGCAGGCTCGCCGCGAACGTGTCGGCGCTTTGCCGCGCGTTCAGCGCGTCGCTGCGCGACGCGGAGCCGAGTGCGTAGCGGCGTTCGGCGTCGTGCGCCTGGTCGTTGGCGAGCGCGACGAGCCGCTCGGTCGTATTGATCTGCGCATTCAGCACCGACACCGTGATCGACGCGGTGACGATGTTCGCGGCCAGCGCGCGCCGTGCGGATTCGAGCTGGAACGTGCTGACGTCGACGCGTCGCGCCAGCGCGCGGTTCGCGAAACGCGCCGCGCCGAACAGGTCGATCGTGTAGCTCGCCTGCAGCTGCCCGACGAACGTGTCGTACAGCAGCGTCGGCGCGCCGAGCGCGGGAATCGGTACGCCGAGCGCACGCTGGCGCGTGGCCTGGCCGCCCGCGTCGATCGACGGCAGCATCGAGCTGCCGATCTGCCCGCGCAACTGTTCACGCGCGGCATCGAGCGAATGGGATGCCGCGCTCAACGTCGGGCTGTTGCGCAGCCCTTCGTCGACGAGCGCGTTCAGTGCGTCGGAGCGGTACTGCTTCCACCAGTCGGGCACCGGTTTTGCCCCGACTTCGAACTGCTGCGTGACGCCTTGCGCGGACACGGTCTGCTGGACTTGCGGTGTGGCGCCATAGTGCGCGGGCGACGGCATCGCGGGCGGCTCGCCGCTCGGCGCGAACCACGCGCAGCCCGCGAGCGGGCCGGCGAGGCTCGCCGCCGCGAGTGCCCGCACGACTTGTGTTTTCAGGTTCATCGATCGATCCATGGTCAGGCTCCCGACGGCGCGGCACGGGTGCCGCCTGGCGGCGGGCCGTCCTGCGGGTCGCGTTCGTCGCGCTTCACGCGGAACCACGTCGCATACAGCGCGGGCAGGTAGAACAGGGTCAGCACGGTCGCGCTCGTGATGCCGCCCATCAGCGCGGTCGCCATCGGCCCGAAGAAGTTCGAGCGCAGCAGCGGGATCAGCGCGAGCACGGCGGCCGCAGCCGTCAGCGTGATCGGGCGGAAGCGCCGCACGGTCGCGCCGATGATCGCGTCGATGCGACGGTGGCCGACCGCGATGTCCTGCTCGATCTGGTCGACGAGGATCACCGAGTTGCGCATGATGATCCCGAACATCGCGATCACGCCGAGCATCGCGACGAAACCGAACGGCTGGCCGAACAGCAGCAGCGTCGCGACCACGCCGATCAGCCCGAGCGGTGCGGTCAGCACGACCATCAGCACGCGCGAGAAACTCTGCAGCTGGATCATCAGCAGCGTGAACACGGCGATCGCCATCAGCGGCATCTGTGCGTTGATCGACTTCTGCGCCTTCGCGCTTTCCTCGACCGAGCCGCCGATGTTGATCTGATAGCCGACCGGCAACTGCGCGCGCAAGTCGTTCAGCTTCGCGTCGACCGCATGCGTGACGTCGATGCCCTGCGCGCCGGCGCGCACGTCCGACTGTACGGTGATGGTCGGCTGGCGGTCGCGCTCCCACACGACGCCGTATTCGAGCGTCGGCTTGAAGCGGCCGAGCGAGCCGAGCGGCACCGGGCCGTTCGGGGTCGGCAGCGCGAGGCCTGCCAGCTTCCCCGGATCGACACGATCCGCCCGCGGCGCGCGCAGGTCGACCGCGATCAGCTTGTCGCGCTCGCGGTACTGCGTGACGGTCGTGCCGGACAGCGTCATCGCGAGGAAGCTCGACACGTCCTGCGACGTGACGTTCAGCTCGCGCGCCTTCTTCTGGTCGATCTCGAAGCGCACCGAGCGCTCGGCCGGCTCGTCCCAGTCGAACTGCACGTTGACCGTGCGCGCGTCGCCGCGCATCGTCGCCGCGACTTTCTCGGCGATCGAGCGGACCGTCGCGATGCTGTCGCCGCTCACGCGGAACTGCACCGGATAGCCGACCGGCGGGCCGTTCTCGAGCCGCGACAGCCGCGAGCGCACGGCCGGGAACTGCTCGCGCAACGTGGTTTCGAGCCAGGCCGCGAGCTTTTCGCGGTCCTTCACCGATTTCGCGGTGATCACGAACTGCGCGAAGTTCGGCAACTGAAGCTGCTGGTCGAGCGGCAGGTAGAAGCGCGGCGCGCCGCTGCCGACGAAGTTCACCGAATGATCGATCTCGGGGCGCTTGTCGATCACCTTCTCGAGCCGCTCGGTCTCGCGCAGCGTCGCCGCGAACGATGCGCCTTCCGGCAGCCGCAGATCGACCAGCAGCTCGGGGCGATCGGAACTCGGGAAGAACTGCTGCGGCACGAGCGTGAAGCCCATCAGCGCGACGACGAAAAGCGCGCCCGTGATCAGCAGCACGACGAAGCGCCGTTCGATGCACCAGTCGATCCAGCCGCGCAGCCGCCGGTAGAAACGCGTGTCGTAGATGTCGTGCTCGTGGTCGTCGGGCAGGTGCGCTTCATGTGCCTGCCGCTTGCGCTCGGGCAGCAGATGGAAGCCGAGCAGCGGGATCAGCACGACCGCCGCGAACCATGACGCGATCAGTGCGATCGCGGACACCTCGAAGATCGAGCGCGTGTATTCGCCGGTGCTCGATTTAGCGAGCGCGATCGGCAGGAAGCCCGACACGGTGACGAGCGTGCCCGTCAGCATCGGGAACGCGGTGCTCGTATAGGCAAACGCGGCGGCGCGTGCACGGGTGTAACCCTGTTCGAGCTTCACGGCCATCATCTCGACCGCGATGATCGCATCGTCGACGAGCAGCCCGAGCGCGAGCACGAGCGTGCCGAGCGACACCTTGTGCAGCCCGATGTCGAACAGGTACATGAAGAGGGCGGTGACCGCGAGCACGACCGGAATCGAGATCACGACCACCATCCCGGTGCGCAGGCCGAGCGACACGAGGCTCACGACCAGCACGATCGCAATGGCTTCCGCGACGGCTTCGAGGAAGTCGTCGACCGAATGCGCGACCGCATGCGGCATGCTCGACACCAGCGTCAGCTTGAGGCCGGCCGGCAGTTGCGCCTGCAGGTCCTTCGATTCCGCGTCGAGCGCCTTGCCGAGCCGGATCACGTCGCCGCCCGGCTGCATCGTGACGCCGATGCCGAGCACGGCTTTGCCGTTCGCTCGCATCTGCGTGACTTGAGGATCGTCGTAGCCGCGCTTCACCGTCGCGAGATCGCCGAGCCGGAACGTGCGGCCGTTGATGCGGATCAGCGTGCCGGCGATCGCGTCGACGTTGTCGAACTGGCCGCTCGGCCGCACGAATACGCGATCGTCGGCGGTCGTCAGCGTGCCGGCCGACGAGATGTCGTTCTGCGCGTTGATCGCCTGCCCGAGCTGCTGCGGCGAGATGCCGAGGCGCGTGAGCTGCGCATTGTCGACCTCGATGAAGATCCGCTCGCCGGGGTCGCCGAAATAGTCGACCTTGCCGACGCCCGGCACGCGCAGCAGCACGGTGCGCAGCTGGTCGGCGTAATCGTGGAGCTGCGCGGGCGTGAAGCCGTCGCCTTCGAGCGTCCAGATGTTGGTGTAGACGTCGCCGAATTCGTCGTTGAAGAACGGGCCCTGCACGCCGGGCGGCAGCGTATAGCCGATGTCGCCGACCTTCTTGCGGATCTGGTACCAGGTCTCCGGCACGTCCTTCACGGGCGCCGAATCCTTCATCGTGAAGAAGATCAGCGATTCGCCGGGGCGCGAATAGCTGCGCAGGAAGTCGATGGCCGGCGTTTCCTGCAGCTTGCGGCCGATCCGGTCGGTGACCTGTTCCTGCACCTGCCGCGCGGTCGCGCCGGGCCAGAACGTGCGGATCACCATCACGCGGAACGTGAACGGCGGGTCTTCGGATTGCGCGAGGCGGGTGTACGCAAGGATGCCCGCGAGCGTCGCGAGCGCGATCAGGTAGACGACCAGCGCCTGGTGGCGCAGCGCCCACGCCGACAGGTTGAAGCGGCCTTCTTCGTAGGAAACGCTCACGATGCGAAGTCCTCCGGATGCAGCGGCGCGATCGCGCGCACCTTCTCGCCCGCGCTGACCGTGTGCACGCCCTGCAGCACCACGCGTTCGCCGGGCTGCAGCCCGTGCGACACCGTCACCGTGCGCTCGTTGAAGCGCGCGACGTCGACGCGGCGCAGCTCGAGCGTGTCGTCCTTCGTGCGCACGACCCATACGGCCGGCTGCTGGCCGTCGTGGAACAGCGCGGTCGCGGGCAGCGTGATCGGCTGCGTGCCACCGGTGGCCGGTGCGCCGTCGAACGCGACGCTGGCCGTCATCCCGAGCCGGATCGCCGCGTCGGGTGCGGTGAGGGTGAGCTTCACGCGATACGTGCGGCTTTGCGGATCGGCGGCCGGTGCGATTTCGCGGACCTTCGCGGCGAACTGGCGGCCGGGCAGCGACGGCAGCGTGACGTTCGCCGTGTGACCGGGCGTGAGCGATGCGAGCGCGGCCTCGGGCACGTCGCTGACGACGTCGACGTCGCCGGACCACGCGAGCTGGTAGACGGCCTGGCCGGCCGACACGTTCTGGCCGGTATCGGCCTGTTCGGCGGTGATGGTGCCCGCGTGGTCGGCAACGAGCGTCGCGTAGCGGAGCTGGTTTTTCGCGAGCGCGAGCTGCTGCTGCGCCTGGTCGCGCTGCGCGAGCGCCGACGTGTAGCTGTTCTCGGTCTGCTCGAGCTGCGCGGTCGCGATCAGGTTCTCGTGCGCCTGAGCGCGATCGCGGTCGAGCTGCTGCTTCGCGAACGCGAGGCTGTGCGTCGCGGCATCGAGTTGCGCCTGCGCGCTCGCGGCGTTCTTCTCGACGTCGGACGGATCGAGCAGCGCGACGACCTGGCCGGCCTTGACCGTATCGCCGAGGCGCACCTTGCGCTCGATGATCTTGCCGGCGATGCGGAACGACAGCGGGGTGGCGTAGCGCGGCTGGATCTCGCCGGGGAGCGTGCGTGCGACGGCAGCGTCGTCGGCATGAGCGGGCAGCGCGACGACGGGGCGCGGGGCGGGCGGCGCGGATTCTTTCGGATGACAGGCGGCAAGGACGAGCGAGGCGCCGACCAGCAGCGCGACGCGGGAACCGGAGCGATTCACGAAACCCCCAGATGAGGTGAGAGCGAGAGCGGAACGAGGCCGGCAAGCGCGGCGGGCGCTTGCCCCGAGCGGCGCCGGCACGGGCGTGCGGACACCATCTTTCAGAAACTGTGGCGAATTCTAATACACACCTGTATCTGAATGCAAAGATGAATCCGTAAGGTAAAGGGTGCTAGACTGCGCGCCATGAAACCTCAGCGCTTAACTCGCGAGCAGAGCAGGGACCAGACGCGCGAACGTCTGCTGATTGCCGCGCACGGTATTTTTCTGAAGAAAGGCTATGTCGCCGCGAGCGTCGAGGACATCGCGGCGGCGGCCGGCTATACGCGTGGCGCGTTCTATTCGAATTTCAGCAGCAAGTCCGACCTGTTGCTGGCGTTGCTGGAGCGCGACCACGCGGAGGTGCAGGCCGATTTCCAGGCGATCTTCGACGGCGGCGGATCGCGCGAGCAGATGGAGTCGATGGCGCTCGCGTATTACCGGACGCTGTTCCAGGACGACGAATATTCGTTGCTGTGGGGCGAGGCGAAGCTGCAGGCCGCGCGCGACGCGAAGTTCCGCGTGCGCTTCAACCAGTTCCTGCACGGCAAGCGCCTGCAGATGGCCGAGTTCATCCGGCGCTTCGCCGAGCGTGCCGGCACGCCGCTGCTGCTGCCGGCGGAGACGCTTGCGTTCGGGCTGATGTGCCTGTGCGACGGCGTGCAGTCGTATTACACGGCCGATCCGCAGCACGTGTCGGCCGAGGCGGCCGAGTCGGTGCTCGCGGGGTTCTTCGCGCGCGTGGTGCTCGGGCGCGCGCCGGACTGAGCGGGCCCTGGCCTTGAGCCGCGCTCGTGCTGCCGGCGGCGAGGCGCCCGGTCAGCGCTGGCCGGTCATCCGCCGGTACGCATCGAGCAGCGACGTCTTGTAGACGACCCCGGCGAGCGTCGGCTCGGCTTCGCTTTCGATCACCGGCAGGCGTTCGCCCTGGAACGCCATGAAGCGTTCGAGCGCGGTCGCGAGCGGCATGTCGGGCGTGAGGAGCGGAAACGGCGTGTGCGCATAGTGCGCAGCCGTCTTGTCGGTCGTGTCGCGCTTGTCGAGCAGGTCCGACGTGATGTCCTTCAGTGCGACCGCGCCGCGAAAGCGCCCGGCGTCGTCGGTCACGTACAGATACTTCACCGGATATTCGAGGAACACGCGCGTCATGTCGGCGACGCTCGCGGTGAGCGGCACGACCGTCTGCGCGGGCTGGATCAGCTCGCGCATCTGCGTGGTGCGGATCCGGCTGCGTTCCTCGGCATCCTGGTGGTGGTGCAGCGTGATCTCGTACATCGACGTCGTGCCGGTCGCGCGTGCGACGAAGTACGCGAACACGCAGGACACCAGCAGCGGCAGCACCACCTGGTAGCTGAGCGTCATCTCGAAGATCATCAGGATCGCCATCAGCGGCGCCTGCGTGGCGCCCGTCAGGAACGCGCCCATCCCGACGATCGCGTACGCGAAGTACGCCGATGTATGGCCGGGCCACACGGCTTGCATCGCGAGCCCGAACAGCGAGCCGAACACCGCGCCGACGAACAGCGTCGGCGTGAATACCCCGCCGATCGCGCCGGAGCCGACGGTGGCGGAGGTCGCGATCACCTTGAGCACGAGCACCGCGACGAGGGCCTGCCAGGTCCACGGCGAATGGAGGATGAGGTTCACCACGCTGTAGCCGTTGCCCCACACGTCCGGCACCCATACCGAGATCACGCCGACGACGAGGCCGCCGAGCGCGAGCCGCACGGGCAGCGGCACGGGCAGCCGCTTGAACTGGTTCTTCGATGCATCGAGCAGGTGCAGGAACTGCGGCGCGAGCACGCCGCACAGCGCGCCGAGCACGACGAACAGCAGCACTTCGGGGCCGGTGACGGCCGGAAACACCGGCATCTCGTACGGCGGCCGGTAGCCGGCAAATTCGCGCATCACGATGTTCGCGACGACCGACGAGACGATCATCGGCCCGAGACTTTCCATGGCGATGCCGCCGAGCACGATCTCCGACACGAAGAAGGCGCCGGCGATCGGCGCGTTGTACGCGGACGTGATGCCGGCGGCCGCCCCGCAGGCGACCAGCAGGCGCAGGCGCGGCGGGTCGAAGTGCACGAAGCGGCCGACGAGCGACGCGGCGAGCGCGGCGAGCTGCACCATCGGGCCTTCGCGGCCGATCGAGCCGCCGCTGCCGATCGTCAGCAGCGACGACACGCTGCGCCACAGGCTCTGGCGGACCGGCACGATGCCGTTGCCGAGCGCGACCGATTCCATGTAGTCGGTCTTGGCGGCCTGCTTGTCGCCGCGGGTAGCGAGCAGCAGCACGCAGCCGGCGAGGAAGCCGCCAGCGGCCGGCATCCAGAACCGCACGTACCACGGCAGGCGCTTGGCCATCTGCACGAAGCTGCCGCTTTGCCCGGAGATCAGGTGCTGCATCAGGTCGATGCCTTCGCGAAACGCCATCGTGGCAAAGGCGCCGCCGACGCCGACGATGGCCGACCAGATCAGCATCGTATGGGCGTCCGACAGGCGGAACAGCGTTTGGGCGCGAGTGCGCAGCTTCAGCAGGAACGAGAGCACGGCTGAAAGAGGGCGATGGAAAACGACGCGAAGCATAGCACTGCGCCGCGCCCGCGGGACCTTCCCGTCGGACGCGGCGCGCGAAGTGTCACGGGCGGGCAACTCAGCCAAGCCAGTGCTGCACGGCCCAGGTGATCCCGTAGCCGCCGGCAATCAGCCACACGTACAGGATCAGGCCGGTCACGAGCGCCCGGGGGCCGGCTGCACGGATCTGCGCGACGCGGGTTTCGATGCCGAGGGCGGTCATGGCCATCGTCAGCGCGAAGGTGTCGAGCACGTTCAGCGTGTGGGTGACGTCGGTGGGCAGCACGTTCAGCGAATTGACGATCACGAAGCCGAGGAAGCCGAGTGCGAACCAGGGCACGGCCACCTTGCGCTTGCCTGGCACGCCGCCGGCGGTGGCGCGTGCCGAGCGGGCCAGCCACCAGCCGAGCACCAGCAGCACCGGAACCAGCAGCATCACGCGGGTCATCTTGACGATCGTCGCGATGTGCGCGACCTGCGGGCTGATGTCGCTCGCCGCGCCGACCACCTGCGCGACTTCGTGGATCGTGCCGCCGAAGAACAGGCCGAGGCCGGCCGGATCGAGGTTCAGCAGCCCGGCGTGATACGCGATCGGATACAGGAACATCGACAGCGTGCCGAACAGCACGACGCTGCCCACGGCCATCGCGCTCTGGTGCGGCTTCGACTGCAGCGTCGATTCGAATGCGAGCACGGCGGCCGCGCCGCAGATCGCGCTGCCGGCGGCGGTCAGCAGCGCGGAATCGCGGTCGAGCTTCATGATCTTCATGCCGGCCCACGTGCCGATCACGAGCGTGCTGACGACGACCAGTACCGATACCGTCAGGCCCGGCAGCCCGACCTGCGCGATTTCCTGCAGGCTCACGCGCAACCCGAAGAACGCGACCGCGATGCGCAGCAGCTTGCGCGCGGAGAAATTGACGCCGGTTGCCCAGCTGGCCGGCATGCCGTCGCGCAGCGCGTTGCCGTACAGGGCGCCTGCGACGATGCCGACGATCAGCGGCGACAGGCCGAGCCCAGCGATCGCGGGAAGCTGGGACAGGCTCGTGACGGCGGCGGCGAACAGCGCGACGAACAGCACGCCGTTCAACTGGCCGCGCATCGACGGCGCGGCGGGGCTGAGATGGGGAGTCGGAGCAGTGGACATGGAAGCACCGTGATGGAGCGTGTTGCGATGGTGTAATCCTAATTTCGTTATATCGATATGAAAAATTGTGATTTGTGACGTAAACTATCCGGAAAGCCGATAATTTATCCCCATGACCCCGGATCAACTGATAACGTTCGCCGCCGTCGCCGAGCACCTGAACATCAGCCGCGCCGCCGTGGCGCTGCACCTGTCGCAGCCGGCCGTGTCGGGCCAGTTGCGGCTGCTGCAGGACGAATTCGGCGAGCCGCTGTACCAGCGGGAAGGCCGCGGCATCCGCCTGACCCCGGTGGGCGAACAGCTCGCGCAGTACGCGAAGGCGCAGCGCGACACGTTTGCGCAGGCGCGTGCGTTTCGTGACGCGGTACGCGGCCTCGAAGCCGGCACGCTGCGCATCGGCGCGAGCACGACGCCCGCGAGTTACCTGTTGCCGTACCTGATTGCGGCGTTCCAGCCGCGTGCGCCGCGCGTGGCGATCCAGACGATGAGCGGCAATACGGCCGACGTGGTCGCGGCACTGCCGTCGCTCGATATCGCGATGATCGAAGGGCCGCCCGGCGAGGCCCTGCCGCCGGGCACCGCGGTGCATGCGTGGCGTGAGGACGAGATCGTGGCGATCGTGCCGACCGGGCATCCGCTCGCCGAGCCGGATTACGCTTCGGGGGTCACGCTCGACGCGCTGGCGGCCCATCCGCTCGTGCTGCGCGAGGCGGGCTCCGCCGTGCGGCAACTCGTCGAACGCGCGTTCGCGCAAGGCGCCGCGCCAATGCGCGTCGCGTTCGAGATCGCGGGAGTCGAAGCCGTGAAGGAAGCGGTGCGGGCCGGGATGGGCGTCGGATTCGTGTCCGCGATGTCGCTGCGTCACGACGATGCCGCGCTCGTGCTGCGCTCGCTCGCGCCCGCGCCGCTCACCCGTCACTTTTCCATTCTCGTGCCGCACGGAGGCGCGCCTTCGCGGGTCGCCGCCCAGTTCCTCGAGATGAGCCTCGCGCACGGCCCCGCCTGAGCGGCCGGACCCGGCTCGGGAACGCCCGATGCAAGCCGTCGGGCGCGCGTTCACGTCGTGCACTGTCTTAGGGATTTCCTCTATGGCGTGGGTCCGGAGCGAGGCGCACCATCCTTCTCAAGCAAATGGAACCGGTTCCATTCCGGTTAAAAAGGGCAAAATGGCAGACATCGTGATCGTGGCGAGCGCATTCGGGATGGACCGCGTGCGTCAGGAGGGCCACAGTGCATTCATCGCGACCGCGGCGGCATCCGGTGCGACCGGCTTCGAGGTGCGGCGCGAGCTGTTCGCGTCGGAACAGGACGCCGCGCCCGGCGCGCTGGCCACGCTCGGCGCGCAACTGGCCAGCCACGGTCTGTGGTCGGTCTTCTCGACGCCGGCCAACCTGTACACGGAAACGGGCGCGCTCGATGCGGACGCATTGCGCAGCGCGCTCGCCGAAGCCAACGCGCTCGGCGCGCGCTTCGTGAAATTCCAGCTCGGCGGCTTCGCCGGAGACGCGCACGCGGCCGACATCGTCGCGCTGTCGCGCGGCGCGCGGGCCCGCGTGGTGGTCGAGAACGGCCAGCTTCCGGCCGGCGGCGCGCTCGCGCAGTTCCGCGGGCTGTTCGACGCACTGGCCGCGGCCGGCATGCCCGATGCGCTCGGGATGACCTTCGACATCGGCAACTGGCAGTGGCCGGGCGAAGCGCCGCTTGATTGCGCACAAGTGCTCGCGCCGCATGTGGAATACATTCATTGCAAGGCGGTTGCGGGCGAGGGCGCGCGTCGTTTCGCGACCGCGCCGGCCCCGAACGATCCGCTCGTGACCGGCGTGCTCGCGGTGCTGCCGCAACACGCGCCGCGCGGCATCGAGTTCCCGTTCGACGCGGCCGACCTGGCGGGCGATGCATGCCGGCGCGTTGCATGGCTCGCCGCTGCGTGACGGCGGAAGGATCCTGGAGAGTTCATTCATGAAAGCAGCACTCGATGTGGTGACCTACGGCGAAGCGATGGCGATGTTCGTCGCGACCGAGCCCGGCCATCTCGCGCACGCGACGCAGTTCACGAAGCGGGTCGCGGGCGCCGACCTGAACGTCGCGATCGGCCTGTCGCGGCTCGGCTTCCGGGTCGGCTGGATGAGCCGCGTCGGCCGCGATTCGTTCGGCGGCTACGTGCTCGACACGCTGGCGCGCGAGAGCATCGACGCGTCGTGCGTGACCGTCGATCCGCGTTATCCGACCGGCTTCCAGCTGAAGTCGCGCAACGACGACGGCAGCGACCCGACCGTCGAATATTTCCGCAAGGGGTCCGCCGCGAGCCACCTGTCGTGCGACGACTACGTGGCCGACTACGTACTCGGCGCGCGCCACCTGCACCTGACGGGCGTCGCGCCGGCGATCTCCGCGACATCGTGCGAACTCGCGTTCAAGCTCGCGCGCGAAATGCGCGCGGCCGGCAAGACGATCTCGTTCGACCCGAACCTGCGCCCGACGCTGTGGCCGTCCGCCGACGTGATGGCGAAGACGCTGAACGCGCTCGCGTCGCTCGCGGACTGGGTGCTGCCGGGCATCGCCGAAGGGCGGCAACTGACCGGGCACGACACGCCGGCCGACATCGCGGGCTTCTATCTTGCACAGGGCGCGCGCGGTGTCGTGATCAAGCTCGGCGCCGAGGGCGCGTACTACCGGACGGCCGACGGCCGTGACGGAACGGTGACGGGCGAGCGCGTGCAGAACGTCGTCGACACGGTCGGCGCCGGCGACGGCTTCGCGGTCGGCGTGGTCAGCGCGCTGCTGGAAGGCAAGACGATCGAGCAGGCGGTGGCGCGCGGCAACCGGATCGGCGCGCTCGCGATCCAGGTGATCGGCGACTCGGAAGGACTGCCGACCCGCGCCGCGCTCGATCGATTCGAAAACGTCAGCAATCGCACCGATCGCTTAGAGGAAACCTTCACCGCGCAATGAGAGGCCGGACACGGCACAATCCGCGGACTCATTTCGTCGTGCATGCGCACGGCAAGGTACGGGACCGGGACGGGCGCTGAAGCGTTTGTTCCGGTCGATTGTGGAGCATGGAGCCGGAGTAAGCGCTGAAGCGCCGACTCTGGCCGACCGCGAAGCATGGGACCGGAGTAAGCGCTAAAGCGCCGACTCTGGCCGACCGCGAAGCATGGGACCAGAGTAAGCGCTAAAGCGCCAACTCCGGTCGACCGCGAAGCATGGGATCCAAGTAAGCGCTAAAGCGCTAACTTGGATCGACACAGGAGACATTCTGATGGCCAACACTCTCGCTGCCCGCCGCTGGTGGACGATCATGCCGATCGTCTTCATCACGTACAGCCTCGCCTACCTCGACCGCGCGAACTACGGGTTCGCGGCCGCGGCCGGCATCAACCAGGACCTCGGGATCAGCAAGGGCCTGTCGTCGCTGATCGGCGCGCTGTTCTTCCTCGGCTACTTCTTCTTCCAGATTCCCGGCGCGATCTATGCGGAACGCCGCAGCGTGAAGAAGCTCGTGTTCGTCAGCCTCATCCTGTGGGGCGCCTGCGCGGCGCTCACGGGCGTGGTCAGCAACATCCCGTCGCTGATGGCAATCCGCTTCGTGCTCGGCGTTGTCGAGGCGGCCGTGATGCCGGCGATGCTGATCTACATCAGCAACTGGTTCACGAAGAACGAACGCTCGCGCGCGAACACGTTCCTGATCCTCGGCAACCCGGTCACCGTGCTGTGGATGTCGATCGTGTCGGGCTATCTCGTGCACGAATTCGGCTGGCGCCACATGTTCATCGCCGAAGGCGTGCCGGCCGTCCTCTGGGCCGTGTGCTGGTGGTTCCTCGTACAGGACAAGCCGGCCGATTCGCCGTGGCTCAACGCGCAGGAAAAGCGTGACCTCGACGCCGCGCTCGCGGCCGAGCAGGCCGCGATCAAGCCCGTGCGCAATTATGGCGAAGCGTTCCGCTCGCCGGCCGTGATCAAGCTGTGCGCACAGTATTTCTGCTGGAGCATCGGCGTGTACGGCTTCGTGCTGTGGCTGCCGTCGATCGTCAAGAACGGCTCCGACCTCGGGATGGTCGCGACCGGCTGGCTGTCCGCACTGCCGTATCTCGCCGCGACGATCGCGATGATTGCCGCGTCGTGGGCGTCCGACAAGGTCGGCTCCCGCCGCGGTTTCGTGTGGCCGTTCCTGCTGATCGGCGCGGCTGCGTTCGCCGCATCGTATGCACTCGGCTCGTCGCACTTCTGGATCTCGTATGCGCTGCTGGTCGTGGCAGGCGCCGCGATGTACGCGCCGTACGGCCCGTTCTTCGCGATCGTGCCGGAACTGCTGCCGAAGAACGTCGCCGGCGGCGCGATGGCGCTGATCAACAGCATGGGCGCGCTCGGTTCGTTCGTCGGCTCGTACTTCGTCGGCTACCTGAACGGTGCGACCGGCTCGCCCGTCGCGTCGTACGCGTTCATGAGCGCCGCGCTCGTCGCCGCGGTGATCCTCACGCTGTCCGTCAAACCCCAGGCGCGCGATACGCATCCGCTCGCGACGCCGCTGCAAGGAAAATGAATCAGATGAAGCCCCGTATCGTCGCGTACAAGCCGCTGCCCGATGACGTCCTCGCGTACCTTCGCGAGCATGCGGACGTCGTGCAGGCCGACGGCGCCGCCGCCCTCGCCGATGCGCTCGGCGACGCGGACGGCGCGATCGGCGCGAGCCTGAAGGTCACGCCGCAGATGCTCGACCGCGCACCGCGGCTGAAGGCGTGGTCGACGATCTCGGTGGGCTACGACAACTTCGACGTCGCGGATCTCACGCGGCGCGGGATCGTGCTCGCGCATACGCCGGACGTGCTGACCGAGTCGACCGCCGATACGGTGTTTTCGCTGATCCTCGCGTCCGCGCGACGCGTGGTCGAGCTGGCCGAGTGGGTGAAGGCCGGGCACTGGCATCGCAGCATCGGCCCCGACCTGTACGGCACCGACGTGCAAGGCAAGACGCTCGGCATCGTCGGGCTGGGGCGGATCGGCGGCGCGGTCGCGCGCCGCGCGGCGCTCGGTTTCCGGATGCAGGTGCTGTACGCGAACCGCTCCGCGCATGCGGAAGCCGAGACGCAGTACGGCGCGCGGCGCGTCACGCTCGACGACCTGCTCGCGCAATCGGATTTCGTGTGCCTGCAGGTGCCGCTGTCGCCGGAAACGCACCACCTGATCGGTGCGGCCGAATTCGCGAAGATGAAGCGCGGTGCGATCCTGATCAACGCATCGCGCGGGCCGGTAGTCGACGAAGCCGCGCTGATCGATGCGCTGCACGCGGGCACGATCCGCGGCGCGGGGCTCGACGTGTTCGAGAAGGAGCCGCTGGCGGCGGATTCGCCGCTGCTGCAGATGAAGAACGTCGTCGCGCTGCCGCATATCGGCTCGGCGACGCACGAGACGCGCGATGCGATGGCGCGCTGTGCCGCGGAAAACCTGGTCGGCGCGCTGGCCGGCACGCTGCGCACGAATCTCGTCAATCCGGATGCGCTCACGCGCGCCTGAGCCGCGGCAGGGAATGGAGCGACCACGGGCCGATGTCCTGCCGGCGGGGGACGGCTTCGTTAGAGTCGATGGTCTTGGTGCCGGACGGCTGGCTGCGTTATGATCGCCCGCGCGTCGCATCGACAACCCGGCAATGCTGCCGGCAGCGTTTCGCGACGGGTATCCGCGCCAGGTCCGGTGCGGCCGACTGCTTTTGCAGGTGACCGGGGCGGGTGCCGACGCGCCGGTGCTGACCATCGCGAAGCAGGGGATCGGCGTAAGCGGTGAAGGGCTGCGCTGGTCGACCGCGAAGCATGGGACCAGCGTAAGCGCTGAAGCGCTAACGCTGGTCGACAGGAGATTCCACCGGGTGGCTTACGTTTCCAACAACAAAGGTCCGTCTGCTCACGAAGCGGCGCGGATCGCACGTCGCGAGGCACCACAGTGACCGATTCGCAACCAACCACGACGCGTCCGGCGACGATCAGCGATGTCGCGCGCGAGGCCGGCACCGGCAAGACCAGTGTGTCGCGCTACCTGAACGGCGAGACGCACGTGCTGTCCACCGATCTGCGCCAGCGGATCGAAGCGGCCATCGCTCGGCTCAACTACCGGCCGAACCAGATGGCGCGCGGGCTCAAGCGCGGCCGCAACCGCCTGCTCGGCATGCTCGCGGCCGACCTGACCAATCCCTATACCGTCGAAGTGCTGCAGGGCGTCGAGGCCGCGTGCCATGCACTCGGCTACATGCCGCTGATCTGTCACGCGGCGAACGAAGTCGAGATGGAGCGCCGCTTCCTGCAGCTGCTCACGACCTACCGCGTCGAAGGGCTGATCGTCAACGCGCTCGGCGCCGACGAGGACGTGCTGCGCCCGCTGCGCGGCGCCGGCATCCCGGCCGTGCTCGTCGATCGCACGGTCGAAGGCTTCGAGGCCGACCTGATCGGCCTCGACAACGCCGACGCGATCGAGACGGCGCTCGCACACCTGGTCGAACACGGTTTCGATGCGATCCATTTCGTCGTGCAGCCGTTCGAGCGCGTCAGCTCGCGGCGCCTGCGCGAGGCTGCGTTCCGCACGGCGCTGGCGGCACGCGGGCTGACGGTGCCGTCGACGGTCGTGCTCGACCTGGACGCGCCCGACGCGGTCACGGCGGCGCTGGCCGACATCGATGTTCGCATCGACGACGCGGCACGGCGCGGCGTGCGCGCGGCGCTGTTCGCCGCGAACGCGCCGGTCGCACTCGCGATTGCGCGCCACCTGCGCGCGCGTTTCGGCACCGCATGGCAGCAGAGGGCGGCGCTGCTGTCGATCGACGATCCGGAATGGGCCGAGCTGATCGGGATCACGACGATCCGTCAGCCGACCTACGAAATCGGCTACAAGGCCGTCGAATTCGTGCACGAGCGGATCGACGGCGCGGCGGGCGACGTACGCGTCTCGCTGTTGCCGGGCGAGCTGGTTGCGCGCGCGTCGACCGCAAGCTGAGTATCATTCGGGGCACGCAGCGCGTCAGGTGCGCTGCCCCGAACAAGGAAATACATGACTGTCGCTCCCGTCACGCTGGCGGTGCTGATCGCCGCCACGCTGATCATCGCGCTCCTGCCGCTCGTCCTCTACCGACTCCTGCGCAAGCCGCTGGCGCTGAACCGCCGCGACACGATCGTCGGCGTGGCCGTCTTCACGCTGTTTGCGATGATCCTCGAGCGCGCGTTCCACGGGCTCGTGCTGAGCCGGACGCCGCCGGATGGCTGGCTCACGCAGCCGCTCGCGTTCGTCGCGTACAGCGCGCTCGCGACGGCCGTATTCGAGGAAGCCGGCCGCTATCTCGGGATGCGTTTCCTGAACCGCCGCTACGGCCCGTCGGCCGGCGACAGCCGCGGAATCGGCTACGGGATCGGTCACGGGGGCGCCGAAGCGTGGTTCATCGGCGTACTCGTATGGGGCCAGTGGTCGTATCTCGCGTGGCTCGCGAGCCGCGGCCAGCTCGAGACGCAGCTCGCCGACCTGCCGGGCGAGACCGTCGTGCGCCTGCACGTGATGCTCGCGACGCTGTCGGCGCAGTCGATGCTGCTGTTGCTGCTCGAACGCTGCACGGCATTCGTGCTGCAGCTCGCGTTGTCGGTGCTGGTCTGGCGCGGCGTGCGCGCCGGCCGCGCGGGCGTGTTGCCGCTCGCGATCGTGCTGCATGCGCTGGCGGCCGCGCCGGCGTTGCTGTACCAGGTGCGCGTGCTGCCGGCCGGCTGGGTCGAGGCCGCGTATTTCGTGCTTGCCGCGATCCTGGTCGTCGTGCTGGTGAAGGCATGCCGGCCGTCGCAATCGGCAGCCTGACGGGAGAGACGGGATGGATGACTATCTGATCGAATGCCAGAGCGCGGAATTCGACGCGCTCGCACGCGTGATCTGCGATCTCTTTCCGGAGCAGACGCGTTTCGCCGAAAGCAGCGACGCGCGCGGGCGATTCCTGTCCGTGCAGTGGCTCGCGATGCGTTTCGGCTCGGCGCCGAAGCGGATGACGCTCGATATCCGGATCGTGCCGGCCGCGCTCGCGCGCTACCTGGCGCTCAAGCCGATGCAACGGGCACGCAGCCACGCGGTGCTGCATGCGTATACGGAAGCGATGCTCGGGTCGCTCGAGGAGCGTCACGCGGCCGGCGAGGCCGTCGAGCGCGACGCGGAACTCGTACTCGACGAAGACTTCGCGTGACCGTTCGCGCCGGCGCCATGCCGGCGCGCTGCATTACGCGTCGCGGTAGACCTGCGCGAAGCGCTGCGCCTGCACGACACCGTAGTCGCCGGGCGCGTACTGCATCACCCAGTCGCCGGCGACGCCACGCAGCGTATCGCCGTTTTCCGAGCGGGCGATCGTGAACGGCTCGTCCATCCGGCGGGCGAGCACGACGGCCGGCCGGTTCCGGTAGGCGCCCGGTTCGCCGTGTGCGAGTGCCGGATCGGCGGGCAGGTATTTGGCGTCGAAGCGCGCGCGTGACACGACCCAGCGGTCGCCGGTCGAGCCCGTGATCAGCGCGTCGCCCGCCACATAGCGGTTCGGGCCCTCGAGGCTCATCAGTTCGCCGTCGGCCTCCGCGAAGGCAACGGCGACGGTTTCGTCCTTGACGACGCGACGGGCCTGCGGATCGGTACGCAGGTCGAGGTGCTTGAGTTCGAGCATGGCGGGGAAGGGCGGGAAAGCTGTAAAAGCCGGGAGCTTATCCCGAATCCGGCGCGCCGTGTGACGCGCCGGTCGCCTGGAGCGGCGCGGCGCCGTTCGGCCCGGATGGGCGGTACGGCGCCGGCAGGGAGGGCGTCAGGGTTGCGCGGGTGCGCTGGCAGCCGGCGCGGCTGCCGCCTTGCCATCCTTGCCCTTCGTCTTGCCCTTGCCGCGATGCTCGCCGCCGTGGTGCAGCCAGCTGCGGAACGTCGTATCGGCCAGCGCCTTCTGGTCGGCCGGGAAGCTCTCGTAGAGCGGTGCGAAGGCGTCGGCGAGCTTCTTCGCACCGTCGGCGTTCGCCTGCGACAGTTCCGCGTACTGCTTCATGTCGTCGAGTGCGGAGACCTCGTGCTTCGCCATCCGTTCGCGATAGAGGCGGCCCATCGTGTCGCCGTTGTCGCGCATCGTGTCCGCGAACGTCTTCCACTGCGGTTCCTGCGCCGACGTGATCTTCAACTGGTCGTGCAGGTACTTGATGCGCTGCTCGACGCGCGCTTCGTGGCGCGCCTCGCGCTGCTCGGCGCTCGGGGCCGACGCCGCGGCCGTCGTGGCGGGGGCCTGGGCGGGCGCCTGCGGCTGCGCCGGGGTTTGGGCGAACGCGCTGGCTGCAACGGCGAGCGTAGCGAGGGTGAGCGAGATTTTCTTCATGGTTGGCTCTCCGGGGTGGTGTCTTGCGAGCGGGCGCGGCGGCAACTGCCGCAAGCGCGCTTCTCGCGTCGCACGGTATTAGTAGCACGTTGCGTGCAGCGCAGCAGTGAATGCGACACTTGCTTACATCCGATACGAATCGAAATTGAAAGGTTCGACCCGGGCCCGGGCCCGTGCGATGGCGTTTGGGCGGGCCGGCGTTCGGCGCTATCATCGCGTCACCTTTCACTCAGCCGGCGCGTCGTGCCCCGGCCCAGCCTCATGCGTCCACCCCGCCTCGACCAACTCGACGATCTCGACCGGCAACTGGTCGCGCTGCTGCAGGCCGATGCGCGCGCCAGCGTCGCGGATCTGGCGCGCCAGCTCGACGTCGCGCGCACGACGGTCGTCGCCCGCATCGCGCGGCTCGAACGCACCAACGTGATCGCCGGCTACAGCGTCCGGCTCGGACAGGACGTGCTCGATGCGAGCATTTATGCGTACGTCGGCATCATCCTCACGCCGAAGTTCGGCAAGGACGTGTTGCGCAAGCTCGACCGGATGCCCGAGGTGCAGTTGCTGTGCGCGGTGAGCGGAGAGTACGACTACGTCGCATGGCTGCGCGCCGATTCGCCCGAACGGCTCAACGACCTGCTCGACCAGATCGGCACGCTCGAAGGCGTCGAACGCACGACGACGTCGATCATCCTGTCGCGCAAGATCGATCGCGGGACGATCGGCGGCTGACGCTCAGGCGCGGCCTGCGTCGCGCCGTGAGTGTTGCGCCGGGGTATCGGCCCGGCTGTCGGGCTGCGCCGCGCCGGGCGGCCGCGCGAGCGGAATCCGCACCGAGATGCGCAACCCGCGCGATTGCGCTTCATCCGCATACGCGAGCGCAATGTCGGCACCCATCCGGTCCGCGACGACCTTCACGATCGACAGGCCGAGCCCGGAGCCGATCTGCGCGTTGCCGGGCACGCGGTAGAACGGGTCGAACACACGTTCGCGTTCGTGCGGCGCGATGCCCGGCCCGGTGTCGGCGATCGTCACGCATACGTGCGTGTCCGTGCATTGCGTCGACAGGTCCACGCGTCCGCCCGGCGGCGTGTAGCGGATCGCGTTGTCGACCAGGTTCATCACGAGCGACACGAGTTCGAGTTCGTCGACGGGCACGTGCGTGTCCGGGCCGTCTTCGATGCCGATGTCGATGGTTTTCGCGTCGGCGAGCGGCATCAGGTATTCCAGCACGCGCCGATAGATCGCATGCACCGACACGTCGCCGGGCGGCGCGGCCGGCGCGTTTTGCGCTCGCGCGAGCGCGAGCAGTTGACCGATCAGGTGGCGGCTGCGGTCGAGCCCGCCGCGCAGCGCGGCGAGCCGTGCGCGCGCATCGTCCGGCAGGTCGGCCTCGGCGAGGCGCTCGGCCTGCAGCGACATCGCCGTGAGCGGCGAGCGCAGTTCGTGCGCGGCGTCGGCGACGAAGCGGCGCTGTGCGGCGACCGACTGCGCGACGCGCCCGAGCATCCGGTTGATCGCGACGACGAACGGCCGCACTTCGACCGGCACGTGCTCGGCCGGCACCGGGCGCAGGTCGTGCTCGTCGCGCGCATCGATGCCGGCGGACAGCACGGCGACCGGGCGAAACAGCTTGCGCACGAGATCGGCGACGAGCAACAGCAGGATCGGGACGAGGATCAGCAGCGGCAACGCGGTGCGCCACGCGCTTTCGCGTGCGACGTCGTCGCGCATGCCGGCTTCCTGGGCGACCGCGATGCGCTCGCCGTTCGCGAAGGTGCGGACCATCACGCGATACGTGCTGCCGCCGGCATCGACCGTATGCAGTCCGTCGGCAAGCGTCGGCGCCAGCGCGAGCCGCGGTGCGCCGTCGCTGCCCGGTTGCGGTGTGCCGCCGAGCGGCTGCACGAACACGCGCGACAGTTCGTCGCTTTCGCGTGCGTGCCCGGTACCGTCGGCATGGAGCGACGGCGCGTGCTCGCGGTCGAGCAGTGTCGCGACCTCGCGCAGCACGTCGTCCTGCAGTTCGTGCGCTTCATCGAATGCCGATGAAAACGCGAACGCGGCCGCGGCCGTCGCGACGGCCAGGATCGCGGCCGACAGCGCGACCGACAGCCGCAAGCCGATCGACTCGCTCAGGCGCTTCTTGAAACCATCCATCCCGCACCCCTGACGTTCTTGATCACGGTGCTGCCGAGCTTGCGGCGCAGCGAATGGATCAGGAATTCGACTGCATTGCTTTCGACTTCCTCGCCCCAGCCGTACAGGCGATCCTCGAGCTCGCGCCGCGACAGGATCGCGCCCGGGCGCACCAGCAACGCGCGCAGCAGCGAGAATTCGCGATTCGACAGCGGCACCGGCGCTTGCCCGTCGACGGCGGCCTCGCGCGTGGCCGGATCGAGCGACACGATTCCGTTGCTCAGCAGCGGCGCGGCCGAACCGGCCCGGCGCCGGATCGCGACGCGAATCCGCGCGAGCAGCTCGGCCATCTCGAACGGCTTCACGATGTAGTCGTCGGCGCCGCCGTCGAGGCCGGCCAGGCGATCGTCGAGCCCGTCGCGGGCGGTGACGATCAGCAGCGGTGCGCTGGCGTCCTTCGCGCGGATGGCGGCCAGCACGTCGAGCCCGTCGCGGCCGGGCAGGCCGAGATCGAGCAGGACCAGGTCGTAGGGCTGCGCGGCGAACGCGGTCAACGCGCGCACGCCGTCGGTGACCCAGTCGGTGGCGTACGACGCGTCCTTCAGCGCGGCATGGACGGCCTCGCCGATCATCGGGTCGTCTTCGACGAGCAGTATCCGCATGCGTGTTCTCCGTGCCGTGCAAACGCCGCCAGCGTATGCGATTCCCGCACGGGCGTCACGCGGCACGCACGCTGCGATCCTTATTTGCCGCTGAACCGGTCGAGAACCGCGAGCAGGCTCTTCATCGCGGCAGCCGAATCGGCCTGGGTCGGATGGTCGGCTCGCAGCGCGGAAAGCGCGCGGTCGATCTCCTGGTCGACCATGTGCCAGTCGGCGGCCGCGCGCGGCTTGAGGCCGGCCTCGGCCGAGTCCCACGCGATCTCGAGATCCTTGATGCGCGTTTTCGCGCCGGGCAGGTCGCCCTTGGCGACGAGCGTGTTCACGTCGACGGCGATCGTGCGGAACTGCGACAGGTCGCCGAGCTTCGATGCGCGGGGCGCTGCGGCGGCCGACGCGGCCACCGGAGTCGCTGCGCTTGCATTCTGCTGCTTCGAGCAGCCGGCGGCGGCGCCCAGCAGGGCAATCGTGGCCGCGGCCACGGCGAGGCGGGAAACGGGATGGGGAATGCGCATGGGGTGTCCTCGATTCAATGAACGGAAAAGACGGAAAGGAAAGGGCGTCATTCGGCGGTACCGGCGCGCGTGCGCGGACTGCTGCCGAATTGCGCGACGGCGACGAGCAGCACGATCACGGTCAGGAACAGCAGGCTCGTCCAGGCGGCGCCGAAGCCGAGCCCGCCATAGGTGCGGGCCTGCGTGAGCAGGTCGCCGAGCGATGCGCCGAACGGGCGCGTCAGGATGTACGCGATCCAGAACGCGAGCACCGCGTTGGCGCCCAGCCGCCACATCACGAACACGGCCGCGATCAAGCCGCCGAAGCACAGCGCGCCGAGCGTGAAGCCGAGCCCGAGCGCCTCGGTCGCGAGATCGCCCGCGGCGGTGCCCAGCGCGAACGTGCAGAGGATCGCGGCCCAGTAGAACAGCTCGCGCCGCGGCGTGACGATGGTGTCGATCGACAGCGTGCCTTCGACGCGATGCCACACGAAGAAGATCGCGGCGAGCGCGACGGCAAACGCGGCGGTGCTCGCATAGAGGCTGACGTTCAGGCCGTCGGTGAGCAGGTCGGTGATCTGCGTGCCGACGATGCTGACCAGCACCACCGTGAGCCAGTAGATCCACGGCACGTAGCGGCGCGTGCGCAACTGCAGCCACAGCGCGATCGCGAGCAGCGACGCCATCGCGACACGGGTGACGGTCTGGCCGAGGCCCGCGTTGACCGCGAGAAAGTCCGCGCCGGTTTCGCCGACCGTGGTCGACATGATCTTGATGATCCAGAACGACAGCGCGACGTCGGGCACCTTGTTCAGCCAGTGCGGCGTGCGATGGACAGGCAGGGATTGCATGCGATGCCTCCTTGGAAATCGGGTGGTCGGCATGCAGTCTGAAACGGAAGACTTAGGCCAGCCATAGCGAGGCCGGCAGCGGGCAAAAGGCGTCATTTCGACGTTTAGACGAAAAGTGTGGTCGAAACGTCGAAATTATCGGTCGTTTCGCATCATTCTTCGTCTTGGAACTGATTTTGCGCGTCCCTACACTGTGTTCATGGCTCAACGCCGTTCACAACACCAACCCATCATCAGGAGATAAGCGCATGAAAATCGCCATCGTCGGCGCAGGTCTGATCGGCCACACCATTGCTCACATGCTGCGTGAAACGGGCGACTACGAAGTCGTCGCGTTCGACCGTGATGCGGATGCGCTTGCGAAGCTGTCGCGCGAAGGCATCGCGACGCAACGGGTCGATTCGGCCGACGCGAGCGCGATTCGCGAAGCAGTGAAGGGCTTCGATGCGCTCGTCAACGCGCTGCCTTACTACCTCGCGGTCAACGTTGCCGCCGCCGCGAAGGCTGCCGGCGTCCACTACTTCGACCTGACCGAAGACGTGCGCGCAACTCACGCGATTCGCGAACTGGCCGAAGGCTCCGACCGTGCGTTCATGCCGCAGTGCGGCCTCGCACCGGGCTTCATCGGTCTCGCCGCCCATGAGCTGGTGAACGGCTTCAGCGAAGTGCGCGACGTGAAGATGCGCGTCGGCGCGCTGCCCGAGTATCCGACCAACGCGCTGAAGTACAACCTGACGTGGAGCGTCGACGGCCTGATCAACGAATACTGCCAGCCGTGCGAAGCGATCCGCGACGGCCGCAAGCAGTGGGTGCAGCCGCTCGAAGGCCTCGAGCACTTCTCGCTCGACGGCACCGAATACGAAGCGTTCAACACGTCGGGCGGCCTGGGCACGCTGTGCGAGACGCTGTCGGGCAAGGTCGAGACGCTCGACTACAAGTCGGTGCGCTATCCGGGCCACCGCGATCTCGTGCAGTTCCTGCTGGAAGACCTGCGCCTGTCGACCGACCGCGACACGCTGAAGTCGATCATGCGCCGCGCGGTGCCATCGACGAAGCAGGACGTCGTGCTCGTGTTCATCACGGTGACGGGCGTGAAGGACGGCCAGCTGGTGCAGGACGTGTTCACGCGCAAGATCTTCGCGAAGGACGTATGCGGGATGCACATGAGCGCGATCCAGATCACGACGGCGGGCGCGATGTGCGCGGTGCTGGATCTGTTCCGCGAAAAGAAGCTGCCGCAGAGCGGTTTCATCCCGCAGGAAAAGGTGTCGCTGAAGGCATTCCTGTCGAACCGCTTCGGCAAGCTGTACGAAGGCGGCACGATGGAGCGCGTGCACGAAGTGGCCTGACCACCCGCCAGACTCAGGCACGAGGGCCGTACGACGCCGGGAGCGCAGCAGCGCTTCCGGCGTTGTTTTTTGCGGGTGACGAAAAAGAGCGGCCGGTCAGGCCGGCAGCGGCGGAACGATCGTGGCCGCCGGCGGGGGCGGCGCGATGCGGTACAGCAGCGCATCGACGTCGGCGTCGGATGGCGCGGTATTGTCGAACATCACGATGCCGTCGCATTCGTGGCCGGTGGGCACGAAGCGGCGCTGCCGGTATTCGTCCCAGTGCGCGAGCTTGTACGCATCGTTCGGGTTGCCGCGCGCGACGATCCGCTGGTGCGCGACGTCTTCCGACGTGTAGACCCAGACCACCGTCAGCGTGACGTCGGGCGCGATGCCGAGCCACGCACGGTCGAGAATGCGGCGATCGCGCACTTCGCGCGACAGCGGGCCGACCACGAGCGCGCCGATGCCGAGCGCGAGATTTTCACGGGCCGTGTCGAGCAGGCCCTGGTATTCGGGATCGCGCAGGTGCTTCAGGTAGAGCGGGCTGTCGCGGTCGTTCGGATCCTCGGTGAGCGCACCCATCGCGGCGGAGCTGTAGCGGCCGTACAGCGTGTCCTTGTCGAGCAGGCAGAAGGCCTCGCCGGTCGCGCGCATCAGCGGCCCGATGAGCCGCTTCGCGAGCGTGGTCTTGCCGGTACCGGCGTGACCGCAGAAGAACACCAGATGCGTCACGAAGCGTTGCCTCCCGAGCGCGGGCTCGACGCGCCGTTGCGCTTGTCGCCGCGCGAGAAGACTTCCGCTTCCAGCCACATCGCGTTGATGATGCCGAAGCCGAGCGCCACGCCGATGCCGAGTATCCACGAGAAATACCACATGGGTCTGTCTCCTTGACGATTGGGCCGCACGCCGTGCGGCTGGGGGCCGAAGTGCCGGGTGCGCATGCTGCGGCGCACGCAGCCCGATCATGACCAATATCGCCGTGCCGCGCAAGCCGGGCCGCCCGCGCAGCAAACCGGTAAACTGATGCGCAAACCGCAACGTCACGACACCATGCTGATCAACTGTGCTGCATACCAGGACGGCCGCAAGCTGGCCGACATCGATATCGACGCCATCAGCGACTACGTGTCGAAGCCCGAGTGCTTCGTGTGGGTCGCGCTGAAGGATCCGACACCCGACGAACTCGACCTGATGGGCGAGGAATTCGGGTTGCACGAACTGGCGCTCGAGGATGCCCGCAAGGGGCATCAGCGACCGAAGATCGAGGAGTACGGCGATTCGCTGTTCGCGGTGCTGCACACGGTCGAGCTGGACGACGACGATGAATTCAATGTCGGCGAGCTCAACGTGTTCGTCGGCCCGAACTACGTGCTGTCGATCCGCAACCATACCGAGCACGATTTTCGCGACGTGCGCAAGCGCTGCGAGCGTGAGCCGCATCTGCTCCGGGAAGGGTCGGCATTCGTGTTCTACGCGCTGATGGACCAGGTCGTCGACCGCTATTTCCCGATCCTCGAAACGCTCGGCGCCGAACTCGAGGAGCTCGAGGACCGCATCTTCGCGAAGGCCACGCCCGCATCGTCGCGCGCGATCATCGAGGATCTCTATTCGCTGAAGCGCCGGCTCGTGATGCTGTACCAGCACACGGCGCCGCTGCTCGAGCCGCTGGCGAAGCTCACCGGCGGGCGCATTCCGCAAATCTGCAGCGGCATGGAGCCGTATTTTCGCGACGTGTACGACCATCTGCAGCGGATCGTGAAGACGATCGAAGGGCGGCGCGAGATGGTGGTCACGGCGATCCAGGTCAATCTCGGGATGATCTCGCTGGCCGAGAACGAGGTGACGAAGCGCCTCGGCTCGTTCGCCGCGCTGTTCGCGATCCCGACGATGATCGCCGGCATCTACGGGATGAACTTCGCGAACATGCCCGAACTGCACCTGAAATACGGCTTCTACGGCTGCATCGCCGTGATGGTCGCCGCCGACTTCGGGTTGTGGTGGCGCTTCAAGCGGGCAGGGTGGCTGTAGTCCCGCTTCACGCGCGGGGCGGCGCGTGCTTGCCGACCACGACGCGCCACGGACGCACGCGCCACGATTTCACGAGGCCGTTCTGCACGTACGGATCGGCGCGCGCGAACGACTCGGCCGCCTCCGGCGAATCCCCTTCGAAGACGAGAACAGCCTGGTCGGCCGGGTCCGACAGCGCGCCGGCGAGCACGAGTTCGCCGCGCTCGGTTGCCGCCTGCGCAAGCGCGAGGTGCTGGGCGCGGAACGGTTCGCGACGGGACAGGTAATCGTCGACGAGTTCGTAGGTCAACTGGTAATGCATGGCGGCTCCGGGAAGAATCGCGGCGGTCGGTGCGTCAGCGCGCCGTCGGTCAGTGTGCTGCGGGCAGTATAGGGCACGCGCACGGCGGCGGCACGACGCGGAGGGCGGCGCGCTTTTGTGGCCACAAATGCAACTAACGGTCTGAGTGTCGTCCGCCCTGGAATCTCAGCCGCGACGCGCGTTCCATTCAGCGCGGTCTACAGGCCCGCGGCGGGGCGTCCCTACGCCTTGTAGCCGATCGTGCGCAGCAGGTCCTTGCGCCAGCGGATGTCGTCGTCATTTTCCACGCCGAGCGGCCCGAAGCCGTCGACGACGCCGACGATCCCGCGTCCTTGCGCGGTTTCCGCGACGATCACCTCGGTCGGGTTCGCGGTCGCGCAATAGATCCGGCAGACCTCCGGCACGGCCTTGATCGCATTGAGTACGTTGACGGGAAAGAATCCGTCGCCGAGAAACACGATGAACGCGTGACCGGCGCCGATCGCGCTGGCGTTGCGGCAGGCAAGGTCGACGAGCGCCGCATCGGTGCCGGAGTGGCGCACCAGCCGCTTACCCGACGCCTCGCAGAATGCGAGCCCGAAGCGGATGCCGGGCACGGTGCCGACCAGCGCCTCGTGGATGTCCTCGACGGACTTGATGAAATGCGACTGGCCGAGGATGAAGTTCACTGTCTCGGGTTTGTCGACGGCAACGGTTTGCAGTTGCAGCATGGCGGACCTCGTCTCGCGATGCGGCGCTTGGGCCGCAATGGGCTCTTCAAGCTTAATACGCGGCAACCGGCGACGAAAGCGGCGAGGGCGGCCTATCCTTCGTTGTGTGTGGCGCGTGCGCTGCGCGAAGTCAACGGAGGAAGACATGGACGTGCGACAAGGCTTCGTCGACTGCGTGGGGCGCACGCCGCTGATTCGCTTGACGAAGCTCAGCGCCGAGACGGGCTGCGAGATCCTCGGCAAGGCGGAATTCATGAATCCGGGCGGGTCGGTGAAGGACCGCGCGGCGCTCTACATCGTCCGCGACGCCGAGCGGCGTGGCGTGCTGAAGCCAGGCGGCACCGTGGTCGAGGGCACGGCGGGCAACACCGGCATTGGTCTCGCGCATATCTGCGCGGCGCGCGGCTATCGCTGCGTGATCGTGATCCCCGACACGCAATCGCCGGACAAGCTGGCGATCCTGCGCACGCTCGGCGCCGAGGTGCGCCCGGTGCCGGCGGCGCCCTACCGTGACCCGAACAACTATCAGAAGATTGCCGGGCGGCTCGCGGACGAACTCGACGACGCTGTGTGGGCCAACCAGTTCGACAACGTCGTCAATCGCCAGGCGCACTACGAGACGACCGGGCCCGAGATCTGGCGCGATACGGCGGGCACGATCGATGCATTCGTCTGCGCGACCGGGACGGGCGGCACGCTGGCGGGCGTGAGCCGTTTTCTGAAAGAGCAGAATCCGGACGTCCGGATCGTGCTCGCCGACCCGCATGGCAGCGGGCTCTACGGTTACGTGAAAACGGGCGACCTCGGCGCGCAAGGCAGCTCGATCACCGAAGGAATCGGATCGACGCGCGTCACGATGAACCTGGCGGACACGCCGATCGACGACGCCGTGCGGATCGACGATCAGCAGTGCGTGACGATGGTCTATCGGCTGCTGCGCGAGGAGGGGCTGTACGTCGGCGGATCGAGCGGCATCAACGTCGCGGCGGCGGTCTGGCTGGCCCGCCGGATGGGCCCGGGGCACACGATCGTGACCTTGCTGTGCGACCGTGGCGATATCTATCGCACGCGGCTGTTCAATCGGGAATGGCTGCGCGAAAAGGGACTCGATCCGGGGGACTGAACCCGTGTGTCGAGCCTGTGCGAAGCGCGGGAGCGGCGAGATTTTCCATCCGCGGGAATGCGACCTATGCTGAACGAATCCGGTGCGAACGCCGTTCGCCCGTTTCGCCCAGACGAGGTGTGCCATGCCTGTGTCAGCCACCCTGCAGGATTGCCTGCGTCAGAAGTCATCGCGGTACGAAGTGGTGTACCACCCCTATAGCCATACGAGCATGGAGACGGCCGCCGCCGCGCATATTCCCGGCGATCGCCTCGCGAAAACCGTGCTTCTCGAAGACGACGAAGGCTACGTCGCCGCCGTATTGCCGACCACGCACGCCGTGCGCCTGTCGGATCTCTGGGTGAAGACGGGACGCCATCTCGTGCTCGCCCGGGAGGTCGAGCTGCGCGAGCTGTTCAAGGATTGCGACATGGGCGCGTTGCCGCCGGTGTGCATGGCGTACGGCATGAAGACGTTTCTCGAGGAACGTCTCGCGCAGCAGCCGGAAGTGTATTTCGAGGCCGGCGACCACGAAGCGCTGATCCACATGATGCAGGATGAATTCCTGACGCTGATGGAGACGGCCGAGCGCGCACATTTTTCGCACAAGATGCAGGGCATGCACTCCTGATGCTTGCGGTGTGTGGGCGCTGGTAGGTGCGTGTCTGACGGCGCGCGTGTAGAGCCGTAAATGGTCGCGAGATAGTTAATTCGGTATGCGAAATCATTTTTCATGGGTTGTAGGATGCCGGGTCCATCACGAAATTTGTATCGCATTGCTGACTAAATTTTATGGATATCCGGAGTGTTTCGGACGTTCTGAAGAAGCTGTATCGACCAGCTCGAGGCAGTTGATCAGCGTATCTGGCGACCGATTGGGGCGCCGATGAGGGGGCGTGCATCTTGCCAGTCGCATCCGGAGTGGGCCATTTTGGTGCGGCGCGTGAAATATGCCGATATTTATGTTGAAGCAGATTAATATCCGGTTTTGCATATACCCATACAATTCAATTACCGTTTTTATAATAAAAGGTTGATTTGTGCTTACCGGAATATTATTTGAGTAAACCCTCCAAACTTTGTATTCGGGCATCAAATAAAGTTTGACGTCAAAATTTTTTCCTTGCTATCTTCTGCACCCAAGTGAACGGCGCCACTGACATCACCGTGTAACGAACGGTGGGTCGTCATACGAAATGTAAGGTGCCGCCCGCTCAGCTGACAATTGCCTGAACGTGCTGGCGCGTTTTTTTCGGTGCATATCCGGACCGCGCCGGCCGGAACGATTCCTTGAAAAAGAATGAATTTGCATTCGAATTGAATTCTTTCAATTCGGATTGCTAATTGAATTTGAAATGAAATGTTCGGGTTGATGTGGTGGTGATGCCGACCTGGCTTCGCCGCCGGCAGCAATCCGATACTGGGCGAATCGCTTGGGGGATGGATGGTGGGCATGAAAGTCGAAGAACGTCTGGCTACGTCGAACAGCGGACTGGCTACGCTGGGCCGTCCGCGAGAGTTCGGCAAGAGGCAACAGAACCCGGTACGCCGGTTCGGCGGCATCGGAATCGTCCTGGTGCTGCATGCCGTGCTGATCTACGCGCTGCTCAACGGCCTTGCGACGAAAGTCGTGCAGGTGATCCAGCACCCGATCGAAACCCGCATCATCGAGCCGGTCAAGCCGCCGCCGCCGCCGCCGATGCCCGTAGTGAAGCTCCCGCCGCCGAAATTCGCGCCGCCGCCGCCGCCGTTCGTCCCGCCACCGGAAGTGCCGGTGCAGGCGCCGCCGCAGGCGACGATCACGCACCAGTCAGCCCCGGTACCGTCCGCGCCGGCCGTGCAGGCGCCGGTCGTGGCGCCTCCGGCGCCGGCCAAGCCGGTCAGCCATGACGTGGGGGTGGTTTGCCCGAATTCGGACACGCTTCGCGCGTCGATCCAGTATCCGAAGGAAGCGCAGGAAAACAACATCACGGGCGACGTGACCATCGAATTCGTCGTGGATGCGGAAGGGAACATCACGAACGAGCGCGTGGCGCAGTCGGCCGATCCGATCCTCGATCGCGCTGCCTTCAACACCGTGAAGCGATTCAAGTGCGTCGCGCAGGGCCAGCCGGTACGGGTCCAGGTACCGTTCTCGTTCAATCTGAATTGATGCAGTGGGCGGCCCGGCGCGATCCGGGCCGGAGAAAACCATCTCGAACTGACGTATTAAGTTTATCGAATTAACTGGAGTGGGGTATGACGAAGCGTTCACTGGCCGCGCTGGCGGCAAGCATCCTGATGTCCGTCGCCGCAATCGACGGGTTCGTTGCACCGCAGCTCGCCCACGCGCAGGCCAGCGGCGCGGCCGGCACGTCGGCACAGGCAGCGGCGCCGTCGGCTGCGCCGGCCCCGGTTCCGGCCGCCGCCGAGCCGGCTCCGCCGCCCGCGCCGGCCACGACGGAAGCGGTCGAGAATCCGTACGGGCTCGGCGCGCTTTGGAAGAACGGCGATTTCGTCGCCCGTTTCGTGCTGATCCTGCTGGTGATCATGTCGATGGGAAGCTGGTACATCATGATCACGAAGTTCGTGGAGCAGTTGCGCGCCAATCGCCGCGCGAAGCTGGCGGACGCGCAGCTCTGGTCCGCGCCGTCGCTGGCCGAGGGCGCCAGGCTGCTCGACGAGGCATCGCCGTTCCGCTTCATCGCCGAAACCGCGATCGAGGCCGGCGAGCATCATGACGAGGCGCTGCTGGAAGCCGTGGACCGCAATACGTGGATCGACGTGTCGGTCGAGCGCTCGATCACGAACGTGTCGAACCGGATGCAGGACGGGCTCGCCTTCCTCGCCACGGTGGGCTCCACCGCGCCGTTCGTCGGGCTGTTCGGCACGGTCTGGGGGATCTATCACGCGCTGACGGCCATCGGCATCGCCGGCCAGGCGTCGATCGACAAGGTCGCCGGCCCGGTGGGCGAGGCGCTCATCATGACCGCGATCGGCCTCGCCGTCGCGGTGCCGGCGGTGCTCGGCTACAACTTCCTGGTCCGGCGCAACAAGTCGGTGATGGAGCGGGTGCGCAACTTCGGCGCGCAACTGCACACGGTGCTGCTGGCCGGCAATCGGCGCCCGGTGCGCGCGTCGTCGCCGGCAGCTGCGTCGCTTGCGAACTGATCGGCTGACGGGAGGCGCGCGATGGCCATGAACGTCGGGCAGGACGATAGCGACGAGGTGATCGCCAACATCAACACGACGCCGCTCGTCGACGTGATGCTGGTGTTGCTGATCATCTTCCTGATCACGATTCCGGTCGTGACGCACACGATCCAGCTTCAGTTGCCGAAGGAGACGGTGCAGCCGCTGCAGACGACGCCGAAGAGCATCGAGATCGCGGTGAACCGCGACGGCGATTTCTTCTGGGGCGAGCAACTGGTGGATGCACAGACGCTGCTCGCGAAACTGAAGGACGTGTCGCAGCAGCAGCCGCAGCCGAGCGTCCACGTGCGGGGCGATCAGAACACGCGCTACGAGTTCATCGGTCGGGTGGTCACGATGTGCGAGCGCGCGGGGATTGCGAAGCTGTCGTTCATTACGGAGCCGCCGGCGCGCGGGGGATAGTCGCGCAGCGCAATCGTGGCGGGATAGGGGGCTGGCGGCAAGTGGTGGAGCGCTGACGCTGGTCGAGCGCGAGGCATGGGATCCACGTAGGCGCTAAAGCGCTAACGTGGATCGACCGCGAAGCATGGGATCCACGTAAGCGCTAAAGCGCTAACGTGGATCGACAGGAGTCGACGATGGGAATGAATGTGCCTTCGGGCGGAAGCAATGCCGAACCGGAAGTGATGGTCGATATCAACACCACGCCGCTGATCGACGTGATGCTGGTGTTGCTGATCATGCTGATCATCACGATCCCGATTCAGATGCATTCGGTAAAGATGGACCTGCCGGTGGGGAATCCGCCGCCGCCGGCCGCGCCGCCGGAAATCGTGCAGATCGACATCGACTTCGACGGCACGACGACATGGAACGGCGCACCGGTGCCGGACCGCGCGACGCTCGAGTCGAAACTGACCCAGGTGGCAGCGGAGCCCGTGCAGGCGGAGATCCATCTGCGCCCCAACAAGCTGGTGCCGTACAAGGACGTGGCCGCGGTGCTCGCCTCCGCGCAACGCGTGGGCGCGACCAAGATCGGCCTGATCGGTAACGAACAGTTCATGCAATGACGATACGGACGAGCCGATGAACCCGCGACGACTGAAACGGATGATGGCGGTGACGGCGCTCGGCGCGGCGGCCCTGCTCGGCCGCCCGGCGCTGCCGGCGGACGCGCTGCGGCCGGACGTGGCGAAACCGTTGGCGGCCGCGCAGGAGCTGTACCGGGCGCACAAGTATCGCGACGCGCTCGGCAAGATCGCCCAGGCGGCCGCCGTGCCGAACCGGACGCCGTATGAAACCACCGTGGTGGAAGAAATGCGCGGCGCGGCAGCGATGGCAGCCGGCGACTCGGGCACGGCCGCACAAGCCTACGAGAGCGTGCTGAACTCGGGCCGGCTGTCGGGCGAAGACGAGCAGCGGACCACGGCGGCGCTGGCCGGCATCTACTTCCAGCAGAAGAACTATCCGCTGGCGATCCGCGTCGCGCAGCGCTACCTGAAGGCGGGTGGCTCGGATCCGGAAATGCGCACGCTGCTCACGCAGTCTTACTACCTGTCGAACGATTGCGCACCGCTCGTGAGCCAGTTGAAAGCGAGCACCGACACGCAGGCGAATGGCGGACACGCACCGGATGAAGGGCAGTTGCAGATGCTGGCGAGCTGCGCGCAGAAAGTGAAGGACGGCAACGCATATCGCGGTGCGCTCGGACTGCTGGTGGCGTATCACCCGAGCCCCGCGTATTGGGACGAAATGGTCACGGCCATTCGCGGCAACCCCGGGTATCTGCCGTCGCTCGACCTCGACATCTACCGGTTGCGACGGGCGACGGGCTCGCTCTCGACCGCCGGCGCGTACATGGAAATGACGCAACTTGCGCTGGTCGCGGGCTCGGCCGCCGAAGGCAAGCAGGTGATCGACCAGGGGTTCGCGTCCGGCGTACTCGGCAAGGACGCGCAGGCGGATCGCGAGAAGCGGCTGCAGACGCTCGCGGCGAAGCGCGCGCAATCGGGCGGCGACGCCACGACGCCGGCAGCGCCGATCGACGCGGGCATGAACCTCGTCTTCGAGGGCCATGCGCAGCAGGGGCTGTCGATGATGGAGCAGGCGATCGCGAAGGGCGGGCTCGAGCATCCCGATGCGGCGCGGCTGAGGCTCGGCGAGGCCTATTACGTGGCCGGCCAGAAGGCGCGTGCGGTCCAGGTGCTGCGCACGGTCAAGGGCACCGACGGCTCCGGTGATCTGGCGCGGCTCTGGACGGTGGTGGCCTCACGGTAACGCAACGGAAGGACACGGCCGCGCGCAACGCTAGCGGTCGGAAAGCGGTGTGCCGCCGCGATCGCACCCATGCACGACGAGCAGGTAAGCCGATGGAAAGGGGCAACCTTGTTAATTAGTAAACCGAATGAAATGGGCAGGTGCCGCGAGGCTGCACGACGCCAGCGCATTGCCGCACCGCACGTGGCTTGCACGTCGCGGCAGCGTGCGGCGGGGGATCGCGCCGGGCCGGCTGCATCACGGCATCGGTCGAGGCTTGACGACATCAAACCGATTTCGACTGCGAGGGACCGTCTTTCCATGGTTTTGCCCCCTGATGAGTCGGTGCTCGTCGCCGTGTCGCTCGGCAACAAGATCCGGGCGCTGCGCCAGCGCCTGAAACTCACGCTCGACGAAACGTCGACGATCGCCGGCATTTCGAAGCCGTTCCTGTCGCAGGTCGAGCGCGGGCGGGCGACGCCGTCGATCACGTCGCTGGTGCGGATCGCGAAGGCGCTGGGCGTGACGATGCAGTACTTCATCGACACGCCGACGGAAGCGCGCTCGGTATGCCGCGGCAACGCGCTGCAGTATTTCCAGTTCACGAATTCGGCCAGCCGGTTCGCCAGGCTGACGAACCCGGTGGACAGCCGCAAGCTCGACGCGATTCTCGTCCGGATGCCGTCGGGGCAATTGCCGTCCGAGATGACGACGCATGCCGGCGAGGAGTTCGTCTACGTATTGCGCGGGCAGTTGGCGCTGACGCTGGAGGATTGCACGTTCACGCTGAACGAGGGCGATACCGCGCATTACGAATCGACGACGCCGCATGCGTGGCGCAATACGGCCGACGAAGAGGCGGTGATCGTCTGGGTGGGCACGCCCAGGCTGTTCTAGCGAAGGCGGCCGGCAGGAAGGAGACGTACCCGATCGACGGCAGGTGGTGCGCAGTACGGCGCGCACACAGGTTCGCGTTGTACGGAACCGGCTGCCAGCCGCGTCGGGAAGATGCACGCAATGCGCTCAATGTAGGTGTTTAGCATGTCGAATCAAAATAGAAAGAAACGGTGACGCTGGATGGTGCGGGTGACCCGAGGCTGATCCGTTCGAGTCGTGGCAGTCGAAAGCGTGGCAATCGCGGGTTCCGGTACACGGGCACCCAGGACGCGCAAGGAATTCACAAGGTTCCGGCGCACAGCAGGTGGGGTCTTACTACGAGCGAGAGGGAACAAAATGAAGCAGAGAGTGTTGGCGTTGGCCATCAAGAGGATAGTCTGGGCGGAACTCGCGCTGACGGCCGTACTGGCGCCGCCGGCGTTCGCCCAGAGCCAGCCGGCGCCGGGCGCCGTCGCGATCGCGGATGCGGTCGCGAGCGGCGCGCCCGTGACCGTTGCACAGGCGGGCGGCACGGCGGGTGCTACCGCGAGCACCGCAGCGCCCGCGGCGCCTGATGCGTCGGCCGACGCGACGCCTGCCGCACCCGCCGCGGACGGGCAGGGCAAGGTCGCGCAGATCAAGCGGTTCGAAGTGACGGGCTCGCTGATCCGGCAAGCCGACAAGACGGGCTTCCAGCAGGTGCAGACGATCACGCCGAAGGAAATCCAGGCCAGCGGCGCGGTGACCGTCGCCGACTTCCTGCGCGATGCGGCAGCCAACTCGGCGAACAGCTGGGGCGAAGGGCAGTCGGGCAACTTCGCGGCCGGCGCGGCCGGCATTGCACTGCGCGGCCTCTCGGAGAAGTACACGCTCGTGTTGGTCGACGGCCAGCGCGTCGCGCCGTATGCGTTCTTCTCGAACAGCGTCGATTCGTTCTTCGACCTCAACACGATCCCGCTCAACGACATCGAACGGATCGAAATCGTGAAGACGGGCGCCGTGTCGCAGTACGGTTCGGACGCGATCGGCGGTGTCGTCAACATCATCACGAAACACAATTTCCGCGGCCTGCAGCTCGACGGCAGCCTCGGCAGCGCGATCAACGCCGGCAACGGCGACGGCACGATGAAGTTCGGCGTGCTCGGCGGCTTCGGCGACCTGAACGCCGACCGCTTCAACGTGACGGCCGCGCTCAGCTACTACAAGTCGAACGGCTTCACGCTGGCCGACCGTGATTCCACGCGCAACCAGGACTTCACGGGCAAGCCGGGCGGCTTCTCGCTGCTCGCGCCGTCCTACTGGAACATGCCCGACGGCAGTGCGCAGGCGCTGAACGGCGGCTGCCCGTTCGGCGGCTCGGTTCGTCCGGCCGCGTCGAATTCGCTGTCGGCCGGGTTGCCGGGCACCGTCTGCGGGTACAACACGGCCGAAAGCACGTCGATCCTGCCGATGACCGAGCGCCTGAACGCGAAGCTCCATGGTGACTTCAAGATCGACGACAAGACGACCGCGTTCGCGGATTTCCTCGAGAGCTACAACACGACCACGACCAACGACGGCCTGTGGAACAACGTGATCGGCAACTCGCAGAACCCGGCGCTCGTCTGGAATCCGCAGACGAAGCTGCTGTCGCCGTTCAACTACACGGTGCCGGTCAGCAACCCGTACAACACGACGGGCGCGGCCACGCCGCTCACCTACGCGTTTCCGAACACGGTCGCGCAAAAGACCTGGGCCAACTACTGGCGGGCGGCCGCCGGCATCAAGGGCTCGTTCACGCTGCCGTACGGCGACTGGGACTGGGCGACGTCGGTCAGCCATTCGCAGAGCACGGTGTCGAACGTGTTCACGAACCAGCTGAACGTGAATGCGCTGAACAACATCTACCAGAACGGCACGCTGAATTTCGCGAACCCGGCCGCGACGCCGAACGCGTTCAACGGGCTGTTCCAGGAAGCGAACAACCTCGGCATTTCGAAGCTCGACACGATCGATGCGACGCTGTCGACGCCGAACCTGTTCCATCTGCCGGCCGGCGACGTCGGCATCGGCTTCGGTGCTCAGTTCACGCACCAGAGCGAAATGCTGACGCCGGGATCCGAGTACCTGAGCGGGGCCGTCATCTCACCGGACCTCGAGACGGTGGATGGCCAGCGCAACGTTGCGGCCATCTATTACCAGATCAACATACCGATCATCGAGAACCTGACGTTCAGCCAGGCAGGCCGCTACGATCACTACACCGACGTGGGCGGCGCTTTCTCGCCGCGCTTCGCGTTGCGGTACCAGCCGATCAAGGCGCTCACGTTGTATACGTCGTACAACCGCGGCTTCCGCGCGCCGACCTTCGTCGAGGACAGCAAGTCGCAGACGCTCGGCATCCAGGTCGATCCGGCCACCGGCCAGAACTACACGTCGATCACCGTCGGCAACCCGAACCTCGCGCCGGAGCGCACGCGCAACCTCAATATCGGCTTCCAGGTGTCGCCGAGCCGTTACACCGACCTCGGCTTCGACTGGTACAAGATCCGCATCGACAACGTGATCGGCCAGGGCAAGCCGTCGCAGGTCGTGACCGACCCGACGACCGGCCAACTGCTGTACAAGGTGATTCCGTACCAGAACCTCGGCTACCTCGACACGAACGGCTTCGAAGGCACGTTCCGCCAGGGCCTGCCGCTGAAGGGCTGGGGCACGATTACGCTGTCGGGCGACTGGGCTTACGTCAACAGCTACAAGATCGGCTTCCCGGGCGCCGCGCCGATCAACGGCGCGGGCAACAACTTCACGATCACGCAGCCGTTCGGCGGCAGCTTCCCGCGCTGGCGCGGCAACACGACGCTGGACTGGAACTACCGGAAGTTCGATGCGGCGCTGACGTGGCAGTTCACGGGCCCGTACGCGCAGAACCTGATGCCCGAGCCGAGCAAGGTCGGTTCGTACAGCCAGTTCAACCTGATGGTGACGTACACGGGCTTCAAGAACTGGACGATCTACGGCGGCATCGACAACCTCTTCAACCGCACGCCGCCGTACGACCCGATCTTCGCGAACGGCACGCTGAGCCAGAGCGGGTACGACACGTCGGTGTACTCGTACATCGGCCGGTTCGCGCAGGTCGGCGCGACGTACAAGTTCTGATGGCGATCGCGATGCACTGACAGGTTTGGGACAGGCCGCTCCACGTCCACTACCCCCTTTTCGGGGCGGCCTTTTTTCACCTGGCGCCACGACGGCCCGCGACCGGGACGCGCGGCGGTGCAGTTCATCCGATCGTGACAGTACGAACCATCCGCGGGACGCGGCCGTATGCGGCGTCCGGCACGGGCATCGATTGCGCGCAGGCTTCACACCCGCACGCTTCCGGACAGACTGACCATGAGACTGTTGAATGGGCGACGGGCACGCGTGCCGCGCCACTCGCACCTGACGCGCACGCACGGGCGGATGCGCACCGCCACGCGCGCCGCGCTGCTCGCGTGCGCCGTGTGGCTCGTATCGGGCGGCGTCATGCCGCAGGCCGCGCTCGCGGTGCCGGCGATTTCGCAATACGACCAGCCGAAGTATCCGCCGGGCTTCACGCATTTCGACTACGCGAATGCGGATGCGCCGGACAGCGGCACGCTCCAGTTCGAAAACTACGATGAAGCGCAGAGCTACGATTCGCTGAACCCGTTCCTCGTGCGCGGCTCGCCCGCACCGGACATCAAGAACCTGATGTTCGACACGCTGATGCAGCGCAGCTGGGACGAGCTCGCATCCGAATACGCGCTGATCGCCGACGACGTCGACATCGCGCCCGACGGGCTGTCGGCGACGTTCCGCATCAACCCGGCCGCACGCTTCTCGAACGGCGACCCGATCACCGCGGCCGACGTCAAATATTCGTTCGACACGCTGACGAGCCCGCAGGCGTCGCCGCTGTACAACGCGCAGTTCGCGATCATCAAGCGCGCGGTGGTGATCGACGGCCACACGGTGCGCTTCGAATTCAAGCACGCGGAGCGCGACGCCGCGCTGATCGCGGGCGACCTGCCGGTGTTCTCGCCGAAATGGGGGCAGCGCGCGGACGGCACGCGACCGCCGTTCGACCAGATCGCGAACGTGCCGCCGATCGCGAGCGGCGCGTACCTGATCGACCAGCGCAGGAACGACAAGCAGATCAGCTACGTGCGCAACCCGCACTACTGGGCAGCGAACCTGCCGTCGCGACGCGGCATGTTCCGCTTCGCGCACGTGTCGTTCAAGCTGTACCTGGATCAATACACGGCGCTCGAAGCGTTCAAGGCCGGCGACATCGACGCGCGCATGGAATACAGCGCGACGCAGTGGGCGCGCAAGTACGTCGGCAAGAATTTCCGCAACGGCATGCTGAAGCGCGGCGAGTTTCCCGACGGCCCCGCGCAGATGCAGGGCTTCCTGATGAACATGCGCAAGCCGATGTTCCAGGACGTGAGGGTGCGGCATGCGCTCGCGCTGGCGTTCGATTTCGACTGGATGAGCCGGATGATGTTCTACGGGCAGTATCGCCGCACCAACAGCTTCTGGGAGGCGAGCCCGTTCGCGGCATCGGGCATGCCGAGCGAGAAGGAACTTGCGCTGCTCGAACCGTTCCGTTCGACGCTGCCGCCCGAGGTGTTCGGCCCGATGGTCCGGCAGCCGTCGACGCTGCCGCCGAACTCGCTGCGCGCGAACCTGAAGGAGGCGCGCGACCTGCTCGCGCAGGCCGGGTGGCATTACCGCGACGGCGCGCTGCGCGACGCGAACGGCACGCCGATGACGATCGAGATCATCGACGACCAGCCCGGCATGGACCGCCTGATCCTGCCGTACACGCAGGCGCTCGCGATGCTCGGCATTCAAGCCTACCTGCACGAGATCGACAGCGCGGTCTACCTGAAGCGGCTCGACAATTTCGAGTACGACATGACGACGTACATCTACCTGCCCGTGACGATTCCGGGCGCGGAGCTCACGCGCCGCTTCGGCAGTGCGGCCGCGTCGCAGCCGGGCTCCGAGAACTATCCTGGCGTGAAGTCGAAGGCGGTCGATGCGCTGATCCGTGCGGCGCTCGCAGCCGACACGCTCGACGACCTCGAGACGGCCACGCACGCGCTCGACCGCGTGCTGATCAACCTGTACGCGCTGATCCCGCAGTACTACCTGCCGAATGCACGGATCGCGTACAAGGCGACGCTCGGCCACCCGGCGATCGTGCCGGACTCCTATCAATACGAAGACTGGATCATCGACTACTGGTACGTGAAGCAACCGGCGGCGAAACCCGCGCCGGCCGCCTGACGGAGGAACGACGATGCTGGCATACATACTCAGGCGATTGCTGCTGATGATCCCGACGCTGATCGGCGTGGTGACGATCACGTTCGCGGTCACGCAGTTCGTGCCGGGCGGCCCGGTCGAACAGGTGCTCGCGCAGTTGCGCCACGGCAGCGCGCGCGGCGGGGAGGCGGGCGGCGCAGGCGGCTACCACGGCAGCCAGGGCGTCGACCCGCAGCAGATCGAGCAGATCCGCAAGCAGTTCGGCTTCGACAGGCCGCCGCTCGAACGCTACGTGCTGATGCTGAAAAGCTATGCGACGTTCGATCTCGGCCAGTCCTATTTCGCGCACCGCAGCGTGTGGGCGGTGATCCGCTCGAAGCTGCCGGTGTCGATCACGCTCGGGATGTGGACGGTGATCCTCACGTACATGGTGTCGGTGCCGCTCGGCATCGCGAAGGCAGTGCGCAACGGGTCGCGGTTCGACACCGTGACGAGCGTGCTGGTGCTGGCCGGCTACGCGGTGCCGGGCTTCGTGCTCGGCGTGCTGCTGCTGATGCTGTTCGGCGGCGGCACGTTCTGGCAGGTGTTCCCGATGCGCGGGCTCACGTCCGACAACTTCGACGACCTGACGTTGATCGGCAAGGCGCTCGATTATCTGTGGCACATCGTGATGCCGGTGACGGCGTCGGTCATCGGCAACTTTGCGATCGTCACGATCCTGACCAAGAACACGTTCCTCGAGGAAATCGGCCGCCAGTACGTGCTGACCGCGCGCGCGAAGGGCGCGCCGGAGCGCGACGTGCTGTGGAAACACGTGCTGCGCAATGCGGCGATCCCGTTGCTCACCGGGCTGCCGGCCGCGTTCGTCGGCGCGTTCCTGAACGGCAACCTGCTGATCGAGACGCTGTTCTCGCTCGACGGCATGGGGCAACTGTCGTACGACTCGGTGATCCGCCGCGACTATCCGGTCGTGCTCGGCTCGCTGTTCCTGTTCACGCTGATCGGCCTGCTGACCAAACTCATCGCGGATATCTGCTATGTTCTCGTCGACCCCCGTATCCAGTTCAACCGCCTGGACCACTGACCCGGCGTGCGCCGCGTGCGCGGCGTCGCCGTCACCGTGGCGGCGCACGTGGCTGCGCTTTCGCGCGCAGCCGCTCGGCTACTGGAGCCTCGTGATCTTCGCGGTGCTGTTCGCGCTCAGCCTCGGTGCGAACCTGCTGTCGAACGATCGGCCGCTGATCGTGCGCTACGACGGGCACTATTATTTCCCGATCGTGAAGGACTATCCGGAGACGGCGTTCGGCGGCGACTTTCCCGCGATGACGAATTATCTCGACCCGTATATCCGCACGAAGATCGAGTCGCACGGCAACTTCGCGGTCTATCCGCCGAACCGGTATCGCTACGACACGATCGACTATTTCGCGTCGCGGCCGTATCCGGCGCCGCCGTCGTCGAGCAATTGGCTCGGCACCGACCAGTTCGGGCGCGACGTGCTCGCGCGGCTGCTGTACGGGTTCCGGCTGTCGGTGCTGATGGCGTTCGCGCTGACGGTATCGGGCGTGCTGGTCGGGGTGCTGACGGGCGCGTTGCAAGGCTTCTACGGCGGCCGCACCGATCTGGTCGGGCAGCGCCTGATCGAGATCTGGAGCGCGCTGCCGGACCTGTACCTGCTGATCATTTTCGCGTCGATCTTCACGCCGTCGCTGTGGCTGCTGTTCATCCTGCTGTCGATGTTCGGCTGGCTCGTGCTGTCCGACTACGTGCGCGCCGAATTCCTGCGCAACCGCGCGCTCGACTACGTGAAAGCGGCGCGCACGATGGGGCTGACGAACGCGCGGATCATGTGGCGCCACGTGCTGCCGAACAGCCTCACGCCGGTGATCACGTTCCTGCCGTTCCGGATGAGCGCGGCGATCCTGTCGCTGACGAGCCTCGATTTCCTCGGCCTCGGCGTGCCGCCGCCGACCCCGAGCCTCGGCGAGCTGCTTCAGGAAGGCAAGAACAACCTGGATGCGTGGTGGATCTCGATCTCGGCGTTCGCGGCGCTGGTGGTGACGCTGCTGCTGCTCACCTTCATGGGCGATGCGCTGCGCAACGCGCTCGACACGCGCACGCGCGGTTCGGCATTCGGCGGAGGGCGGTGATGACGAGACCGTTGCTGCAGATCGACGGGTTTTCGGCGCATTTCGGCGCGACCGCGGCCGTACAGGACCTCAGCCTGTCGATCGGCCGCGGCGAGCGCGTGGCGCTCGTCGGCGAATCGGGGTCGGGCAAGAGCGTGACGGCGCTGTCGATCCTGCGGCTCGCGCAGCAGGCGACGCTGTCGGGGCGGATGCTGTTCGACGGCGAGGATCTGCTCGCGAAAACGGAGCAGCAGATGCGCGGGATTCGCGGCGCCGACATCGCGATGGTGTTCCAGGAGCCGATGACCGCGCTCAATCCGCTGTATACGATCGGCAAGCAGATCGCCGAGAGCCTGCGGCTGCACGAGGGGCTGCGCCCGGGTGATGCGCGCGAGCGCGGGATCGCGCTGCTGCGGCGCACCGGGATTCCGGAGCCGGAGCGGCGCATCGACAGTTTTCCGCATCAGCTGTCGGGCGGGCAGCGGCAACGCGCGATGATCGCGATGGCGCTGGCGTGCCGGCCGCGCTTGCTGCTGGCAGACGAGCCGACCACCGCGCTCGACGTGACGGTGCGCCAGCAGATCGTCGACCTGTTGATCGAGCTGCAGGAGCAGGAGGCCGCCGCGCGCGGGATGGCGGTGCTGCTGATCACGCACGACCTGAACCTCGTGCAGCGCTTCGCGCAGCGCGTGGCCGTGATGGAGAAAGGCGTGCTGGTGGAGACCAACACGACCGCCGCGCTGTTCGCGGCGCCGCAGCATCCGTATACGCGCCGGCTGCTCGACAGCGCGCCGCAACGGGCGGTCGAGCCGGTTGCCGCCGGCGCGCAGACGATCCTCGACGTGCAGCACCTTGCCGTCGACTACCGCATCGCGGCAAAGGGCTGGCGCTCGGTGCTCGGCAAGACGACGTTCCGCGCCGTGCACGACGTGCAGCTGAGCCTGAAGCGGGGCGAAACGCTCGGGATCGTCGGCGAGTCGGGCTCGGGGAAATCGACGCTCGCGTCCGCCGTGCTCGGCCTGCAGCGGCCGGCGTCGGGGGGGATCGAGATCGACGGAATGCCGCTGGCGTCGCTGCGCACGACGCAGGGCCGGCGCGCGCTGTACGGGCGCATGCAGGTGGTGTTCCAGGATCCGTTCGGCTCGCTGTCGCCGCGCATGACGGTCGAGCAGATCGTCGGCGAGGGGCTGGGCGTGCACCGGCCGCAGGTGGCCGGCGACGCGCGGCGGGCGCGGATCGCCGCGCTGCTGCAGGAGGTGGGCCTGCCGCCCGAGGCGATGCTGCGCTATCCGCACGAGTTCTCCGGCGGGCAGCGGCAGCGGATCGCGATCGCGCGGGCGCTGGCGGTGGAGCCGGAACTGCTGGTGCTCGACGAGCCGACGAGCGCGCTCGACGTGTCGATCCAGAAGCAGGTGCTGAATCTGCTGACGAATCTTCAAAAGAAGTACAAACTCAGCTACCTGTTCATCACGCACGATCTGGCGGTGATGCGCGCGATGGCCCACCGGGTCATCGTGATGAAGGCAGGGCGCGTGGTCGAGGAGGGCGAGACGCTCGACGTGCTGCACGCGCCATCCCATCCGTATACGCGGGCGCTGCTCGCGTCGTCCATGCCGGCGCCGGTGCGCGGCCCGCAGGAGAGGCAAGAGAGAACCGATGATTGACGAGAACCGGGCGCCGGGCGCCCGAGCCGTGCAGGCGGCGCAGGCGCTGCGCAGCGACGCCGATTTCTGGTCGCTGCGCATCGTCGACGAGACGATCGACGAACACGCGGTGCGCAACGACGTCGCGCAGCCATTTTCGCGCACGCGCGAGCGCGGTGCGATGCTGACGGCCTGGGCCGGCACGGGCGCGGGTTATGCGGCGACGCCCGACCTGTCGCCGGCCGGGCTGCAGGCGGCGCTCGATATCGCAACCGCGCGGGCACGGGCCAGCGCGCCTTGGGCGCTGGTCGATCATCGCCAGGCCGCGCGTCCGCAGGCGAGCGGCACCTACGCGTCGCCCGATGTCGACGCGGCGCTGCCGTCGCGCGCGGAATGGATCGAGCGTCTCGCGCACGAATGCGCGGCGGCGAACCTCGGCGCGCGCATCGTCGAGCGTTCGGCGAGCGTGATGATCGTGCACACCGAGCAGTGTTACGTGACGAGCGACGGCGTGCGGATCGACCAGCGCTTCCGCTTCCTGATGCCCGAGCTGCAGGCCGTCGCGCATGGCGACGGCGACACGCAGACGCGCTCGCTCGGTCAGTCGGGCACGCTGGCGCAGGGCGGTATCGACGTGCTGGCGCGCTACGGCTTCGACGGCGCCGGCGTTCGTGTGGCCGACGAGGCGCTGCAGTTGCTCGCCGCGCCGAACTGCCCGACCGGCCGGCGCGACCTGCTGCTGATGCCGGACCAGATGATGCTGCAGATCCACGAGTCGATCGGTCATCCGCTCGAACTCGACCGGATTCTCGGCGACGAGCGCAACTTCGCCGGATCGAGCTTCGTCAGGCCGGAGATGGTCGGCCACTATCAATATGGCTCGCCGCTGCTGAACGTCACGTTCGATCCGGAGCCGACGGCCGAAGCCGCGTCCTACGCGTTCGACGACGACGGCACGCCCGCGCGCAAGCAGTACCTGATCCGCAACGGCGTGCTCGAACGGCTGCTCGGCGGGGCGCTGTCGCAGCAGCGCGCGGGCTTGCCGGGCGTGGCCAACTCGCGCGCGTCGAGCTGGAACCGCGCGCCGATCGACCGGATGGCGAACCTGAACGTCGAGCCCGGCGACCAGTCGCTCGATGCGCTGATCGCGGGCACCGAGCACGGGATCCTGATGCGCACCAACACGTCCTGGTCGATCGACGACCACCGCAACAAATTCCAGTTCGGCTGCGAATTCGGGCAACTGATCGAGAACGGCCGGCTCACGCAGGTCGTCAAGCGCCCGAACTACCGCGGCATCTCCGCGCAGTTCTGGCGCAGCCTGCGCGCGGTCGGCGACGCAAGCACGTTCGGCATCTACGGCACGCCGTACTGCGGGAAGGGCGAGCCTGCGCAGATCATTCGTGTCGGCCATGCCGCACCGGCCTGCGTGTTCGCCAGCGTCGACGTATTCGGAGGCGCGTGATGACGGGATTCGATCCGATGGCACGCCACGCCGGAATCGACTGGCACGCGTATTTCGCCCGGCTCGCCGACGACGCGCAACGGCTGACCGCACCGGCCGAAACCGTGCTGCTCGGCTTCTCCGGCGAAACGTCCGACTTCATCCGTTTCAATTGCGGCAGGATTCGCCAGACCGGGCGCGTCACGCAGGGGCGGCTGTCCGTGCGGCTCATCGACGGCGCACGGCAGGCCCACTCGGCACTGACTGTCTGCGGCGATCCGGCGGCCGACCTGCGCGAGCTGGCGGACGCGCTCGCCGTGCTGCGCGACGGCCTGCGCGATGCGCAGGACGATCCGCACCTGCTGTTCGATACCTCGTCGTGGGTGCAGGAAACGCGCCGCACCGGGCGCCTGCCGAATGCGGACGGGCTCGCGCGTATCGTGGCCGAATGCGCGCGCGGGCTCGACTTCGTCGGCTTTTACGCGGGCGGCACGCTGGCGCGCGGCTTCGCGTCGTCGACCGGCAGCCGCGGCTGGTACGAGGTCGAGAACTTCAACTTCAGCTGGTCGCTGTACGACCCGAGCGGCCGCGCGATCAAGACCGTCCATGCGGGCGACGACTGGCGCGATGCGGCATTCGCGGCCAAGGTGGACGCGGCCGCCGCGCGGCTGCCCGTGCTCGGCCGCGCGCCGAAGGCGCTTGCGCCCGGGCGCTACCGCACGTATTTCGCGCCGGACGCCATTCACGAGATGACGAGCCTGCTCGGCTGGAGCGGCTTTTCGGCGCGCGCGGTGGCAAGCGCCCGCAGCCCGCTGCATCGCCTGTACGCCGGCGAGGTCGCGCTCGATCCGTGCGTGTCGATCACCGAGGATTTCACGCTGGGCATCGCACCGGCGTTCAACGCGGACGGCTACCGGCGCGACAGCGTGCCGCTCGTCGTCGAAGGGCGGGGCGCCGGGCAGCTCGTGTGCGCACGCACCGCGCGCGAGCAAGGGGGCACGCCGAACGGCGCGGACAACGGCGAATCGCCGCAGTCGCTGACGATCGCCGGCGGCACGCTCGCCGATGCCGACGTGCTGGCCGCGCTCGACACGGGGCTCTATGTCGGCAACCTCTGGTACCTGAACTTCTCCGACCCGATCGCATGCCGGATGACGGGGATGACGCGGTTCGCGACGTTCTGGGTCGAAGGCGGGCGCATCGTCGCGCCGGTCGACGCGATGCGGTTCGACGACAGCTTCTACCGGCTGTTCGGGTCGGAGCTCGAGCAGCTCGGCGCGGTGCCGGCGCTGCTCGCGAGCGACGACACGTACGGCGAGCGCGCCACCGGAGGCGCGCAGTTGCCGGGACTGCTCGCGCGTTCGTTCGAGCTCACGCTGTAGCGCGTTCGCCTCCACTCGCCGATGCCGTCATTCTTCATCGACCGTCCCGTCTTTGCGTGGATCGTCGCGCTCGCGATCGTCGTCGCGGGCGTGCTGGCCATTCCGCAGTTGCCGATCGCGCAGTATCCGCGCCTGGCGCCGCCGCGGGTCGTGATCACCGCGTCCTATCCGGGCGCGTCGACCGAGACGGTCGATGCCGACGTCGGCAGCATCATCGAGGAAAGCCTCGACGGCGCCGACGGGCTGCTGTACTACGAGACGAGCAGCGACGGCCACGGCAACCTCGAGATCGACGTGACGTTCGCGCCGAGCACCGATCCGGACATCGCGCTCGTCGACGTCAACAACCGGTTGAAGCAGGTCGAGCCGCGGCTGCCGCAGCAGGTCGTCCAGCAGGGGATCGGCGTGTTCAAGGCGGCGAACACGTTCCTGATGCTCGTCACGCTGACGTCGACCGACGGCACGCGCGATTCCGCGCAGCTCGGCGATTACCTGAACCGTTACGTGCTGCGCGAGCTGAAGCGCGCGCCGGGGGTGGGCGCGGCCGAGCTATGGGATGCCGACGAGGCGCTGCGGGTCTGGCTCGATCCGGTCAGGTTGCGCGAATACGATCTCGGCGCCGACGACGTGATCACGGCGATCAGCGCGCAGAACGCGACGGTCACGGCCGGTGCGATCGGCGATGCGCCGTTCGTGCGCGGCCAGCAGCTCACCGCGACGGTCGTGGTCAAGGGGCAGCTCACGTCGCCCGAGGAGTTCGGCCGGATCGTGCTGAAGTCGAAACAGGACGGCTCGGTGGTGCGCGTGGCCGATGTCGCGCGCGTCGAGATCGGCCGCGACGACTATTCGTTCTATTCGCGGCTGAACGGCCGGCCGGCCGCGACGGTCGGCATCCAGCTCGGCCCGCGCGGCAACGCGCTCGAAACGTCGACGGCGATCCGCGCGCGGCTCGCCGAGCTGTCGCGGACGCTGCCGCCGGGCGTCGCCGTCGAGATTCCGTTCGACGGTGCGCATTTCGTCAGGATCGCGATCCACGAAGTCGTGCTGACGCTCGTCGAGGCTGTCGTGCTGGTGTTCTGCGTGATGTGGCTGTTCCTGCGCGACCTGCGCTACACGCTGGTGCCGACCGTCGTGATTCCGGTCACGCTGATGGGCGCGTTCGTCGCGATGTGGGCGTTCGGGCTGTCGATCAACGTGTTCACGATGTTCGGCCTCGTGCTGGCGATCGGCATCCTGGTCGACGATGCGATCGTCGTCGTCGAGAGCGTGCACCGCGTGATGGAGCAGGGCGTGTCGCCGCGCGACGCCACGCGCCGGGCCATGAAGCGGATCGGCGGGGCGATCGTCGGCGTGACCGCGGTGCTGACCGCCGTGTTCGTGCCGATGGCGTTTTTCCCGGGCAGCGTCGGCGGCATCTACCGGCAGTTCGCGGTCGCGATGATCGCGTCGATGCTGGTGTCGTCGTTCATGGCGCTGTCGCTCACGCCCGCGCTGTGCGCGAACCTGCTGAAGCCGGTCGCGCGACACGATGGCGGCGCCGGCCGTGCGCGGCGACCCGGCATCGGCGCGCGCCTGGCCGACCGGTTCGGTGCGGCCTTCGCGCGTGCGGAAACCGGTTATCGTCGCGTTGCCGTGTTTGCGGTGCGCCGGACCGGCCTGGTCGTGGCTGTCTATGCGGCGCTCGTGATCGGGTGCGGGCTGCTGTACTGGATGATGCCGGGCGGCTTCCTGCCCACCGAGGACCAGGGGCAACTGCAGGTGATGATCCAGTTGCCGGCCGGCGCCACGCAGGCGCGCACGCTCGCGGTCGTCGAGCGGGTGGAGGCCATCATGCGCGGGGAGCCGGCGATTGCCAACGTGACGAGCGTGATCGGCTGGAGTTTCGTCGGCAGTGGGCAGAACGTCGGCATGGCGTTCGTGGAACTGAAGGACTGGGCGAAACGCGACGTCGATGCGATGGCATTGCGCGACCGGCTCAACGGGCGGTTCGGTGCGATCCTCGACGGCGACGTCGAGGCAGCGCTGCCGCCTTCGGTGCGAGGCATCGGGCATTCGGACGGCTTCACGTTCCGGCTCGAGGATCGCGGCGGGGTCGGGCTCGATGCGTTGAAGGCGGCCCGCGAGCAGCTTGCCGAGCGCGCGAAGGCGAGTCCGTTGCTCTCGGCCGTGCATTTCGAAGACCTGCCGGACGCGCCGCGGATCGAGCTCGATGTCGATCGCGCGAAGGCGTATGCGCTCGGCGTGCCGTTCGAGCGGATCGCGGGGCTGCTGGGCGGCACGTTCGGCTCGAACTACATCAACGACTTTCCGGCATCGGGCCGGATGCGGCGAGTGATCATCGAGGCTGATCCGGTCGCACGCGCGACCGATACGCAACTGATGGCGCTGACCGTGCCGAACCGCACCGGCGACATGGTGCCGCTGTCGGCCATCGCCGCGCCGCACTGGACGATCGGGCCGGTGATGCTGAACCGGTATAACGGCTATCCGTCGCTCGACATCAGCGGCCACGCGGCGACCGGCACGAGTTCGGGCGCGGCGATGGTGGAGATGGAGCGGCTTGCCGCTGCGCTGCCGGCCGGGATCGGCTTCGACTGGGTCGATGCGGCGCGCGAGGAGCAGGTCGCCGCGCGGCAGACGCCGCTGCTCGTCGGGCTGTCGGTGCTCGCGGTTTTCATGGCGCTGGCCGCGCTGTACGAAAGCTGGACGATTCCGCTGTCCGTGCTGACGATCGTGCCGCTCGGCATGATCGGCGCGATCGCGGCGGCGCTCGCGCGCGGGATGCCGAACGACGTGTACTTCAAGGTCGGGATGATTACCGTGGTCGGGCTGGCCGCGAAGAACGCGATCCTGATCGTGCAGTACGCGCGTGACCTGGCCGTGCACGGCGTGCCGTTGCGGCAGGCGGTAGTCGACGCGGCCGCTGCGCGATTCCGGCCGATCGTGATGACGTCGATGGCGTTCCTGCTGGGCGTCGTGCCGCTGGTGCTGGCGACGGGCGCGGGTGCGGAAAGCCGGCGGTCGATCGGCACGGGCGCGTTCGGCGGTGTGCTGGCGGCGACGGTGTTCGGGCTCGTGTTCGCGCCGGTGGCGTTTCGGGTCGTGGCGTCGGCTGGGCGACGGGGCCGGCGGGTGGCGGTGGGGAGGCGGGATGATCGGCAGGCGGAGACGGTGGGGGAGTGAGGTCGCTTCGACAGGTGATTTGCGAGCGTTGTGTTGAATAAATGCGGTTGCCGTACTGCCGGTTTACACACATTTCAATTCAAATTCAAAGAGACGAATTCAGACCATGTCCTATGTTCTGTATTACTCGCCCGGCGCGGCAAGCATGGCCGTGCACTGGATGTTGATCGAACTCGGCGTGCCGTTCGAAACGCGCCTCGTCGATATCGACACCGGGGCGCAGCATTCGCCGGAGTACCTGCGGTTGAATCCCGCGGGCCGAGTGCCGACGCTGGTCGTCGATGGCAAACCGCGGACCGAATCTGCCGCGTTGCTGATGCTGCTCGCCGAACGTCATCCGGAGCCGCGCCTGGCTCCGCATCCGGGCTCGCCTGAACGTGCCGAGTGGTTCGAGATGATGATCTATCTCGCCAATTCCGTCTTGCCGGCGATGCGAAACTGGTTCTATGCGGAGACGGATGGCGATCCGCGGTGTGCTGACATGGTGAAGGCTTTTTCGCAGGGGCAAGTCGAGGCGTCGATGGCGCATCTCGACGATCTGCTGTCCGATGGCCGTTCGTGTTTGATCAACGACCGGTTGAGCACGGTCGACTTCCTGGCGCTGATGCTCATGCGCTGGACACGCAACATGCCGCGCCCGGCGACGACTTGGCCGAATCTGACGCGCTATATTCACACGCTTCGCGCGATGCCGACATTCATTGAATTGAACGCGCGCGAAGGACTGACGGAGTGGATGAATCCGGTTTCATGAGCGTTTCGAAGGCGCTCGAAAGTGCGGCAGCGGTCGGTTGGGGGCTGCTTGCCGCTAGGTTTGGGGCTGAAATATTGTATTTGACATAATCAACATTATCACCGGAAAAATCGCGGGCTAAATAGAAGTGTCGCATCTGGGCAAAGTTGAAATGTCGTAGCTCGTGGGCCAACCTGGACTGATCACTATGAGCATGCGCGAGCTGGACCGCTTCAAGGTCATTCTCTAGAAATTGCGCGCCACGCCGACCATGAACATGTCCTGGTCCTTGTCGTTGCGGGTTGCGACACGATTGAAGCGCAAGCTCGCCGCCCAATCGTTCGTGATCTGATACGCCACTTGCGCGCTGAGCAACGCATTGAGTCGCGTGCTGCCCGAGGCATCGTTCCGATCCCGCGACAGATACGGGCCGACGCCTGCCGAAAGCGTCCATTTGCTCCTGATCGGCGCGACGTACCAGAGCTGCGCGGCCACGCCTCGCCGGCCGGCGACGCCATTGTTGCCTTCATAGACGAAGCTCGCCGAATAGGCCCACGCATTGCCGAGCGGCCGCTTGACTTCGACCATGTATCCCTTTTCGATCGGCACTTGAGGACGGTTCGTCTGCGACGTTCCGGCCCACACGCCGACCTGCGTCTTGCCGTCCGAAAACGCCGGGCCGGGATCGCCGCCGAAATCCGAGCCGATACCGAACAGCACCGCGTCGGAATTGAATCCGCCGATCATCTGAACGTGGTTGTACTGCAGCTTGAGGAAGAAGCGGTTGGGAACGACGTAATACCGCACCGCTGCCGACGCACGCACGCCCCAGCGCTTGTCATTGCGCGGCTGGTCGTCGACATGGGTCGTGTCCATGCTGAAATACGGGCCCGCCGAAAATTCGAGCGCCAGACGACTGCCGATCGGCCAACGAAACGAACCCAGGGCGGCAAAACCGTCACGGTGGTGATCCAGCGGATGCCCTTCGTTCATGTACGCGAGGTAGACCGACAGGTAATCGTTCAAGACGTCACCGAAGCCGACTTCGTACGCACGCCAATGCATGTCGCCACCCTCGGTCGCGCGTCCGTCGCCATACACCGCATACGCGTTGATCGTTCTTCCCGATGGTTTGAGTTCGCTCGGCGTACTCGAAGGACCCTCCTCGGCGTGCGCGTGTCCCGGGCACGCCAGTATTGTCAGACCAGCGATCGAGCTTGCGAGAACGAAGCGCGAACAGATGCGACGGCACTGTCCCATTTGGACACCCCCACCTTGGTAACCGCGATTTCCCGGAAACGCTGATAGCGATTATAGGCGGCGTCCGGTCAGGCGGCTGACGTGCACCGCATGCCGACATCGGGCGGCACATCGACGACGAAGCCATCGAGGATGCAACCGCTCGCCTGCGCGCCCGTCGTTCCCGCCAGGCGCGCGGCGATGTCCCAAACCGTTCGCAAAACGCGAGGCTGAGATGCGACACATCGTCGATCCCCGCCGCAACGCGACGCCTCCCCGTTTTTGTCTACCTAGATCAGCTTCGTGTCACACCCTCCCGATCCCGCCAAACCGCTCATTCACCCTGCAACTACCACTACTGCCAGTACCTCCTCCGTCCCTGCCCCCTTAACCTTGTCGGCATCGCTGGCGCGCCGTCGAAGGCCGCGCCGCTTCGACCGGAGACACGACAGATGCCATTTGACTGGACGCAGGAACAGCATGCGACGCTCGCGCGCTTTCGCGACATCGGCATGGAGATCGCCGCCGCGGAGCGCGACGTTCGCGCGCCGGCCGGATTCGATGAAGCCGGCTGGACCCGGCTGGGCCAGGAAGGACTGTGGGACATGATCGTGCCGGAAACGTATGGCGGTGACGGTCACGGCTGGTGGCATTTCTCCGCGGCGCTCGAAGGGCTTGCATCGTCGATCCGCCGCCCGGCGCTGCTGCTGTCGGTGATCGCTCAGGCCGGCATGGTACGCGCGCTCGAACGCTACGGCACCGCGGCCCAGCAGGACCGCTATTTCGGCGCGATCCTGCGCGGCGAACTGAGCGCGACGGCGATCGCCGAACCGGGCACCGGCACCGACGTGCGCAGCATCGCGACGAAGCTGGTCGAGCACGGCGACGGCTACCGGCTGACCGGCAGCAAATTCAACATCGCGCACGCGCCCCTCGCGCGCTTCGTCCTCGTCGTCACGCGCATCGAAACGCTTGGGCGACGCAACACCGCGCTCGTGATCGTCGATCGCGACCAGCCGGGCATGACGGTCGCCGAACCCGACCGCAAGCTCGGCCTCGACGACCTGCCGACCGGCGCGCTGCACTTCGACGACTGTCCGATTGCACGCGGCCAGTTGCTGGGCGAACCGGGCGCGGGGCTCGGCAACCTGATCGACATCATCTCGCTCGGCCGCCTGTATTACGGCCTCGTCGCCGCGCAGGTGACGGCGCCGTATCTGCGCGACGCGATCGACTATTGCCGCGACCGGCGCAGCTTCGACAGCACGATCGACACGCACCAGTACGTGCAGCGCCGCCTCGTCGACCTGCAGATCGGCATCGAGCGCGGCACCTGGCTCGCGCGCGGCGCACTCGCGCAGTTGCTGACGGATCACCCGCAAGCGCTGATGACCTGCTCGATCGCGAAGCTGGTCGGCGCGCAGGATCTCGTCGACGGCGCGCTCGGCCTCGTACGGCTGTACGGCAGCCTCGGCTACCAGGCCGGGCCGGTGGCCGCATTCGCGTCGGACGCACTGGGTTTCATGAGCGTCGGCGGCACCGAGGAAATGCATCGCAAGAACATCTTCAACCAGATGATGCGTGCCGGCTGAACGCCCGCGCCATCGATATGCGTACCACGCGCCCTACAGGAATCCACGCATGACAACGACCCACCGACGCCCTTCCCGCCTGCGCCGCTCCTGGCTGTTCCTCGCCGGCGCCGATCACGATGCGCTCGTCGAAGGCGCCGCGAGCGGCGCTGACGTCCTGATCCAGGAACTCGAAACCTTTACGCCGCCGGACCGCCGCCCGGCCGCGCGCGAACTCAGCGAGCGCGTGCTCGCGGGCTGGCGCGAGGCCGGCATCCTCGCGTCGGTGCGCGTGAACCCGCTCGATGCGGGCGGCATCGACGACCTGCGCGCCGCGATGCGCGGCCGGCCGGACATCGTGATGATGTCGTACGTCGCGACGCCCGAGCAGGTCGTCGCGCTCGACGAAGCGGTCACGCGGTTCGAGCGCGAATACGACATCGCGCCCGGCTCGACCGAACTGGTGCCGAACATCGAGACGACGCTCGGCCTCGTGAACACGATGGCGATCGCGCGGTCGAGCCCGCGCGTGTCGGCCGTGCTGGTCGCAACCGAGGACATGGTGGCCGACATGGCGGCCGAGCGCACCCGCGCGGGCCGCGAGCTCGACTATGTGCGTTCGCGCTTTCGGGTGGAATGCGCGGCGGTCGGCGTCACGGCGATCGACTGCCCGTACAGCTACGCCGACAACGAAGGCGCGGAACTCGACATGCGCGTGTCGCGCGGGCTGGGATACCAGGCCAAGGCGATCGTCAACGGGCAGTTCGTACCGGTCGTGAATCGCGTGCTGACGCCGACGGCCGACGAGGTCGCCCTCGCCCGCCGCGTGATCGATGCGTTCGACACCGCACGACGCGAATCCGGCGGCCGCCGCGTGGCCGCGGCTGTGGTCGACGGTTTCCTCGCGGAAGTCCCCGACTATCTCGCCGCGCATCGGCTGATCGCCCGTGCGACGCAATTCGGCATCGCCTGAGGCCCGCCATGGATACGATCGCCACGCGCCTGAAGGCGCTGAAAACCCTCGCGCACGCGGCGCCGCACGTTCCGGCCGAGGACTGGCCCGACACGCCGCAAGCGCAATTCGAACGCTGGCTCGACGAGGCCGTTGCCGCAGGCGCCGTCGAACCGCAGGTGATGACGCTGTCGACGGTCCGCCCCGACGGGCGGCCCGATGCGCGCTCCGTCGTACTGCTGAACGTCGACGCGCGCGGCTGGCATTTCGCGGCGAGCACGCGCAGCCCCAAGGGGCGCCAGATCGAAAACCGGCCGTTCGCCGCGCTGACGTTCTATTGGCCGGCGATCGCGAGCCAGGTCCGCCTGAGCGGCCCGGTCGAGCGGCTGCCGGCCGCCGAAGGCCGCGCGGATTTCGCGGGCCGCCCCGAGCGCTCGCGCGCGAGCATCCTGGCAGGCCGGCAAAGCGAGCGGCTCGACGATCCCGCCGACCTGACGCGCGCGATCGACGCGCAGCTCGCGCGGCTGGCCGCCGACCCTGCCCTCGTGTCGGACGACTGGCACCTGTACACGCTCGCGCCGGACGAAGCCGAATTCTGGCGTGCCGACAGCGCGCGCCGTTTCGCGCGGCAGGCGTACCGTCGGGCCGATCAGCGCTGGGAACGGTGCGCGCTATGGCCTTGAAGTCCGCCGCACATCCGTCGCAATCGGGCGGCACCTTGCAGACCGGAATCGACGATCGAATCGACGGCCGGATGCACGACGACACACGGCTCATGCACGCGGGCCGCGACAGCGCGGCCTGGCACGGCTTCGTCAATCCGCCCGTCTACCACGCGTCGACCGTGCTCAGCCCGACGGTGTCCGATCTGCTGAACCGCACGCAGCCGTATATCTACGGCCGCCGCGGCACGCCGACGACCGATGCGCTCGAGCGCGCGGTGACGAGCCTCGAAGGCGGCGCCGGCGCGGTGCTTTGCCCGTCGGGTTTGTCCGCGTGCACGCTCGCGCTGCTGTCGTGCCTGAAGCCCGGCGATCACCTGCTGATGACCGCGTCGGTCTACGGCCCGGTGCGCCATGCGTGCGAAGGCGTGCTCGCGCGGCTCGGCGTCGAGACGACCTGGTACGACGGCAGCACGCCCGTCGCAGCCGCATTCCGTGCGAACACGCGCGCGTTGTACATCGAGGTGCCGGGCTCCTACACGTTCGACATGCACGATATCCCGGCGCTCGTCCGGCTCGCGCAGGCGCACGACGCGCTGGTCATCGCGGACAACAGCTGGGCCACGCCGCTCTTCTTCCAGCCGCATGCGTTCGGCATCGACCTGTCGATCCAGGCCGGCACCAAGTATCTGGTCGGGCATTCCGACGCGATGCTCGGCTCCGTGTCGGCGAGCGAGCGCGCGTGGCCCGCGTTGAAGCAACTGCATGGCGATCTCGGGCTGTGTGCCGGCCCCGACGACGTCTATCTCGCGCTGCGCGGGTTGCGCACGCTCGGCGTGCGGTTGCGGCAGCACCAGCGCAATGCGCTCACGGTCGCGACCTGGCTCGCAGCACGCCCCGAAGTGCAGCGCGTGCTGTATCCGGCCCTGCCCGGCGACGACGGACATGCGCTGTGGCAGCGCGATTTTCGTGGTGCATCGGGGCTGTTCTCGATCGTGCTGCAGCCGGCACCGCGGCACGCGGTCGAAGCATTTCTCGACCCCCTCGCACTGTTCGGGCTCGGCTATTCGTGGGGCGGCTACGAGAGCCTCGCGCTGCCTTTCGAGCTGGACGCGCACGGCCTCGCGGCACGCTGGCCGGCCGACAGCCGCGGCGTGCGCCTGCATATCGGCCTCGAGGATCCGGACGACCTGATCGCCGATCTCGCGGCCGGTCTCGATCGCTATGCGGCGTGCGCGCAGCAGGCCACTGCCGGCGAGGATGCCGCGCGATGCTGACCGTCTGGGGCCGCCGCACGTCGTTCAACGTGCAGAAGGTGTTGTGGCTGATCGGCGAGCTGGGCGTGCCGTACCGGCACATCGCGGCCGGCGGCGAACACGGTTCGCTGCAGACGCCCGCATTCGCGGCGCTGAACCCGACCTGCCGGATTCCGGTGATCGACTGGGACGGCGACGTCGTGTGGGAGTCGCACACGATCCTGCGCTATCTCGCCGCGCGCGTGCCGAACAATCCGTTCTGGTGCCGCGACGCGTTCGCCCGCTCGCGCGCGGAGCGCTGGATGGACTGGTCGCAGACCGCGCTCGAGCCCGACGTGATGACCGGGCTGTTCTGGGCGCTCGTGCGAACGCCGCCAGAGCGGCGCGACGACGCGCTCGTGCGCGACAAGGCCGCGCGCAGCGCGACGCACTTCCAGTTGCTCGACCGCCTGCTGTCGACTCAACCCTTCCTTGGCGGCGCAACGCCGGGCCTGGCCGACATTCCGGCCGGCGCGACGCTGTTCCGCTATTTCGCGCTCGACGTCGAGCGGCCGCCGTTGCCGCACGTCGAGGCCTGGTATGCCCGCCTGTGCCGGCGGCCCGCCTATCGCGAGCAGGTGATGGTGTCGTTCGACGCGCTGCGCGGCCAGCCGGGCTGACGTCCAGCGTAACGACTCTCACGGTCTCACGAACTCACGACCCTCCCGACACGACATGACGCACACTGCCCTTCGTCCGATCCTGATCGTTCTGCATCGCGAACAGTCGAGCCCTGGCCGGATCGGCCGGCTGCTGGCCGCTCGCGGCCATCCGCTCGACGTTCGCCGCCCGCCCCTCGGCGATCCGCTGCCGGCGACGCTGGCCGACCATGCGGGGGCCGTGGTGTTCGGCGGCCCGATGAGCGCCAACGACGGCGATCGCTGGATTCAGGACGAAATCGACTGGATCGGCGTGCCGCTGCGTGAGGCTGCGCCCTTTCTCGGCGTATGCCTCGGTGCGCAGATGATGATTCGTCACCTGGGCGGCCGCGTCACCGCGCATCGCGACGGGCGTGCGGAAATCGGCTATTGGCCGATCGCCGCGACGCCCGTCGGCCGGCGGCTCGGGTCGTGGCCGTCGCACGTCTACCAGTGGCATCGCGAGGGCTTCGAGCGCGTTGCCGGGCTCGAGATCCTCGCGACCGGCGAGCACTTCGAGAACCAGGCCGTCCGCTACGGGCCGCGCGCGTATGGCGTCCAGTTCCATCCGGAAGTGAGCTATCCGATGATGCGGCGCTGGAGCACGGCCGCCGCGCACAAGCTGTCGGCGCCCGGTGCGCAGGATCTTGCGACGCAGGCGTTCGAAGGCCGGCGGCACGATCGCGCGACGGCCGCATGGCTCAGCGCGTTTCTCGACCGCTGGCTCGACGATGCGCCGGCATCAGGTCGGCACGGTCACGTCGGAGATGCTGATCAAGCCCCACTCGACCGCGCGCAGCACGGCCTCATGCCGACGTGACACGTTGAACTTGCGGCGGATGTTCATGAAGTGGAAATTGATGCACGACTCGGTCACGTTCAGGATGTGGCCGATCTCCCACGACGTCTTGCCGGCCGCGTGCCAGCGCAGGCATTCGACTTCCCGGCGGCTGAGGCGCGGCACGCTGTCCGGCGGCGCATGGCAGCGCGTGCCGGCGATCGCTTCGCACGCGACGTCGCGCAGCAGCGTCAGCGCCGCGAGATGGCGGTCGCAGTGCTCGCGCGTCGCGGCGAGTTCGTCCGTGCTCGCACACAACAGCATGCCGACCTCCCCCTTCGCGCCGCGCACCGGCAGCACGACGCCGCTGCGCATGCCGTACGCGGCGGCCGCTTCGTAACACGGGCGCTGCTCCGGCAGCGCGAACAGTGCGTCGTCCCAGACGAGCGGCAGTGCCGAACGGAAGCAGTGCCGCAGCATCGGGTCGACGCGGTCGAACTGGCGCTGCCGGTACAGCGCCGTCCAGCCGGGCACGCCGCTGCTCCATTTGCGCGCGAGATCGAACGACGCGCCGGCAAACGGCAACACGATCAGCACGACCTTGTCGAACCCCATTCCGGCGGCCGCGTCGGTCATTCTCTGCCATGACGCGTCCGTGTCGCCGGGTACCAACCATTTCAGACAATCCAGTCCATACATACAAGCCACCCCGTTCGTTTAGTTTGAATCTGCATTCAGGCGGACTTGCGCAACCGGTTCGAGGCGTTGCGCGCGAACGGGCCGCGCTAGACCGCCTCGGCCAGACGTTGCCGGCCTGCCTGCTTCGCGTCGTCGAGCGAAGCCGTCACGTCGAACGGAATGCCGAACGCCTTTTCGATGCCGGATGCGTTCGCGAGGGCCGCTTCACGTTCGGCCGGGTCCGGTTCGATCGTGATGAGCGCACGGCAGACCGCGGCGAGCGCAGCGCGGTTCTGCTTGAGCCACATGCCGCGTTCCTTGCGGTCGTCGTGCGCTTCGTCCGGGCGGGCCGGCGGAAAGATCATGACAAACGGCTCGCCGTGCCGCATCAGCACGTGCATGTCGTCGAGCCAGCGCTGCGCGTAGCCGGTGGATGCGATCGCGTCGTTGCGCACGACGACGAACGGAAATTCCGTCACGTCGAACACGGCGAGCGTCGCCAGGTCGGGCGGCATGGCGCCGGCGTGGTGAGTAGGCATCGGGACAACCTCCATCGAATTGAACAGCATGGGTCGGAACGGGCCGCGCAGCGCCCGCTTCATCGTTTTGCGGCCGCGCCGGGGCCGAACGGCGGACGGGCGAGCCAGACCACCGCGATCACGGCGAGATACACGCAGCCGAGCGCGAACGAAACGTCGTTGAACGAGATCTGGTACGCCTGCGCATCGACCAGGTTGCTCAGCAGCGTGGCCGCGCGTTGCGGATCGCCGCCGCCGAGCCGGGCGACCTCGGCGCGCACCGCCGGATCGAACGCGCTCACGTGCTCGCTGAGCTGTGCGTGGTGCAGAATGGCGCGCCGGTCCCACAGGAACGACGTGATCGACACCGCGAAGCTCGCGCCGAGCGTGCGCAGGAACGTCGACAGGCCGGAGCCGGCGGCGATCTCGTCCGGCTTCAGGTCGGACAGCAGGATGCTGTTGATCGGCATGATGAACAGCGCGAGGCCGAGGCCCTGCAGCAGCTGGATCAGCGCGATGTGCGTGAAGTCGATGTCGGGCACGAAGCCCGCACGCAGGAACGACGACGTGCCGAGGATCGCGAACGCGCAGCACACGAGCACGCGCATGTTGAAGCGCGGTGCGTACTTGCCCATGAACGGCGTCATCAGCACCGGGATCACGCCCATCGGCGCGACGGCGAGCCCGGCCCAGAAAGCCGTGTAGCCGAGCGTGCGCTGCAGCCACTGCGGCACGATCACGTTGACCGCGAAGAACGCCGAATAGGCGAGCACGAGCGTCAGCGTGCCGGCCGCGAAGTTTCGATGCGCGAAGAGCCGCAGGTTCACGATCGGGTTCGGCTCGTTGAGCTCCCAGATCACGAACAGCGCGATGCCGAACGCGGCGACCACCGACATCACGACGATGAACGTCGAGTTGAACCAGTCGGCTTCATTGCCCTTGTCGAGCACGATCTGCAGTGCGCCGACGCCGACGATCAGCGCGGCGAGGCCGACATAGTCGACACGCGCGGCGACCGTCGTCTCGACGCGCGCACGCATCTGCGCGAACACGCACATCGCGGCGAACACGCCGATCGGCAGGTTGATCAGGAATGCCCAGCGCCACGAGTAATGCTCGGTGACCCAGCCGCCGAACACAGGCCCCGCGATCGGCGCGACGACGGTGACCATCGCGATCATCGACAACGCGAAGCCGCGCCGCTGCGGCGGGTAGATCGACAGCATCAGTGCCTGCGTGGTCGGGATCATCGGCCCGGCCACCAGGCCCTGCAGCGCGCGGAAAGCAATGAGCTGCGGCAGGTTCTGCGCGAAGCCGCACAGGAGCGACGCGAACGTGAACGCGAGCGTCGCCCACACGAACAGCCGCACCTGCCCGACGCGCTTGACGAGAAACCCGGTCAGCGGCAGCGCGATCGCGTTGCTGACCGAGAACGTCGTGACGACCCATGCGCTCTGCGTCGTGCTCACGCCGAAGTTGCCGGCGATCGTCGGCAACGACACGTTCGCGACGGTGCCGTCGAGCACCTGCATGAAGACCGCGAGCGCGAGGCCGAAGGTCGTCAGCCCGACGCTCGACGGACGAAAGCCGCTGTCGGCGGCCGCCATCGGGCCGCTCATCGCACCGCCTCCGCGCGCACCGCCGCCGGCAGGTTCGCATGGATGACCGCGGCGATCAGGGTGTCGGCACGCGCGAGCTCGTCACGGTACACGTCGGTGCGGAACAGCGGCGCGCGCTGCTCGCGATGCGACAGCATCGCCCCGCTGCGGTCGTGCTGGTCGACGCGTGCGTGCATCGACAGGCCGATGCGCAGCGGATGCGCGTCGAGCTGCGCCGGGTCGGTCAGTTCGATGCGGACCGGCAGCCGCTGCACGATCTTGATCCAGTTGCCTGTTGCGTTCTGCGCGGGCAGCAGCGAGAACGCGCTGCCGGTGCCGACGCCGAGGCTCTGCACGCGGCCGGCATAGCGCACCGCGTCGCCGTACAGGTCGGCGGTCAGCTCGACCGGCTGCCCGATGCGCATGTGCTCGAGCTGCTTCTCGGTGAAGTTCGCGTCGACCCACAGCTCGCGCAGCGGCACGACCGCGAGCAGCGGTACGCCTGGCGACACGCGCTGCCCGACCTGCACCGTCCGCTTCGCGACATAGCCGGTCACCGGCGCGACGATGGCGGTGCGGGCATGCGCGAGGTAGGCGGCCCGCAGCCGTTCGGCCGCGGCCTGCACGTCCGGGTGCGACGCGACCGCGGTGTCGTCGATCAGCGCCTTGCTCGTCTGGTGCTGCTCGCTCAGCGTCGCGAGCGCGCTCTGGGCGGCTGCGTAAGCACTTTGTGCGGACGTCAGCGTGTCGCGGGCATGCGCGAGTTCCTCGCGTGAAATCGCGCCGGAGCGGCCGAGATCCTCGCGGCGGCTGTAATCGGCCTTCGCCTTGTCGAGCGCGATGCGGCGCGTGTCGAGTTCGGCCCGTGCGCCGTCGATGCTGTTCGCGAGCCCGCGCTCGTTGCTGTACAGACCGCGCACCTTGCGCACCGTTGCCGCGAGATCGGCCTGCGCGGTCGCGAGCGCGATCTGCGCGTCGCTCGGGTCGAGTCGGACGAGCGGTGTGCCGGCGCGCACGAGGTTGCCGTCGTCCGCGTCGATCGACACGACGGTGCCCGTCACCTGCGGTGTCAGCTCGACGACGTTGCCTTGCGCGTACGCGTTGTCGGTGGATTCGTACCAGCGCCCGACGATCACGTACCAGATGCCCCAGCCGATGATGCCGAGTGCGAACACGGCGATGAGCGCGCGCACCAGATGCTTGCGCCGTGCAGGCGGTGCGGGCGGCGTTGCGGGTGCACCGCCGCCCGGTGCCGGTTGCGTGCGGGCATCAGGACCACCTGGCCCGCCCGGCGGGCGCGGCGCGGTGGTGTGGTCGGCCGCCGGCTGCTGGCGGGCGCTGGCGGTTTCGGCGGCAGCCGGTCGCGCGGGAGTCTGCAGGGAGTTGTCGCTGCTCATGGTTCGATGTCAAGGGCGTTGGGAAGGAGTGGCGGCAAGCGCGGCGTCGTCCGGCTCGGCGCGGAAGCCGCCGCCGAGCGCGGCGACGAGCTGCAGCGACTGGTCCGCGCGCTGTGCGCGCAGCGCGGCGACCTCGCGGCTTGCGACCAGCAGTTGCTGGCGCACGACGAGCGCATCGAGGTAGCTGCCGACGCCGGCCCGGTAGCGCGCGTCCGCGAGCCGCCACGCATCGGTGGCGGAGTCGAACGCACGCTGCTGCGCATCGGTCTGCACGGCGAGCGAATGCAGTCGGTGCAGATCGTCGGCCACTTCGCCGATCGCACCGATCAGCGTCTTGTTGTAGCCGGCGACCGCGAGGTCGTATTGCGCGTCGCGCCTGCGCAGCACGCCGCGCCGTTCGCCGCCGTCGAAGATCGGCAGGCTCACGGCCGGGCTGGCGTTGTAGGTGCGCGACGCGGCCTGGAACAGCGAGGCGCCGCCACGCGTCGCGAGCCCGATCAGCGCGGTGAGGCTGACGTTGGGCAGGAAATCCGCACGGGCGGCCGCGACGTTGCGGCTCGCGGCCTCGACCCGCCAGCGCGCGGCGACGAGGTCGGCGCGCCGGCCGAGCAGCGCGGCCGGCAGGTCGGCCGGTACCGCGAGCGCGGCGGCCGGCAACGGCGCGGGCCGCACCAGCGCGAGGCCGCGATCGGGGCCCGCGCCGAGCAGGATCGCGAGCGCGATGCGCGCGCTGTCGATCGCCTGCGCGGTGCGGGCCTGCTCGCGCGTCGCGGCCGCGCCTTCGCTTTCCGCCTGGCGCTGCTGCGCGACGTTGTCGATGCCTTTCGTGACGCGCTGGCGCGTGAGCGTGAGCGTTTCGTCGGCCCGCTCGTATTCGGCCCGCGCGACGTCCTGCTGATCGAATGCGTACGCGAGATTCACGTAGGCGCGCGCAACGTTGACCGACAGCAGCACGCGTGCGGCCTGCGCATCGACTTGCGCGGCGCGCGCTTCGCCGAGTGCGGCTTCCCACGCGGCCCGGCGGCCGCCCCACAGATCGAGATCCCAGCTCAGGCCGAGATTGATCTCGCGCGTGTGGCTGAAGAAGCCGCCGCCCTCGCCCGACGAAAACTGGGTGCCGGACAGCCGCTCGGCCTTCGCGCTCGCACGGCCGACGAGGTGCGGCAACCGCGCGGCCTGCGCCTCGATCACCAGCGCCTGCGCTTCGCGTGCGCGCGCATCGGCGGTCGCGAGATCGGGGTTGCCGGCGAGCGCCTCGTCGATCAACGCACTCAGTTGCGCATCGTTCAGCGCGCGCCACCAGTCGGCGGCCGGCCAGTCGGCGGCCGGCACCTGCGTGAGGCTGTGCGATGCGGCAAGCGTATCGGTGCCGCGCAGCGTGCCGGCCGGCGCGAGCCCGTCGCGGCTCGCGCACGCGCCGAGCATGACGAGCGCCGCGGCGACGGCGATTCGCGACATCGCGCGCAGTGCGCCGGCATCGCGTGTCCAGGGAGCAAGTGCTGCATGCATCGCATTCCTCTGCTTCGTATCGGTTTGAACACGACACGCATTGTTGGACGCCCCCGGACAAAGCTGATAATGTTGTTTAGACAAAAAATAATGAATTCCGGCCATGCCCATCCGAGACACTTCTCCCCCGCGTACCGTGCAGCGCGCCGACTCCGATCCGAGCGAGCGTGAGGACGGCCCGTCGCTGATCGCCGTCTGGGGCGAGGACGACGGCAGCAACACCTATCGGCTCGGCACGCGCGAGGTCGACTGGCACAGCCATCTGCGCGGCCAGGTGTTCTGTGTGGAAAGCGGTTTCGCGCACGTGCGCACGCCGCATGGTTCGTGGCTGCTGCCGCCGCATCGCGCGGGCTGGATTCCGCCGGGCGAGCAGCACAAGGTCAGCATCAGCGGCGCGTTGAGCGGCTGGAGCGTCGTGATCGCACCGGCCGCGAGCCGGCGAATGCCGGATCAGCCGTGCGTGATCGCGATCACCGAGCTGATGCGCGCGCTCGTGCGGCGCGCGGTATCGTGGGCCGACCAGGATCGGCTCGACATCGAGCAGGCGCGCATCAGCATCGTGCTGCTCGACGAGATGCGCCGCGCGCCGCACGAGCCGCTGCACCTGCCGATGCCGCGCGACAGGCGGCTGCTGCGCATCGCGAACGCGATCCTCGGGCAGCCGCACGACAGCCGCACTCTGGAAGCGTGGGCCGAATGGGCCGGGCTGTCCGCCCGCACGCTGAGCCGGTTGTTCGTCGCGGAAACCGGCACGAGCTTCGCGCAGTGGCGCCAGCAGGCGCGCCTGACGCACGCGCTCGAACGTCTCGCGAGCGGCGACAGCGTCGCCAACATCGCCGACGCGCTGGGCTATGCGACGCCGAGCAACTTCATCGCGATGTTCCGCCGCGCGTTCGGCGATTCGCCCGCGCATTACTTCGCGAAGCGCCGGCAGCCGTAGCCGTAGCGCAGTGCGGTGTTGCCCCGCCCCTATCACCCCTGCCAGTACAGCACCCGCACCGACGTCGCTATAGTCGTCTTTCGACCGACCGGTCGGTCGCTCAATGTGACTTGTGGAGGGTGTCGATGTCGAATGCCGTTGGGTCGGACCACACGCCGATCGTCTCCGAGCAACAGCTCGCCGATCATCTGGCCGCCGGCTGCAAGCCGGCCGCGCAATTCCGGATCGGAACCGAGCACGAGAAGTTCGTCGTCGCGCGTGCGACGCACGCCGCCGCGCCTTACGACGGGCCATCGGGGATCGCCGCGGTGCTCGCACGGCTGCAACGCGACGGGACGCCGATCGTCGATGCCGGACGGATCGTCGGCGTGATCCAGCGCGACGGCGCCGCGATCTCGCTCGAGCCGGCCGGCCAGCTCGAACTGTCGGGCGCGCCGCTCGATACGCTGCACGACACGCATGTCGAACTCCATGCGCACCTTGCCGCAGCTCGCGACGCGTGCGGGCCGCTCGGCCTGCGTTGCGCGCCGCTGGGTTTTCACCCTCACCTGGCGCGCGCGGCGCTGCCGTGGATGCCGAAGCAGCGTTACGGGATCATGCAGCGCTATATGCCGCGCGTCGGCACGCGCGGGCTCGACATGATGCAGCGCACCTGCACCGTGCAGGTCAATCTCGACTTCGCGTCGGAAAGCGACATGGCGCGCAAGATGCGCGTGTCGCTCGCGTTGCAGCCGGTTGCCACCGCGCTGTTCGCGAATTCGCCGTTCGCGGAGGGCCGGCCGACCGGCCTGCTGTCGACGCGCGCACACACGTGGCTCGACACCGACGAGGATCGCTGCGGGGCGCCGGCGCTGTTCCTGTCGCGCAGCTTCGGTTTCGAGCGCTATGTGAGCTGGCTGCTCGACAACGTGCCGATGTATTTCGTGCGGCGCGGCGACCGCTACACGGACGCGACCGGCTGGACGTTCCGCGATTTCATGCGACGCCGCATTCCGCACCTCGAGGGCGACACGCCGACGCTCGGCGATTTCGCCGATCATCTGACGACGGTTTTCACCGAAGTGCGGCTGAAGCGCTATCTCGAGATGCGCGGCGCCGATGCGGGCTCGCCCGCGATGATGGTCGCGCTGTCCGCGTTCTGGACCGGCCTGCTGTACGATCCGTCCGCGCTGTCGGAGGCCGAGACGCTGGCCGCCGCGATCGACCGCGGCGCGTTGCTGACCCTGCGTCGCGACGTGCCGCGCTTCGGGCTGGGCGCCTCGGTCGACAGCCGCCCGTTGCGCGCATTCGCGGCCGACGCGTTGGCGATCGCGCATCGCGGCCTGCGTGCGCGGGCACGCAGGGACGCGGCCGGCCGCGACGAATCCGTGTATCTCGCGCCGCTCGACGAGATCGTCGCCGGTGCGCCGACCCAGGCCGAGCATTGGCTCGCCCGCTATCGCGACGCGTGGGCCGGCGACGCGACACGGATCTACGACGAAGCCGAGATCTGACTGCGTCGTGCCGGGCCGCTCACGCGCAGCACGCGAGCAGCGGCTCGCGCGCGAACTCGAGGTCCGGCGCCGGCGCATGCCCGCGCCGGCGCGCCCGCACTGCGTAGGCGAGCATCTCGAGGAGTTGCGTGGTATCGGCGAACGACAGGCACGCATCGGTGATGCTCTGCCCGTAGCGCAACGGCATGCCGGGCACGAGATCCTGACGCCCTTCGATCAGGTTCGACTCGATCAGCACGCCGACGATGCGCGTGTCGCCGGCCGCGACCTGCGCGGCGACGGCCGTGCCGACGCCCAGTTGATTGCGGAACTGGCGGCGGCTGTTGCCGTGGCTGACGTCGATCATCACGCGCGGCGCGCATTGCGCGGCCACCATGCGCTCGCACACGGCATTCACGGCCGCCGCGTCGAAATTCGGTTCGCGCCCGCCGCGCAGCACGACATGCGTATGCGGATTGCCGGGCGACGCCGTCGCACATAGCCGCCCGCCCGCATCGACCGACAGGAAGCGATGCGCTCGCGCGGCTGCGCACATCGCATCGACGGCCACCTGGACGTTCCCGTCGGTGCCGTTCTTGAAGCCGATCGGAATCGGCAGCGACGACGCCAGCTCGCGATGCACCTGCGATTCCACGGTGCGCGCGCCGATGGCCCCCCACGCGACCAGGTCGGCCAGATAGCGCGGCGACAGCGGATCGAGAAACTCGGTTGCCGCCGGCATTTCCGCCCCGTTGATGTCGCACAGCAGCGCGCGGGCCGTATGCAGCCCCGCGTCGATCCGCTCGCTGCCGTCCAGCAGCGGATCGTTGATGAGCCCTTTCCAGCCGACCGTCGTGCGCGGCTTCTCGAAGTACACGCGCATCACGATTTCCAGCTCGTCCGCGAATCGCGCGCGTTGCAGCGCGAGCCGCGCCGCATAGTCGCGCGCGGCGGCCGGGTCGTGCACCGAGCACGGGCCGGCGATGACCACGAGACGGTCGTCCGTGCCGTTCAACACGTCGACGATCGCGTGGCGAGCCTGATGAACCGTGCGCGACGCGCGCAACGCAGGCTGCAGCGCGCCGGCCAGATCCGCGGGAGACGGCAAGCGCAGCACGGCGTCGCGGTGCGTCGTCCAGGTATTCGCATGCATGGGGACTGCCCTCCTGTCGATAATTCGGTGGATTTTTTACTACAGCGCGACTGTATTGAATGGCTCTTTCCGAGCGCAACTAACATATTTACCAGTTTCCAATTCATAACCTTATGAATGACAGAAATAAACAGGAATTCCAGAAATCGAAGGCATCGCCTTTGCCGGTTTTGAGATGTTTGGCGGGGCGGAAATTCGATTTCCAGCGGGGAACCCGGGAGTACTTGCTCTGGTCGGGGATGCGGAGTGTGTGGTGCTTCCCGGCGGATCGCTATTCGTTCTGATAGTGGCGTCCCGATAGGCGTTCGATTAATTTTCAAATTCCTGACGGGCCAATCAGGAACAAATATATAAATCAACCCAGTCATTGCGGAGAACCACCATGTCGAAGCGTCATTACGAAACGCCCATTCACGTCAAGTATCGCGATACGGATTCGATGGGGCATGTGAGCAGTCCCGTCTATTACGATTATCTGCAGCATTCGTACCTCAGCTACATGTTCGATCTCCTCGGACTGCCGCGGAGCGAGAAGCTGCCGCACATCATGGTGAAGACGCAATGCGAGTACCTCGCACCGGCGCAATTCGGCGACAACCTGACGATCCGGTCGAGCATCGTGCGTTTCGGCAGCAAGAGCTTCGATCTCGAACACCTGATGGAGCGCGACGACCAGACCATCGTCGCGCGCGGCATGTCGACGCACGTGATGTTCGATTACGCGAACAACACGACGCAGGCCGTGCCCGACGAGTTCAAGGCACGCGTGCTCGAATTCCAGGGTTCGCTGTGATGCGCGCGCGCCATGTCGGGAGCGGTACGTGAGCGCCGGGGTGGCGCGCGCCCGGCGCCGGATCGGCGCGATCGTCGAGCGTCGCGACGATCGCGCGATCGTCATCGTCCGGCAAGCCGCGCAGGCATTGCTCGAGCCGGCCGCGCTCGAGCGGCACCGTGCGCTCGTCGAACGTCACGAGGACGAACTCGAGGTGCTGCTGCAGCCATGCGGAGGCGCGCACGACGGGGTGCGGCCGCTGCTCGGGCGGTTGCGGGATGCCGGCGTGACCGTCGCGCTCGACGCTGCGACGCTCGCTCACGACGCGTCGCTGCTCGAGTTCGCGAGCTGGGTCACGCAGTGCGCGACGCCCGGCGACACGGCGGCGCCCGGCGATGACGCAACCGTGCCGGGCGGCGGGCTGTTCTGCGGCCTGGTCGTGCGATGGCGCGACCTGCGCAACGGATGGCGGCGGCCCGAACGCGACGAGGCGCCCGCGCGCACGCCGCACATCATCGCGGCGGATGCGGCCGAGCACATCGCGGCCGGCGATCCGGGCGGACAGGTGCTCGGCGCGCTGCTCGACGCCGACGACGCAACCACCGGCGCGGCGCTCGACACGCTGTCGGACGCGGTGCGCGCGCGGCGGATCTGTGCGGCGACGCGGGCCGGCTGGCCGCTCGCGCGGCGCCTGTGAGCACCGTCGTCGCGGCGGCCGGCGCGCGCGCCCTGCCCGCCCGCGCAATCCTGGTCGGCATGATGGGCGCCGGCAAATCGACGCTCGGCCGCGCGCTCGCGGCGTCGCTCGGCTGGACGTTTGTCGACAGCGACGACGAGATCGAGCGGCGCACCGGACGTTCGGTCGCCGCACTGTTCGATCAGGTCGGTGAAGGCGGCTTTCGTCTGCTCGAAACGCAGATCGTCGACGAACTGACGCAGCGCCCGAACGCCGTCGTGGCGACCGGCGGGGGCGCGGTGCTGAATCCGCGCAGCCGCGCGCGCCTGAACGAGCGCGGTTGCGTGATCTACCTGCATGCGGACCCGGACGCGCTGTGGCGCCGCACGCGCGACGACCCGCGCCGGCCGCTGCTGCAGGTGGCCGACCCGCGGCAAACGCTTGCCGCGTTGTACCGCTTGCGCGACCCGCTGTATCGCGAATGCGCGCATGCGCTCGTCGATACGACGTCGCAGAATGTCGCCCGCGCGACGGCCGATGTGCTGATGGTGCTGCTGGCGCGGATCAACGCACCGGATTGACGGCGTGCACGACGAATGTTCGCTTCCCTGCCCTCGGTTCGGCGGCGAGAAGCACGAAGGCGGCCCGGACGTCGGGCATCAGACGCGTTTTCGAATCGACGAGTTTGGATTATTCATAGTGCTATTGTGATAAGAAAAGTTATCCGAATAGGCGTGATGATTTATCCAAGTGCGTGTTTTGTGGCAGATGAATCGGCTCGTCAAGCCGCAGGAAAATCGTTTCTTTCGGTGAGGTCGCGCCACGCTTGAGCGTATCGAGGGCGACGTCGAGCGCCGATCGGGCGAGCAGCAGGCACAGCGGCGGCGCATCGCAGTTCAGCCGCGAATGTCGCGGGCATGTGAGCCGGCCTCCCGGTGAAGAGGCCGAATGCGTGCAGTCGGGCAACACAGTGCCGATGCCCGGCGTCGGGCCGTCCACTCCACGCGCCCACGAGCCTGACTCGCAACCCGCCACCCCTCCCCGCATTTGTTCCCCCGACGCAAGACTGTTGCTCCACGGTGGGTATTCGAGATCGCAGCCGGCGCGCCTACAGTTCGCCCATCGGATTCACGGATCCGGTCGGCACCGAAGCCGAGAACCCTTCACCCATCGAGGCAAATCATGAGCGCATCCAAAGTCATCATCGTCACCGGCGCATCGCAAGGCATCGGCGCGGCAACGGTCGACGCATTCCGGGCCCGCGGCCATCGCGTCGTCGCAACGTCACGTTCGATCGGGCCGTCGAACGATCCCGACCTCGTCACCGTCGCGGGCGACATCGGCGACGCGGCCGTCGCACGGCGCGTGGTCGACGCCGCCATCGAACGCTTCGGCCGCGTCGACACGCTCGTCAACAACGCGGGCATCTTCATCGCGAAGCCGTTCACGCAGTACACCGCGGACGATTATGCGCAGATCACGAACGTCAACCTGAGCGGCTTCTTCCACGTCACGCAGCATGCGATCGCCGCGATGCAGAAGCACGGCAGCGGCCACGTGGTCAGCATCACGACGAGCCTGGTCGATCACGCGAACAGCAACGTGCCGTCGGTGCTCGCGTCGCTGACGAAAGGCGGATTGAATGCGGCGACGAAGTCGCTCGCGATCGAGTATGCGAAGGCCGGCATTCGCGTGAATGCGGTGTCGCCCGGGATCATCAAGTCGCCGATGCACGCGCCCGAAACGCACGCGACGCTCGCGTCGCTGCATCCGGTCGGCCGCATGGGCGAAATGAGCGACATCGTCGACGCGATCCTGTACCTGGATTCGGCGCCGTTCGTCACGGGCGAGATCCTGCATGTCGACGGCGGCCAGAGCGCCGGGCATTGACGCGCGGTGTCGAAACCGCGAGCCGGCGGCCTAGCGCGATGCGCCGGCTCGTTTGGCGCGTGTCCCGGCCGGCTGGCTGGCCGGCGCACGCGCCAGATGCTCGACGAGAAAGTCGACGAACACGCGCACGCGCGACGACAAAAAGCGCGCATGCGGATACAGCAGCATGAACGGCCGCGACCGGCCGCCGAGGCCGGGCAGCACTTCCACGAGCGTGCCGGCCCGCAGATCCTGCTCGACGATGAAGCGATACGTCTGGAACAGGCCCGCACCGCTGCGCGCGAGCGTCACACCGGCAAGATAGTCGCCCGACGTGCCATAGCTTCCGGTCGTTGCGACGTCGATCCCGTCCGATCCATCGTTGAACAGCCACGGGATCGTTCGCCCGCTGCTCGGCAGCTCGAACTGGATGCATTCGTGTGCATGCAGGTCGTCGACGGCGGTCGGCATGCCCGCGCGCTTCAGGTAGCCGGGCGTCGCGACGATCACGAGTTCGGCATCCTCCAGCTTGCGTGCGATCAGGTTCGAATCGGCCGGCGCGCTGCCGCGGATCGCGAGATCGTAGCCTTCCTCCGCGAAGTCGATGTTGCGGTTGCTCAGGTGGGTGTCGACGCGCACGTCCGGATACCGCTCGCGAAACGCCGGCAGCAGCGGCAGCACGCGATAGTGCCCGTACGGTGTCGGCATGCTGATCCGCAGCACGCCGGCGGGCGTCGCCTGCTGGCCGGTCGCCTCGCGCTCCGCGTCGACGAGTTGCGACAGCGCGTCGCGACACTGCTCGAAATAGCGGCGGCCGGAATCGGTCAGGCGGATCTGGCGGGTCGTGCGCACGAACAGCCGCACGCCGAGACGCGCCTCGAGCCGCGCGACCGAACGGCTGACCGCGGCCGGCGTGACGCTCGCCGCGTTGGCCGCCAGCGTAAAGCTGCCGAGTTCGGCGGCGAGGCAGAACAGCTCGATGCTGCCCAGCAGCAGATCGTCGAATTGTCGTTGCATGAGGCGATTCCTGCCGTCTGCGGCGCGTGGCGCGCGATGACGCCGAGTGTGCATGAATCTCGCGGCGGAAACCAGCGGGCGTATCGGGCGCGATTCGTTACACCGCGTCGTGAGTCAATTGCGCTGCCGACATTTACCGGCTTCGGCCGCATGACTACAGTGACTCACAGGCAGCACCGATCGCCCGAACCCTTTTCCCTCAAGGAGCACGACATGACCGTCGAACAGAAACTGGCCGACCTCGGCCTCGCGTTACCCGAGCCGCCGAACCCGCTCGGCAGCTATACGGCCGTCAGCGAAGCCGGCAACCTGCTGTTCGTCTCCGGACAACTGCCGCTGGTCGACGGCAAGATTGCCTGTACCGGGCGCGTCGGCGAGCAGTTGAGCGTCGACGAAGGCAAGCATGCCGCCCGGCTCGCGGCGCTGAACGTGCTTGCACAGATCCGCCGACACCTGCGCGGGTTCGAGCGCCTGCGCAAGATCGTGCGCGTCGAGGGGCACGTGAGTTCGGCCGACGGCTTTTTCGGGCAGCCGGCCGTGATCGACGGCGCGTCGGACCTATTCGCCGCCGTGCTGGGCGAAAAGTCGGGCCACGCGCGCTCGGCGTTCTCCCAACGCCAGTTGCCGGCCGACGCGGCCGTGATCCTCGTCGTGATCGCCGAGATCGACCCGGCCTGACCGATCGGCCGCCCTGCGGGGTGGCCAGCCGTTTCCGCGGCGTTTTCACCTGCCCTGCCCGGATTCGTTGACTCGCGAATATCAGGGATCGATCGCTGGAAATCCTTGTCCGGCAAAGCGGTACACGTTCCAGATACATTGAAATACAAAATATCGCATGCGATTTAATCGAATACGCTTGACGGAGAGGGTCGTCTCGACGAAACTCCATCGCATGCGATCGAATCGCATCTGAAACAAACCACCCAACCGACGGAGCAAATGATGAGCAAGATCGAAAAAGTGCTGTACACGGGCAAGACGCATACGACTTCGGGCGGCCGCGACGGCGCGGCGCGCAGTTCCGACGGCCGCCTCGACATCCAGTTGTCGTCGCCGGGCAGCGCCGGTACCGGCACCAACCCGGAACAACTGTTCGCGGCCGGCTGGTCGGCCTGCTTCATCGGTGCGATGCAGCTTGCGGCGCGTGCCGCGAAGGTAACGCTGCCGGCCGATCTCGCGGTCGACGCCGAAGTGGATCTCGGCACCGCCGGCAATGCGTACTTCCTGCAGGCCCGGCTGAACGTGAGCGTGCCGGGGCTCGATCGCGACGTCGCGCAGCGCATCGTCGATGCGGCACACCAGACCTGCCCGTATTCGAAGGCGACGCGCGGCAACATCGACGTCGACATCCGTATCGCTTGAACGATGCATCAGGCGGCCTGGCGCCGCCTTGCCGAATGCCCGATTTCTTTCTTATTGAGGTGAATGATGAATACCCGACTGATCGCCGCCTTTCTCGTCGCTGTTTCGGCCACGGTTGCCGCACCGGCGTTCTCCAGCGAATCCACCGTGACGCGTGCGCAGGTGCGTGCCGAGCTCGCGCAGTTGCAACAGGCCGGCTACCCGCTGAATCGCGCGACCGACGCCACCTATCCGAATGATCTCCAGGCTGCACTCACGCAGATCCATGCAACCGATGCGGTCGCCGGCAACGATCAGGCGTCCGGCTACGGCAGCGACGGTGAGGCGGCAAAGCAATCGGGCCGCCGGCACGCGGTCAGCGTGGCCGACCGCTCGGTGTATTTCGGTCATTGAGCGCAGCGCATCGTCGATACGTGAACGCTGAAGCCCTTCTCTTTCTCTTCTGTCGAGGTAAATGATGAAAACCCGATTGATCGCCGCCCTTCTCGTGGCCGTTTCCGCATCCGCTGCCGCACCGGCGTTCGCCGACGCAGCTACCGTATCCCGCGCGCAGGTGCGTGCCGAGCTCGTCCAGCTCGAACAGGCCGGCTATCGGCCGGGCCGCGCGAACGATCCGCACTACCCGGACGATCTGCAGACCGCACTGACGCGCATTCACGCGAACGACACCGCAGTGGCCGAAGCCGCGACGTCCGGTTACGGCAGCGACGCCGCCGCCGCGACGCAGTCGGGCAGCCGGCCTGCGACGCGAATCGCCGAACGCTCGATCTACTTCGGTCATTGAACGAAACCGCGAACGGCGCCGGTGGCCGGCGCATGGTGCGCAACGACTGAATCCCCCCATTTTCTTGTCGAGGTGAATGATGAAGACCCAACTGATCGCTGCCGTTCTCGTTGCCGTGTCGGCAGCCGTTGCCGCACCGGCGTTTGCCGGTGACAGCACCGTGACGCGCTCGCAAGTGCGTGCGGAACTGGCCGCGCTGCAGAAGGCCGGCTACCTGCCGAACCGGCCCAACGACCCGAACTATCCGGACAATCTCCAGGCTGCGCTGCGCCGGACCCACGACACCGATGCAATCGCGGCCGAGTCGCAGGCATCCGGTTACGGCAGCGACGCCGGCAGTGCGACGCAGTCGGGCCGCCGCAGCGTGGTTCGCACGGCCGAGCGCTCGATCTACTTCGGCCATTGAGCATGGCGCGTCGGAATCGTCGCGCCGATCCGGGCAGTTCGGTACGGGGTGTGAGAAACGGGAGCGCGCGAGTACGGCGCGCTCCACGCCGGTCGTCGGTGACAAACAGCGTTGCAGGTCGGCACGCACCACGTGCTCGTGTCGGCCCGGGATTCGACGGTGCGCCGTGCCGATGCGGCTGTCGGCGCTCGCGGCTCGTGATCGTCGAAACAGAAACATCAGCCGTGGCAGGCCGAACAGCAACCCGTACCCGAGCGCGTTCACGACGGCGCACTTCCCTCTGTCGATGGCCGCATGCCGCTCGAATCGAGTGATGGCATGGCATCGAAGCCCCGCAAAATAGCGGCTTCCACGACCGCATCGCGCAACGGCCGCGCAACGGGCCGCTGATGGCCGGCCGCATCGATCCGGCGTTCGAAGCGATACACGATGGCGGGCGGGAAGTTCATCCACGCGACACCCACCCGGACGGCGCGAATGCGCAGGGGCTCCAGGTCGCGCGCCGGGATCGGCCAGCGCGGCACATACGTGAACTGGTAGAACGCACCATCGGCAGCGAGGTGGCGCGCAAACGCGCAGCGAACGATCGCGACGGCCCGTTCGGCCGGCATCGCGACGAGCGGCAACCCGCTCACGATCGCATCCGCACGCGCCCCGCCGAAGAAGTCGCCCGTCATGCCGAGTTGCGCCGCATCCATCTGCATGACCCGCAGCGCGGGAAACTGATGCCGCAGCGTGTTCGCGAAAGCGGGATCGACTTCCACCGGCACCAGCCGGTCGCTCGTGACGCCGCGTGCGAGCAGTGCCCGCGTGAACACGCCGGTGCCCGCACCGAGCTCGATCACGGTGGCGCCGTCGCGCGGGATATCGGCGGTGATCAGCGCGCCGCGCCCTGCCCGTCCGATCCCGGTCTATGCTGTGCCACCGACACCTTCAATCGAGGAGCAGCTCATGTCCGATGCAACGACCGGAAACGCGGCAGGCAGTGCGCACCCGCTCGACCGTGTGGTGTGGAATGCGCTGACGGGCAGGCAGCGCCGCTTTGCGCTCGGTCATGGCCGAGCATGGCGGTTTCCGGTAGCCGTCGCGCCGTTTGCCGCGATGGAAGATACGAGCGCGGCGTCGTTCGACGCATTGCGTACATTGATCGCGGCTCACGGGCCGACTGCGCTGGTCACGCCGGACGAGATCGAGCTGCCGGCGGGATTGTCGGCGATCCGGCGCGCGAACTTGTTGCAGATGGTCTGGCAAGGGACGCTCGGTCCCGCACCCGAATCCGGCCATGTCACGCTCGCGGAAGCCGACGTGCCCGAGATGCTCGCGCTGACCACGGCCGCGCAGCCCGGCCCGTTCGGTCCGCGCACGTTCGAGCTCGGCCATTACATCGGCATCCGCAGCGAAGGCAGGCTGGCCGCGATGGCCGGCGAGCGGATGCAGGTCGACGGGTACACGGAGATCAGCGCTGTTTGCGTCGATGCCGCGTTCCGGCGGCAGGGGCTGGCGGCGCGCCTGATGCGGTCGCTGATTGCGGAGATCGATGCGCGCTCGGATACGCCTTTCCTGCACGTCCTCACGTCGAACCGGGTGGCGATCGAGCGCTATCTCGCACTCGGTTTTGTCGTCCGTCGCGAGATGCACCTGCTGGTGCTCGGCGACGGGCACGCATGACGACACGGCCGGCACGATGGACGTGCCGGCCGCGGGTGGTTCGCGTGTTCATTCGTCGGTCGAGCGGATCAGGTTGCCGCGCAGCGTGACGATCGCCTTCTGCATCTTCGCGAATTCGTCCGGCTTCAACCCGGTGGCTTCGACCAGATTCATGTCGAGCCCCTTCTCCCTCACGCGGCGGCCGGTCTTCGTCAAGCTGACCAGCACCTGGCGCTCGTCCGACGGATCGCGGTGCCGTTCCAGGTAGCCCATCGCCTCGAGCTTCTTCAGGATCGGCGTCAGCGTATTGGATTCGAGGAACAGCTTCTCGCCGAGCTGGCCGACCGTCTGGTTGTCCTGCTCCCACAGCGCAATGATCGTGATGTATTGCGTATACGTGAGGCCGAGCTCCTCGAGAATCGGCTTGTAGGCCTTGCCGAACGCGAGGTTCGTCGAGTAGATCGCAAAGCACAGGAACTCGGACAGCTTCGGCGCGGCGGCGGATGGGGCTTCGGTCGGTTTCATGAACGTCCTCCAGCGGCGCGAACGGCCGCAGATGGACGCATTATATATCGCGTGCGATCTTATCGGAAGCATGATAATCGCTCGCGATGAACCAGCGCGCCGTCAGCCCGCCCTGCGGCGCTTGCCGGTCTGTGTACGGCTGACCGACAGCAGCGAGCATTGCACCGGATGCGCGATTTCGGTTGCGAGCCCGCCTGCGGCAAACAGCAGGATCATCAGCCAGCGTTTCATGCGTCCTCCACGACCGAGAGACTCGCGCCGTTCGCTACCGTTGCATCGAGCGCATACGGGTCGACGCCGTCGAGGCAGCCGAGATTGACGCGCCAGCAGGCGGGGTCCTTGCGCGTCTGATGGAACGGATAGATGCCGCAACGGCTGCAGAAATAGTGACGGGCCGTGCGTGTGTTGAACTGGTAGCACGTCAGCGCGCCCTCGCCCTCGACGATCTTCAGTTCGCCGGCGGCGAACATCGGGCTCATCAGCGCGCCGCGCCGGCGGCACATGCTGCAGTTGCAGCGAGTCGCCGGCGTCAAGGCCGTTCTGACTTCGAATTTGACGGCCCCGCAATGGCAGGACCCTTTGAACCAGGTTGCAGACATGATGGACTCCCGAATCGGTCATGCCTGCTTTATAACGGACGCTCGAGCGTGCTTTGTATCGCGATGTATCCGGGGTTCGTGCAGATACAGAGCATTGCAAATCAGCCGCGGGTGGCGACGTATCGATTCGGCGATCGGGGTGCGTTCACCGATCGCCGCTATATGCCTGCGGCTAGCCGCCCGCGAATCGTGCGATCAATCCAGCACGTGCTGCAGCCGCTCGATCGCCGCCCGCGTCTCGCGTTCGAGCGCGGCGAACAGTTCGGCCGCCGGCAGCGACCGCGCGAGCGGCGCCGCCTGCCCGGCCCACTGTGCGCCGTAGCCGAATTCACCCTTCGCCTTCGCGGCCGCGTGCAGTGCCTTGCCGGCGTCGTACGCGATCGGGTAGGCGGGCGTGGCCGGCGCGTGCGGGTCGTCGCCGAGCGCGGTCAGCCGGTTCGCGAGGCCGCGTGCGATCCGGCCCGAGATCGCGGCCGTGAACGTCGTGCGGCGGGCCGCGTCGCCCAGCAGCGCGCGGCGATAGCCTTCGTCGATCGACGTCTCCGGGCACGCGACGAACGCGGTGCCGAGCTGGGCGGCCTGTGCGCCGAGCGCGAGCGCGGCGGCGATGCCGTCGCCGTCCATGATGCCGCCGGCGGCGATCACCGGCAGCGCGCATTCGCGCACGATCAGGCGCGTGAGCGCGAACGTGCCGAGGCGGTCGTCATGCGCGGTCGAATCGAACACGCCGCGATGCCCGCCCGCTTCGATCCCCTGCGCGACGATCGCGTCGATGCCGGCGGCGGCAATCTGGCGTGCTTCGTCGAGGTTCGTCGCGGCCGCGAACAGCGTGACGCCCGCGCGCTTCAGCGCGGCGATCACGTCCGCGGACGGCAGCCCGAAATGGAAGCTGACGACGGCCGGCTTCTCTTCGACGAGCATCGCCTGCATCGCATCGTCGGCGACGAAGCTCGTATAGATCTCCGACAGCGATGCGGGCGGCGTCGCGCCATATTCGCGGAACGCCGGCGCGAGCCATTCGAGCCACGCGCGTTCGACTGCCGCGTCGGCGTGCGCCGGCTGGTGGCAGAACACGTTGATGTTGAACGGCCGGTCGGTGAGCGCGCGCGTGTCGCGGATCATCTTGCGGGCGCCGTCGGCGTTCGTCGCGCCCACGCCGAGCGAGCCGAGCCCGCCCGCATTCGACACGGCGGCCGCCAGCGCCGGCGTGCTGACACCGGCCATCGGCGCCTGGACGATCGGGGCGCGCATGCCGAGCATGCGCAGCAGCGTCCGGTTGTCGGTCGATTGATTCATGTCGCTTGCCTCCTGCAAGATTCGTCATCGAAATGCGTCGGCCGGATGCGGGCCGAAGCGCGCGGGTCGGGTTCGGATCGGCGCGCGTTCGTCGTGCCTTGTGCGCGACCGGTCACATGAAAACCATGTCGAATGCGATGGGTAGCCGCCGCGCGGTGCGGTGTCTGCCATGACGGCAAACGCATCGCGCGACGAAGGGGTATGGTGTCGTCGTTTTCCGGTGCGCCACCCGCAACTGCGCCCATCCTACGCCAGCCCGCGATCCGCCGGCCAGCCGCTATCGGCCGCGCGCCCAATGCGCGAGCCCCGCGCAGGCCGCCAGCAGCGCGCCCGTCACGAAGAACACCGAATGCAGCCCCAGCGCGACGCCGATCTGCCCGCCGATCACCGGGCCGACCACCTGCCCGCTGAACTGCGCGGACTGCAGATAGCCGAGCATCTGCCCGGTCGCGCGCTCGTCGACCGATTGCCGCACGAGCTTGCCGATCGACGGCAGCAACCCCGCGAGCGACATGCCCATCAGCCCGCGCAGCGCGGCAAGCTGCCACCAGTGCGTGACGAACGCCTGCGGCACCATCGCGAGCGCGGTCAGCAACAGGCAGCCGATGATCACGTTCCAGCTGCCGACACGGTCGGCCAGCGCGCCGAGCCGTGCGGCGGTCAGCATGCTGCCGAGCGCCGAACACGCCATCACGACGCCGGCGACACGCGCAAGATGGTCGCCGCCCACGCCGAGGCCGCCGATATAGACGGTGATGATCGGTTCGATCGACATGTTCGCGAGCAGCACCATCATCGCCGTCACCAGCAGCGCGGCGACCGCCGCGCGATTCGTGCGGTGCGGCGTGCCGGCTGCGGCGCGCGAGGTGCGTGTGCGGGCATCGGTGGCCGCGTGGAAGTCTTCCTTCACGACGAAGATCGTCAGCAGCGCGGCGACGGCGATCATCGCGCCACCGGCGAAGAACGTGCCGCGAATGCCGAGCCAGCCCGGCAGCAACCCGCCGACGAGCGGCCCGACCAGGTTGCCCGCGAGCGCACCGGTCGACAGGATCCCGAGCGCCCAGCCCGCGCGCTCGCGCGGCGCCTGGGTGCCGACCATCACGGTCGACGCCGATGCATATCCGCCGACCAGCCCCGCGAGCAGCCGCAGTGCGACGAGTTCGACCACGTTGTGCGCGACGCCGATCAGCGACATCACGATCGCCATCCCGATCGCGGCACGCACGAGCATCGGCTTGCGGCCGAAGCGGTCTGCAAGGCGGCCCCACAGCGGCGCGGTGACGGCCGTGCCGAGAAACGTCGCGCCGAACGCGATGCCCGACCACTGGATCACGGCCGACTGCGCATCGACGCCGAGTTGCCGCACGTACAGCGGCAGGAACGGCAGCAGCATGCTCAGGCTGACGAGCGTCGTGAACGACCCGAACACGCAGACGGCGAGATTGCGCCGCCAGTAGCGCGCGTTGCGTTCGGCGTAGCTGGCGGCGGGCCGTTCGGCCCGTGCCGCGACGGGCGCATGCGAGATCGTGCTCATTGCGTGCTCCCCGTCGCGGTCAGCGGTGCGGGAAGCCCCGGCGTGACGAATCTTGCCGATGACGGTACGCATGCGAAACGGGCCACGCCGATGCCTGACACCACGCGGTGCGTCAGTCCGAACGCACGGGCGCGAGGCTGGGCGGAAAGCGCTTGATGCATGTTGACCTCCATTCGCTGAACGGGCGCCATGCGCGTCCGTTGGTTGAAGGAAGTCTAGATTGACCCGATTATCGAGTGAATCCCTGTCGCACGAAAGCCATTCTTCCGCGTTTCGGTTCAATCGCCGTCAGTTCGATCGCCGTCGGTAATGGCTGCCAGCCGCGCAAAGTGTTCGCGCAGGCGCGGCGCTGCGAAATCGACGAATGCGCGCACCTTCGGCACCGAAAGGCGTCCGTAAGGCGTGACGAGATGGATGGGTAGCGGCGCGTGTTCGCTGTCGCGCAGCACGATCCGCAGCGTGCCGTCCCTCACCGGTTCGGCCACGTGATACGAGAAGAGCCGCGTGACGCCGTGCCCGGCGACGGCCGACGCGACCGCGCCGCGGATCGTGTTGATGATGAAGCGCGGTGCGAACTGAACGACCTGCGGCAGCGCCGACGGTGCGGGCGGCGGAAAGCTCCACGAGTCGAGGCCGAAGTGCGTCATCGAGATGATCCGGTGCTGTGCGAGATCGGCCGGCGTCTCGATCGCCGGATGCTTCGCCAGGTAATCGGGCGACGCCACGACGACCCGCCGCACCGCGCCGACCGGAATCGCGACCAGCGTCGAATCGGTCAGGTGCGCGATCCGCAGCGCGACGTCCATTCCTTCGTCGATCAGGCTGACGGGACGGTCGAGCAACTGCAGCCGGATCGACACGGCCGGATGGCGTTCGATGAATTCGTCGAGCAGCGCGCGCAACACGTCCTCGCCCGCGGCGACCGGCGCGGTGACCGTCAACAGGCCGCGCGGCGCCGAGCGTTCGTCGGCGACCAGCATGTCGGCTTCCTCGAGGTCGGACAGGATGCGGCGGCACGCGGCCGCGTAGCGTTCGCCGGCCTCGCTGAGCCGGATCGTCCGCGTCGTGCGGTACAGCAGCGCAGTGCCCGTGTGCTCTTCAAGGAACGCGATCGCGCGGCTTACCGCCGCCGGCGAGCGGCCGAGCTTACGGCCCGCGCCCGCGAGGCTGCCCTCGTCCAGCGTGGCGACGAACACCTTCATCGCATCGATTCGATCCATGGCGTATCAGCGGCGGCGAGCGGTCGTGCAGTGGGCGGTGGGCAAGCGAGCGTGCAGTCTACCGCACGCGGGTGAGGCGCTTTGCCGGGGGATACTGCGCTTGCCGTTTTGGCCCTACAATGCGCAGGCGAAGAAACCGCATGATCGGCCGTCAGGGTGCCGCGTTCATCGAACGCAGCGCCCGACATTCAAGCGGTTCCGCTGAATAACCAACAACATCCAACAGCACACATGAAAAGAAGAACATTTCTCGCGCTGCCCGCCGTGGCAGCGTCCGGCATGCTCGCCGGCTGCTCCAATTTCGGTCCCGTCACCAAGGCGTGGATGAAGGATTCGGAATACGACGAAACCTTGTCGACGTTCCTGATCACCGCGGACGGCAAGCAGCTCGTCGTGCTCGGCAAGAAATATCACTACATCTTCGAGATGCCGCCGAGCCTGGCAACGGTGCTCAACGCGCCCTATCGCCCCAAGATCCACACGGCGTTCAACGATTTCGAGGCGCACGGGGACGAGATCACCGGTCGATACACGATGAGGCTGGACGACTCGGATGCGCCGGCCGGCTCGGACGTGCGCGAGCGCGCGCTCGCGGACGGTTTCAAGCAGAAGCGTGGCGACCTGACGTCGAAAGGCGCGATCAGCGGCAAGCGCTATCTGCCGAACGACGTCACGCCTTCGTCGGTTCCGCAGGCGTTCAATCGGCCGTACGAGGTCAAGGTGACGGACAAGCTGACGGCTGTCGGCCGCGGCGCCAAGCTGGCGTTGTCGCCGATCGCGATGGCAGCCGACGGCGCGTTGGGCCTGCTCGGCCTCGCGCTGTTCCCGATCGCGCTCACCACATTCATCATCGTGGCGAGTTGAGGCCGGAATTCATGACGAAATCTGCTGCTCGAAGCCTGTTCGGGATCGGCTGCGTGCTCGCGCGACGCAGCAGAATCCCGCGCTGAAAATGAAACGAGCCGGTACGCCGCGGCGAATTGCGGCGTACCGGCTCGTGTCGCGATGTCGCCGCATCACACTTCATACCGCACCGCATGCGCTTCGGTCGGCAGCGGCAAATCCCAGCGCAGCAGCATCGACTCGAGCGCGCGATTCGTCAGCGACGTGTCGCGCCGCGCATTGCGGCGCAACAGTTCCGCGCGCGGCTGTTCGACGTAGACGAGCGTCACGTCGGCGTTGTACGCAAACAGCAGGTCGAGCGTCTTCTTGCGCATCAGCGGCGACAGGTTCGTCGCATTCCACACGAACGGTTGTTGCGCGCGCAACAGTGTTTTCGCGGCGTCGACCGCATGGTGCGCGACGGCGCCCTCGTTCTGCCCATGACGCAGCCCCAACGCATCGCGCGCATCGTCGAACGACACGACCGGCAGATCCGGATGATGCCGTGCCACCCACGTGTTCTTGCCCGACGCGGGCAGGCCCGACATCACGACGACCCGCGAGCCCGGCGTACGGAACAGCGGATAGTCGGGATGCACGTCCGCGCCACGGAAGTAGCTGAGTGCGGTGTGCGCGTCGGCGAACGCACGCGGCTGGCCGTAGCAGCCCTCTTCCCGCGCCAGTTCGCGCAACAGTTCGATGTTGTCGAGCACGCGCTGCGTGTCGTCGCAGATGCGCCCGCGGATATCGGCTTCGGCGAGCAGGCACAGCAGCGGCAGGCCGACCTGCCACGACAGCTCGCGTGCGATGAACTCGGGCGTGCCGCGGCGCGACCCGCTCATCGCGAAGAACGGCACCTGGTGCACCGCGATCATCCGGCAGATCGCCTCGCGCACCGCGAACGGCACGCCGGCATCCCACAGTGCGATCCGCGCGTCGATCGCGCCCTTGCGCGAATGGCCGGGATGGCCGATCGCACCGGTAACGGGATCGACGACCGTCGTGCCGTGCTTCGCGATGTCGTGCAGCAGCGCGGCCAGGAACACGATCTCCTGGTCGGCGCGCGACGCGGCCTGGTACTCGGGCAGCGCGAGCAGCGCATCGATCACCATCATCGTATGCGTCCACACGTCGCCTTCGCCGTGGTGCGCGGGCTCTTGGGGTGTTGCCTTTGCGTGTTCGAGCGCGGGAAATGCCGCGAGACACGCGTGATAGTCCGGCTGCCGGCCGGGTGCGGGCACGAGTGCCTGCAACTGTTCGTACTTCATGATCAAGACTCCTCTCGAAACGGTGCTTGGCCGTTCCGCATTCATGTGTTCGGGTGAGCAGCGCGGCGCGAGGCCCACGTTACGGTCGGGCGCGGCGCATACAGGTCGACACCCGGCGCGAGCAGGTTCGGGATGAACGGCTGCTCCGAGTGATGGCGCGCCGATTCGAGAATGGCCTGCACGAAATCGTGGCGCACCCACTTCAGGCGCGCGGTCGTCGTGTCGTCCGTCTCGACCTTCACGTAGAGCCCTTCGGAGCGCTCCGACTTGTCGCACTGCTGCCATGCGCGCGCGAGATCGAGCCCCTGCCGCCGCACCGTTTCCTCGAACGCGCGACGCCAGTCCGGCGTCTTCGCGAGCGACGGCCCGAGCATGGCCTTCAGGTCCGCGAGTCGCGCCGGCGCGATGCCTTCGTACAGCACGGGCACCGACAGCACGGGCCCGTCGGCGAGCAGCGCGCGACGCGCGGGTGTCGACAGGAAACGGCCCGTCGCGCGATCGAACACGTCGAACTCGAAAAAGTGATGCGGCAGTGCGTCGTAGAACACCGCGTGCTTCTTGCTCATCGTCTCGCCGTACATCACGTAGCGATCGCCGAGGCGCTCGAGCAGCCAGCCGGCATGGGCGGCGGCCCAGGTCTTCATGAACCCGAACTGCCGCTCGCGGCCGCCGCCGGCCAGATAGTGGCCGCGTGACTGCAGCAGCAGTTCGCCCGCGGGGCTGAAGCTGATGCCCGTGTTCGCGCCGTCGAGCTTTTCCTCGACGACGAGATGGGCGCCCGCGAGGGTGCGATAGGAAACGTGGTCGTGACCTTCGTCGCCGTCCTGCAGGCGCGAGCCTTCGAGGTGCGGCGTGCGCGGGTAGCGGGCGAGGTCGAGCGATTGCGCGTAGGCGCGAAAATCCAGCGTCATGGTCTTTCTCCGGAAATATCAGAAAAAGCCGACGACGGGAACGAACGATGGGGTGTGCGTTGCGGTGTCAGTGCGTGTCCGGACGCGGCCCTGCGACACTGTTCCGAAGCCGCGAGGCAGACGGGAATGGGCAGGACGGTACGCGGCCGGGACGGCAGTCGTCGGCGTATCAGGCGAAGGGACGAATGTTTGCGGGCACTTGGATCACCGGTTCGATGAGGGTTCAGGGATGAAGCAGGCGGATGCTACGAAACGGTATTTGTGCTGTCAAGCGTGGCCGGATGCCTCCGCTGCGGGTGTCTGCGTGCGTCGGATGCCTGCCGCTGCATAGCGCACACGCCTTCGATGACAGAATGATCTGGATTCCTATATGTGCGTTTTTCGCAACATCGAACGACGATTCGCTAGGCTATGGCCCGCCCCCCGCTTGCTGCGCCCGTTGCGCGCATGCTAGAGTCGCCGCCATTCCGATCAACCCCTCACTCGCAAGGAGAAAAAATCATGACGTCACGCCAACACTTCTCCCGTCGCGGGTCGTAGTTCGGTTTTTTCGCGTCCGTTCGTTTCATCGTTCACGCCACGCAGCACCACGTATCGCCGTCACGGCGATGAGCCGGGTCGTTCCGATCCGGTCGTGCCGCCCTCTTCCCGACTTCCGATGTCGGGCAGCGCATGTGTGCGCTGCCTGCGCCATGGCCCGCCGTTCTCCTTTTTCATCGAACGGAAACCTCCATGGGCAATTCCATGCAATACCTGGGCGAGCGCATCACGTTGTGCGCTTGCGCCACCACCTGGATCGAAGGTGAGGCCATCCGGCAGCTCGAACACGCTGCCACCCTCCCCGGCATGCGGCGCGTCGCCGGCATGCCCGATCTTCACCCCGGACGCGGCTACCCGGTGGGCGCCGCGTTCTTTTCGACGGGCCAGCTGTATCCGGCGCTGATCGGCGGCGATATCGGCTGCGGGATGGCGCTGTGGCAAACCGCGCTCGATGCGCGGCGCGTCAGTGCGTCGAAGCTGGCGAGCCGGCTCGGCTCGATCGACGCCCCGCCCGATGCAAGCTGGCAGCCGCTCATTGCGGCCGCCGGGTTCGCGGATCACGCGTACGCGGCATCGCTCGGCACGATCGGCAGCGGCAACCATTTCGCGGAAGCGCAGCGGATCGATGCGGTGTACGACACCGAACCCCTCGCGGCGCTCGGTCTCGATCCCGATCGCCTGCTGTTGCTCGTGCATAGCGGATCGCGCGGCTTCGGCCAGTCGATCCTCGAGCAACACGTGCGCGAGCACGGCTACAACGGCCTCGTCGACACGGACGCCGCATGCACGGCGTACCTCGCGCGTCACGATGCGGCGTTGCGCTACGCGATCGCGAATCGCGACCTGATCGCGCGGCGCATGCTGGCACGCTGGCGCACCGATGGCCGGTGCGTGCTCGACGTGAACCACAACCTGGTGAGCCGCGCGAACGTCGACGGCGAGCCGGGCTGGCTGCATCGCAAAGGTGCGACGCCGGCCGACGCGGGGCCGGTCGTCATTCCCGGCTCGCGCGGCGACTACAGCTACCTCGTCGCTCCGGTGCGGCCCGACGATGCGGCCAGCCTGGCGTCGCTGGCGCACGGTGCGGGCCGCAAGTGGGCGCGCGGCGATTGCAGGGGGCGCCTCGAACGGCGCTTCACGCCGTCGCAGCTCACGCGCACGCCGCTCGGCAGCCACGTGATCTGCGAAGACCGCGAACTGCTGTACGAGGAAGCGCCGCAGGCCTACAAGCCGATCGACAGCGTCGTCGACGCGCTCGAAGCGGCCGGGCTGCTGCGCAAGCTGGCGCGGCTCGCGCCGGTGCTGACCTACAAGACGTCCGGGGAGGCTGGCCGATGCTGATGCAGATTTCTTCGGCGCACGGCCCGCTCGAGTGCCAGCTGGCCGCGGCCAATGCGTTGCGGCGCCTGCAGGCGGAAGCCGATACGCAGCGCGTCGTCGTCACCGTGCTCGATGCTCAGCCGGGCGAACGGCCCGGCACGCTGCGCTCGGCGTTGCTCGATCTCGACGGCGAAGGTGCGCAGGCACTCGCGGACCGCTGGACGGGCACGCTGCAATGGATTTGCGCGAGCCCGTACCGGTTGCGTCATCCGCGCAAGAACTGGTTCATCGGCGTCACGCGCTGCGCCGACGCGCGGCCGCTGCCGGATGGCGACGTGCGGTTCGAAGCAATGCGCGCGCGCGGGCCGGGCGGCCAGCACGTGAACAAGACGAGCTCCGCGATTCGTGCGACCCATGTCGCGACCGGCCTGTCGGTGCGCGTGGAAAGCGAGCGCAGCCAGCACGCGAACAAGCGTCTGGCGCTGCAGTTGCTGCAGGTTCGCCTGCAGCAGGAGGCCGACCGTCACGCGTCCGATGCGCGCCGGCAGCGGCGGATGCAGCACGTTGCGCTGGAGCGCGGCAACCCCGTGCGCGTGTTTTACGGGGCGGCGTTCGTGCCGGCTGATTGAGCACGAATGCCTGGCCGCCGGTAGTTTTCGCGCCGGCGGCCAGGCCACCGGCCTCATGGTTTTCCCGCCCTGCCGGTTGCGCGAGCGCGCCATCGGCTCCGATGCGTGACCGCGCGCCAGGCCGGCTGCGCGGGCCTGCCGCGTGCATGCCGGCTCCCGCATGTTCCGCACCCTTTCTGCGCGGGAAAGGACGCTTGAAGCATCCGCAATTATCGCGTGCGGCGGATTTGCCCACCATGTGTCGAACGATCGGTACAGCCCGCCTGTCCGGCCCTTTCACCGGCCTTGCGGTGCCTGCCGCCGCGTCGTGCGACCGGATGCACCGCGCCGGTCGCGAACGGCCGGGCCTCGCGCCACGGCGGATCGATAATCAGGAGACACGATGAACAGCCATTCCCTCGATCTCGGCGGCAACGCGGGAGGACCCGCTTCCGCACGACCACCGGCCGCTGCCGCCGGCGTCGGTGCCGATGCGTCGGCCCGCCCCGCCCGCCGCGTCACGCTCGGCGATTTCATGGACGACCTGCCCGTCGGCGCGTTGCACCGGTTCGTCGTGTGGGTGATCGGTATCGGGCTGTTCTTCGACATGTACGAGATTTTCCTCGTCAGCACGATCGGTGCCGCCTTGCAGAACGAATACGGGCTGAGCCGGCAGAGCACCGATTTCAAGCTGCTGCTGGCATCGGCGTTCATCGGCATGTTCGTCGGTGCGATGTGCCTCGGCAGCCTCGCCGACCGCATCGGCCGGCGCAAGGCCTTCCTGCTGACGCTCACGTGGTACAGCGCGTTCTCGCTGGTCGGCGCGTTTTCGGTGAATGCCGACATGCTCGTCGCATGCCGGTTCCTGACGGGTATCGGCGTCGGCGCGATCTATCCGGTTGCCGACAGCTTCCTGTCCGAGATCCTGCCGAAAGAGAAGCGCGGGCGGCTCGCCGCGTGGGCCTACACGACCTCCTATGTCGCGGTGCCGCTCGTCGGGTTCCTCGCGCTGTGGCTCAACCCGTTGCATGTGGGCGGCGTAGCCGGCTGGCGCATCATCCTCGCGATCGGCAGCCTCGGCGCCGTGTACGTGCTGCTCGTCCAGCATCGGCTGCCGGAGAGCCCGCGCTGGCTGCTCGCGCAGGGGCGAACGGCCGATGCGTACGCGGCAGCGCGGCGCTTCGCGGAAGGCACCGGCGTGCGCGTGCCCGAGCAGTTCGCGGAGCCGGTCGAGCCGCAACGGCCGCTCGGGCTCGGCGAGCGTATCGCGCTGCTGCGGCGCGAACCGTACGGCGCGCGCTACCTGATGCTCGCGATCTTTCACCTGTTCCAGGGCTTCGGTTATTACGGCTTCGGTACGCTGGCCGGCACGGTCGTGAAAAGTCGCGGCTTCGACGTGACGGACAGCACGCTGTTCATCGCGCTGTCGTTCATCGGCTATCCGGTCGGCTCGCTGCTGTCGATTCCGCTGCTCAACTGGATCGAGCGCCGCACGCTCGTGATCGTGTCGATCCTGTCGATCGCCGTGTTCGGGCTGTGCTTCGCGTATTCGGGCAATACCGTGCTGATCGTCGGCTTCGGGTTCCTCACGACCTGCGCGTCGAACGTGTTCAGCAACGCGTATCACGTGTACCAGGCGGAGATTTTCCCGGCGCGGGTGCGCTCGACGGCGATCGGCAGTACCTATGCGCTGTCGCGGATCGTCAGCGGTGCGCTGCCGTTCGTGTTGTTGCCGGTGCTCGTGCGTGATGGTGCAGGTGCGATGTTCGGGGTGATCTCGGTCGCGCTCGGTATCGTCGCGGTCACGCTGCGCGTGCTCGGGCCGCTGACGACGCGGCGCAGTCAGGATGAGATCAATCCGGTTTGAGCGGATGTCGAGGAGGAAGCGCGGAAACGTGCTTCCTCGTCACGATTGATGTTTCACGGCATCTGTCGCTTGCCGATCCATTGAGGTCGCTCGGACTACCGGGAAGCGGACGCTCGACGCAACATCAGATCTCGACCGTGATCGACCGCATGACAACCCCTGAACCGCCGGCCATCAATCGCGAGATCTTGCCACCGTCGACATCAAGGAGGACCTTGACGACGCTCGGCGAAGGTTGCGGCATCAAGTGCCCTTGTTCAATGGTGATTTCCGTGTCGGCTGCCGCCATCCGCTCGTACAGCAAGCACGCCAACGGCCCGGCTGCGGTTCCTGTCGCCGACTCCTCGGCAATGCCGAAACGTGGCGCGAACATGCGGGCTCCTGCATGGCGACCGGGTATTTTCGTCGTCGTCGAGAATACGTAATAACCAATCAAATCAAGATCGTCGCTGATCGATTCAATCGCGCGCGGGTCCGGACGAATCGCGGCCACGGACTGCTCGTCGGGCAATGCGATCATCAGAAAGCTGTTGCCGGTATTGACGACGGTCGGGCTTTCGACACCATGGATCGCGGCAGTCGATACGCCCAGAGATTGAGCGATTTTCGCGGAGAACGGGGAGTCCGCTCCGATTGAGCGATAAGTTGGGGAACGCTGCTCCATCAGAACGGTGTCGCCATCGATCACGATGTCTCTGCATCCGTCGATCGTCTCTTTCGACAACTTGCCGTCACCTACCCTGCCGATTGCTCTCAAGAGGGAAAATGTGGCGATCGTGGCATGGCCGCAATGGGCGATCTGCCGAGTCGGCGTGAAAAATTCGAGCTTGGCCGTCGCGATATTCGATTTCGATACGAATGCGGTTTCTGACAAGGCGGCCTGCCGGGCAACATGCAGCTTCTGCTCTGCCGTCAGCGCATCGGCATCAATCACCACGCCAGCAGGATTGCCCCCGGCTTTCCCGTCCGTCAAAGCATTGACGATCTGAACTTCAACTCGCACTAGTCCTCCCGATGAACGAACCTCAAACGAAGAGCGACGAACACATGCGTTCGTGTCATTGATCGACGATCTTACGGTCGGCGCCGACTGACTGCAACCGGGCAAGGCGGCGCGATCGCGCGAGACCTGCCAACCGGTACTTTCCTTCCTGATCGTTGCTCGTGGCGGGGCGGCAGCCATGCAAGCTGCGAGTCGACCCGTTCGCAGCCCGCGTTCGGTCGACACTGACAGACGGAATCTCGTGAATTCACGAGCGGAACGTCAATCCTGATTCGAATAATCGACGTGTTTTCGATTGACCGTGTACCGCAATCGCGTTGAGAACCATTGAATGCTCAAAGCATCTCGTCGGAAACAGGGACCCGCATTCAACCCCGCCTCACCGCGCCGACATGAAATCGAACAGCTTCGCGATATCAGTGGTCAACACACTACCCGCCTTCACCCCCACCCACAGCGTGCGCGTCGCCCACGCATCGTCGAGCTTCACGACCCCGAGCCGCGCCGCGCGCTCACCCGTCACCGCATCGCGCGGCAGAATGCCGATGCCGAGCCCGGCCTCGATCATCCGGCTCACGCCGTCGAAATTCGATACCTGGATCCGCAGCTTCAGCGAGCGCTCGACCGCGAACGCCGCGTCGGTCATGCGCGCGAGCAGCGAACTGCCGTCGCTGAGCCCAACGTAATCCTCGTCGAGCGTATCCGCGAAGCGGATGCTGTCGCGCGCGGCGAACCGGTGCGTGCGCGGCACGAGCAGCACGAGCTCGTCGCGCCGGTACAGCCGCCGTTCGATTCCGGGCGCCGGCACGTTGTCGGCGAACACGCCGAGATCGGCCTTGCCGGACGCGAGCGCGTCGACGATCTCGTGGCTCAGCCGTTCCTCGAGGCTCACCTTGATGCCCGGATTGTCGGTGAGGAACGCGGCGAGATCGGCGGGCAGGAACTGGACGATCGCGGACGTGTTGGTCCACACGTGGATGTGGCCGCGCACGCCGGCGACGTAATCGCTCATCTCGTGCGCCATTCGGTTGACCTGCTCGATCACCTTCGCCGCATGGTCGAGCAGCGCGCGGCCCGCGGGCGTCAGCTCGACACCGCGTGCATGACGGACGAACAGCGCGCTGCCCGTCACGCTCTCGAGCTCGGCGATGCGCTTGCTGACCGCGGACAGCGTGAGCTGGCCGTGTTCGGCCGCTTTCGTCAGGCTGCCGTGCTCGGCGACGAGCGCGAACACGCGCAGCGACTGCAGATCGAAATGAAGCGGGTTCACCATGTCGTGGGTCCTGGGAAGGCCGTGCCGGCGCATGCCGTCAGCGCGGCGGGCTGACGCCGATCATACGCCCGGCCGCTCCCGCGCGATACGGCGAGCCTAGCGCGGCGCGATCGACAGCAATGCGGTGAGCATCGCACCGTCCGGCTTCTCGAGATCGTCGAGCACGTCGAAGTGCTTCATGCCGGGCAACCCGACATGGGCGATCCGTTCGCCGGCCGCTTCGCACGCCGTCGCGTAGTCGCGTGCCTGCCGGACGAGTTCGGGCAGCTCGGCATCGCCGACCGCCACGACCGTCGGCGCGCCGGGCCCGACATGGCACAACGGGCTGTACGCGTCGACCTCGTGCGCGGTGAGCTGCAGCTTGTCGTTCAGGCAGCACAGCGAGATCGGTTCGAGATCGACGAGCGGGCTGATCGCGAGCGCCGACACGACGGCCGGATGCGCGCGGTGCACGGCCGTCAGGTGGCCGCCGGCCGAATGGCCGCTCAGGTGGATCGGCCGCTTCGCCGTACCGAGGCCGTCAGGGTCGTTCGCCAGGTAGTCGAGCAGCGCGCCGATTTCGCCGACGATGCCGGTCATCGTCGCGATCGGCGCGAGCGTGTATTCGGCGAGTATCACGTCGAAACCGCGCGCGAGCGGCCCGCTTGCGGCGTAGGCGAAATCTTCTTTCGCGCAGTGCTGCCAGTAGCCGCCGTGAATGAACACGAACAGCGGCGCATCGGGCTGACCGCACGACAGCCAGTCGAAACGCTGCGCGGGTTGCGCGCCGTAACGCAGGTCGCGCCTGACGGATGCAGCTTCATAGAGCGCTGCGCTGCGCGCCTGCATCGACGCCAGCAACGCGGGGAAATCAGGTACCACCTTCGTGTTCAGATAAGCGGCGTCGAGCGCCGCGCGGTCCATGCCGCGATAGAGAATCGTCATCGGGAGTTGCCTGGGTCGGGTTGCGGAAGCGCGGACGCAAGCGTTGCGCCCGCTGCGAAGGCGGCTTCTCAGTCGCCGATGCCTGCATTATCCGCAGCGCGGCACGGGCCGGCTATCCGGAATCGGCGGGCGCGGAAACCGGCTGTCCGATTTCGGCGGGAGATCGGCGCGGCATGCAGCCGCACCGTGTTCAGGTCCGCACACGCGAGTGCGAAGGCGCGATACGGCGCGGTGGTGCACCGGTGCTCAGATCAACTCGGAGATCTCGATCAGGTTCAGGTCGGGATCGCGTACATAGACCGACCGGATCTTCTGCGTCGCGCCCGTGCGCTCGACCGGCCCCTCGACGATCGGCCAGCCGACGCGCTTCAGGTGCGCAATCACGTCGTCGAGCGGCACGGACGCGATGAAGCACAGGTCGAGCGCGCCTGGCACCGGCACATGCGCTTTCGGTTCGAACTCCGCGCCACGCACGTGCAGATTGATCTTCTGGATGCCGAAGCGGAATGCGATCCGGCCGGCGCCGAAGGTTTCGAGCTGCATCTGCAGCACCTCGGTATAGAAATGCGTGGTCCGGTCGGGATCGACGCAGGTCAGCACGAGATGGTCGAGATGGTCTATCAGCGCCATGAGGTTCGCTCCTGTTCGTGGTTCATGAGAACGCGCGCTGCGCGGGCATGTCGCCGGCGTCTGCGCGCGGCGGCGGATGAAGGTCCGAGCGGCGCCCGGCCTTCAGGATCTGGCTCGGCACGTCATGCCCGATCAGCGCGGGCAGCCGTGCCGACGCGGCCAGCACGGCCGCGAGATCGATGCCCGTATCGTAGCCGTCGAGTTCGAGCATGTGCACGAGCTCTTCCGTGCACGCGTTGCCGGTCGCGCCCGGTGCGTACGGGCAGCCGCCGAGCCCGCCGAGCGACGCGTCGAAGCGGTCGATCCCCGCGTCGAGTGCCGCGAGCGTGTTCGCGAGCGCCATCCCGCGCGTGTTGTGGAAGTGCAGCGTGAGCTGCAGCGCGCCGAAGCGCTCGCGGGCCCGTGCCGACAGGTCGCGTACCTGCGACGGAAACGCCATGCCCGTCGTGTCGCACAGCGTGAAGCCGTGCACGCCGAGATCCGCGAAGCGCTGCATCCAGGCGAGTACGCCTTCGGCTGCCACATCGCCTTCCATCGGGCAGCCCATCGCGGTCGACAGCGACACGTTGATCGCGACACCGGCGCCGCGTACCGCGTCGATCACGTCGTGCAGTTGTGCGAACGACTGCTCGCGCGTCATCCGCAGGTTCGCGCGGTTGTGGCTTTCGCTCATCGACATCACGAGGTTCACTTCGTCGACACCGCACGACAGCGCACGCTCGGCACCGCGCACGTTCGGCACGAGCACCGTATAGACGACGCCGGGTGCGCGCGCGATGCCGTGCATCACGGCCTCCGCGTCGCGCAATGCGGGGATCGCCTTCGGCGACGTGAACGACGTGACCTCGATCTTCGCGTAGCCGCACGCGCTCAGCGCGTCGACGAGCGCGATCTTGTCGTCGGTGTCGACGAATGCCGCTTCGTTCTGGAAACCGTCGCGTGTCGCGACTTCGTGGAGGTAGAGCCGTTTGCGTTGCCCGTTCATGTTGTCTGCTCCTGTTTCCGCTTCTCAGATCACGCCGCGCGTGCGCCAGTCGCCGCGCGTCGCCGCATCGATGCCGAGCGATTCGAGTACCGCGTCGGTATCCGCGCCGAGCGCGGGCGCCGCGTGGTCGATGCGCCCGGGCGTCGCGCCTAGCTTCGGCACGATGCCCGGCACGAGTACCGGCGTGCCGTCGGGCAACGCGGCATCGACGAGCATGTCGCGTGCGCGGTAATGCGGATCGGCCGCGATGTCGGCCACGTCGTAGATGCGCCCGGACGGGATGCGCGCGTCGTTCAGCGCGGCCAGCACCGCATCGAGATCGTGCTGCGCGCTCCATTCGCCGATCGCCGCGTCGATGCGTTCGACCTGCGCGACGCGCCCGTCGTTGTGCGCGAGCGCGGGATCGTTGCCGAGATCGGGCCGGCCGATCAGCTCCATCAGGCGCCGGAAGATGCTGTCGCCGTTGCCGGCGATCAGCGCGTACTTGCCGTCGCGGCAGCGGTACGCATTGGTCGGCGCGATGCCGGGCAGGCTGCTGCCGGCCGCCTCGCGCACGGCGCCGAACGCCGAGTATTCGGGCAGCAGGCTTTCCATCATGTTGAATACCGACTCGTACAGCGCGACGTCGACGACCTGCCCCTTGCCGCCCTGCTGCTCGCGATGCCGCAGCGCAAGCAGCACGCCGATCACGCCGTGCAGCGCCGACAGGGAATCGCCGAGCGAGATGCCGACGCGCACGGGCGTGCGGCCGGGCTCGCCGGTCAGGTGCCGCAGGCCGCCCATCGCCTCGGCGATCATGCCGAAGCCGGGACGGTCGCGGTACGGGCCTGTCTGCCCGAAGCCCGACACGCGCAGCATCACGAGCCCCGGATTGATCGCGGACAGCGCGTCCCAGCCGAGCCCCCAGCCTTCGAGCGTGCCGGGCCGGAAGTTCTCGATCAGCACGTCGGTTTGCTCGACGAGGCGGCGCACGACGTCCTGCCCTTCTGGCGTGCGCAGGTCGAGCGTGAGCGAGGTCTTGTTGCGCGACTGCGCGGCCCACCAGACCGACGTGCCTTCATGCAGCAGCCGCCATTTGCGCAGCGGGTCGCCGAGCCCGGGCGGCTCGACCTTGAGCACGTCGGCGCCGAATTCGGCGAGCATCCGGCCCGCGAACGGCCCGGCGATCAGTTGGCCGAGTTCCAGCACGCGGATGCCGTCCAGGGGGCGTGTCATGGCTGTCTCCGATGAAATCGTGTTGTCGATGAAGGCGATCATGACGGCGTTCGCGACCGGCGAAAATCGATCGATGCTCAACCAGCCTTTCCGTTTCGGAAAGGCGCGTGTCGCGCTTCTCATGGAGACGTTGCGTCAGACTTTCCATCCGGGAAAGCGCGCTCGCGCAACGGTCAAACGACTGCACGCACGCCGCCGGCAGAATCGAACCCGTTCCGCGCCCGCCGGGCGCCTGTCAGCGAGACCCGCCATGTTTTCTGCTTCCTCTCCCGCGAAGATCGTGTTTCTCGACCGCGCGACGCTGTCGCCGCACACCGTGCTGAAGCCGTTTCCGTTCCCGCACCTGTTGCAGGCCTTCGACCGGACCGCCGCGCACGAGCTGGCCGCGCGCATCGGCGACGCGGACATCGTCGTGACCAACAAGGTACGGCTCGGCGCGGCAGCGCTCGCCGATGCACGGCGCGTGCGGATGATCGCGATCGCCGCGACGGGCACCGACATCGTCGATCTCGACGCGTGCGCGGCGCGCGGCATCGTCGTGAGCAATATTCGCGAGTATGCGGTTCGCACGGTGCCCGAGCACACGTTCGCGCTGATCTTCGCGCTGCGTCGCAGCCTCGTCGCCTACCGCGACGCGGTGCGTGCGGGGCGCTGGCTCGACAGCGGGCAATTCTGCTTTTTCGATCATCCGATTCGCGACCTGGCCGGCTCGACGCTCGGGATCGTCGGCGACGGCGTGCTCGGACGCGCGGTGGCCGGCATCGCCCGCGCGCTCGGCATGCGGGTGCGGTTCGCGGCGCATGGCGATGCGTCGGGGGACGACTACGCGCCGCTCGACACACTGCTGCGCGACTGCGACGTGATCACGCTGCACTGCCCGCTCACGCCGGCGACGCGGCACCTGATCGACGCGGCCGCGTTCGCGCGGATGGCGCGCCGGCCGCTGCTGATCAATACCGCGCGCGGCGGGCTCGTGGATGAAAGCGCGCTCGTCGACGCCTTGCAGTCGGGGCAGATCGCGGGCGCGGGGTTCGACGTGGTCACGCAGGAGCCGTTGCCGGCCGCGCATCCGTTCCACGCGATCCTGTCGCATCCGGCATTCATCCTGACGCCGCACGTTGCGTGGGCGAGCGACGAAGCGATGCAGGCGCTTGCCGATCAGCTCGTGGACAATGTCGCCGCGTTCGCGGGCGGGATGCCGCGGCACGTGGTGTGACGCGCGTGGCGCATGGCGCTGCGGAAGGTGATTTGAACCGCGCAAACGGAACGGCCCCGCTCGATGGCTCGAAGCGGGGCCGGCTGAATTCGGGGGCTGCTTACGCCAGCGACTCGGCACGTTACGGGTTCGTGCATCCGCCCTATCTTGCGGCCGGTTTCTGAATTCCTGACGGGCTCTACTTTAAGGAATCCAGACGACCAGCGATATAGGACAAGTCCGAAACTGAGTGGGGCCGATTCTGGAAACGCGCGTTTCGATCGCAGCGCACCACGACCGACGCGAATCTCAGTAAGCCGACATCTCGACGCAAGGATCGACCTTGGACGGCGAGCAGATGACCGAGTACTTGGCACTCTCGCGCATCAGCGCTTCGCCTTCGTGCAGCGCGATCTTGATCTCGGGGTGACGTTCATACGCGAGGAATGCCGAGCACACGACCGCGGACATCACGACGAGGGAAAACACAAATTTTTCAAGGGTTTGGAAACGTTCAGGCATGGTTCTGACCTATCTCTTAGGCCATGATTATATCTCGAAATAAGGGTTTTCCCTATAACCCGGCCCGCATACCGAGGATGCGTTCGGTCTTTAGGGAGCAGGTGTTCGAACCCCTTTTCGGTGAATCGGTGTCGAACACAGGTCGCGCCGGTCGGATGGCGCCGCCCCGCCGGCCGCGGTCGTGCGTGCACGGGCGATGGTCATCGATGGCTTGAAGAAACGAGGCAATCGCGGCCCGCCAGGGCGAAGCCGCGCGCCCGCGGAATCAGCGAGCGCCGCGCCGCCGGCGCGTTACTGCGGCGCCGACGCGCCGCTTGCCGCGTTGCCGGGCCACGCCTTGCCGATCTCGTCGACCAGCGATTTCGCGGCGCCGGACACGATCGCCGCGTCGACGCCGGACGTCTGCCACGAGCCGTCGGCGGCTTTCACGAAGGTCAGGTTCGCGCGCGAAGGCTTGTAGTCGGCATTGCGCCACGTGACCACGACGTCGCACGAGTAGGTGCGATCGCCGAGCTTCTTGCAGTCGCCGTCGGGCTTCGCCGATACGACATCGGCCGAGACCGGCAGCGGCTGGCCGAACAGTGCGTTCAGGCCGCCGTGGTTTTCCGCCTCGAGCGCGCGGCGCACGGCGGCGTCGACGTCGCTCGAACCGGGGCCGTCGTGGAGCAGGTTGCAGGCGGCCAGCAGCGTCGATGCACCGGCGAGTGTCAGCAGCGTGTGGAGCTTCATGGATATCCGTGATCGGGTGAACGCCGCGTAGTCTGCAACGTCCGCGTGTCGCGCGCGGTATCCATTTGTAACCAATTGCACGGATGCGCAGGCGGCATCGCGCACCCGCGCGTTGCCCTTGCCTACTGCCGCTCCTGCTTCACGCGGCTCACGAGCTGCGTCGGGCTCACGAACTGCAGTGCGATCACGACCCACACGAGCGTGATGGCCATGTAGATCATCGCCATCGCGTCGATCGACTGCGGCGCGCGCACGCCGGTCGAGAACACCGCGTAATACAGCGCGACGACGAGCGTCTGCGTGCTCGGTCCCGCGGTGAAGAAGGTCAGCTCGAACATCCCGATCGTGCGCACCAGCACGAGCAACCCCGCCGCGAGCATGCCGGGCACCAGCAGCGGCAGCAGCACGTAGCGGAAATAGCGCCACGTGTTCGCGCCGAAGATGCGCGCGGCGGCTTCGAGATTCGGGTCGATCTGCTCGATGAACGGCGTCATCACGAGGATCACGAACGGCAGCGCCGGCACGAGGTTCGCGAGGATCACGCCGGGCAGCGTGCCCGCGAGCCCGACCTTGTACATCACGGTGGCCATCGGGATCCCATACGTGACGGGCGGCACCATCAGCGGCAGCAGGAACACCAGCAGCGCGAAGCGCTTGCCGCGAAACTGCACGCGCGCCAGCGCATACGCGGCCGGCACGCCGAGCGCGATCGACAGCAGCACCACTGCGCCGACGACCTCGACGGTCACCCACAGCACGCTCGCGAGCTGGAAGTCCTCCCACGCCTTCGCGTACCAGTGCAGCGTGAAGCCCTGCGGCAGCGGCGTGCCGAACCAGCGGGTCGCGATCGAGTTCACCGCGACGGTCGCGATCAGCAGCATCACGTTCAGCAGGAAGAACGCCATCAGCCCCCACACGAGCGCCTTCCAGGCGCGGCCGGCGAGATTGCCTGTCATCTTCTGTGGTTTCCTCGCGTCGACGCGGTGCGCATCGGGCGTGTCGTGCTTCGGTGGCCACGTGCGCGCGGCATGATTGTCGGTCGCCATCAGCCCTTGCCTCCCGTCACCGCGCCCGTATAGAAGAAGCGGCGCGCGCCGAGCATCGACGCGACCACCAGCAACTGCACGAAGCCCATCACGATCGCGATCGCCGATGCGAGCGAATAGTCGTAGCTCTCGAACGCGGCCTCCGCCGCCGCGATCGAGATCACGCGCGTGGGCCCGGCCGGCGCGCCGAGCAGCACGGCCGACGGGAACACCGAGAACGCCTGCACGAACGACAGGCACGCGGCCATCGTGAGCCCCGGCACGAGCAGCGGCAGGTAGATCTGCCGGAACTGCTGCCACGGGTTCGCGCCGAGCGTCGCCGCCGCGCGCGCGAGCGTCGGGTCGATGCCGCTGATGTACGACAGCATCAGCAGGAACGCGAACGGAAAGCCCGACACGATCAGCGACAGCAGCACGCCCCAGTAGTTGTGCGTGAGGCGCACTTCGTCGGTGTACAGGTGCAGCCCCTGCAGCGCCTGCGGGAACCAGCCGTTCGGCCCGAAATACGTGAGCATCCCGTCGGCGACGAGCACCGTGCCGAGCGTGACGGGAATCACGAGCAGCGTCGTGACGAACTTCTGGTACGGCGAGTGGCGGCGCAGCGCGAACGCGACGGGCACCGCGATGCCGACGTTGAGCAGCGTCGCCGGCACCGCGAGCTTCAGCGTGACGAGCACGGTCGGCCACATCGCGGTGTCGGTGAAGAACTGCACGTAGTTCGCGAGCGCGCCGCCGCCGTTCATCGGCTGGAACGACAGCACGAGGCCGTACGCGAACGGATAGACGAACAGCGCGACGATGAACCCGAGCGCGGGCGTGACGAGCCAGGCTTTCGCGTCGCGCGGCGTGCCGCCGGACGCGAACGTGCTCATGCGGCCTCCCGGTGTAACCGCGCCGCGGCTGCGCCGCTCATGTCGGCGCTCCCGGGTAGACGAGCGTGCGCGACGGCGCGACGCGCAGCCGCAGCGGCTCGCCTTCCGTGAATTCGCCGGCCACGCGCGCCCAGATCGGGCCGAACGGCGTGACCGCGCGGATCAGCGAATCGCGGCCGCCGTACTCGACCGTTTCGACCGTTGCGTCGAACGTGTTGTCGCCGCCTTCGTCCGCGCGCTCGATGTCGTCGGGTCGCAGCGCGACCACGACCTCTTTCGCGTCGAAGCCTGCCATCGGCACGCCGGTGACGCGAACGCCACCGGCCGCCACGTTCACATAATCGCCGGCCATCCCTTCGAGCGTGAACGGCAGCACGTTGCGATAGCCCATGAAACGCGCGACATGGAGGTTGTACGGGCGCGTGTAGACGTCCTTCGGCGTCGCGACCTGCTGCACGACGCCCTCCTTCATCACGACGATGCGGTCGGCCATCGACAGCGCCTCGTCCTGGTCGTGCGTCACGTAGATCGTCGCGCGTTCGAGCTGCGTGTGGATGCGGCGGATCTCGGCGCGCATCTCGATGCGCAGCTTCGTGTCGAGGTTCGACAGCGGTTCGTCCATCAGCACGAGCGGAGGCTCGATCACGATCGCGCGCGCAATCGCGACACGCTGCTGCTGCCCGCCCGACAGTTGCCCCGGCAGCTTGCCTTCGTGGCCGACGAGCTGCACGAGTTCGAGCGCCTGCTGCACGCGCCGCCGCATTTCCTGCTTCGGCACGCCGCGCATCTTGAGGCCGAAGCCGACGTTGTCGAGCACCGACATGTGCGGAAACAGCGCGTAGTTCTGGAACACCATCCCGAAGCCGCGGCGCTCGGGCGGCAGCACGTCGATGCGCGTGTCGTCGAGCCAGATGCCGCCGCGCGTGAGCGGCTGCAGCCCCGCGATGCAGTTGAGCGCGGTCGACTTGCCGCAGCCCGACGGGCCGAGCAGCGCGATGAATTCGCCGCGCCGGATCTCGAGATCGAGCCCGTTCAGCGCGGCGACCTGCGCGCCTTGCGCATTGGTGAAGCTGCGGCACACGCCATCGAGCCGCAGCCGTTCGAAACTGTGCTTCATTGCGCGAACTCCCTCGACGCGGGCGCCGCGGCGCCCGCCGGACCATGCGTCACTTCGCCTTCTGCGCGCCGATCTCGCGATCCCACTTCTGGAACGCGGCGACCATCGCCTGCGCGCTGAGCGGCTGCACGTGCGGGCGATCCGCGAGCAGCTTCGCGTACTCGGGGCGGCCGAATTTCCTGATCACTTCCTGGCTGTGCGCGGGCGCCATCTCGAGCGTCACGCCCTTCACCGCTGGGCCCGGATAGAAATAGCCGTCGTCGTAGGTCATCGCCTGTTGCGCCGGTTCGAGCAGGAAGTTCATCAGCTTGAACAGCACGTCGAGCTTTTCCTTCGGCACGCCCTTCGGGATCACCATGTAGTGCGCGTCGTTGACCCACGTCATGTTGTCGAACGCCTGGACCCTGAACTCGGCCGGCACGATGCCGAGCGCGCGCGGGTTGAGATCCCAGCCGGTGACGGTCACGGTCATGTCGCGCGTGCCCTCGCCGAGCTCCTTCATCACCGCCGACGTCCCGCCCGGGTAGTACGGCACGCAGTCGTTCAACGCCTTCAGGAACGCCCAGGTCTTGTCCCAGCCGTTGATCGGATCCTGCGGATTCTTGTCGCCGAGCACGTACGGCAGCCCCATCAGGAACGTGCGGCCGGGGCCCGAGTTCGCCGGGCGCGCATAGATCAGCTTGTTCGGGTGCGCCTTGCACCAGGCGAGCAACTGGTCGGGCGTCCTGGGCGGGTCGCCGACCTTCGCCGGGTTGTATTCGAGCAGCGGGCCGGCCGGCATGTAGGTGACTTCGAGGCCGTAGCCCTGCGCGAGATCCTGCATCTTGCGCGGGCCGGGTGCGTATTTGTCGAGCACGCCGGGGAACGCGGCCGCGTCGTCGGGCAGCAGCTTCTGCCACAGGTTCTGCTCGATGCCGGCGGCCAGCGCGTCGGTGCCCGTCAGCACGAGGTCGATGTCGGCGCGCCCCGCCGCCTGCATCGCCTTGATCTTGCCCGGCAACTGCGGCGCGGGCGCGTTCGTGAACGTGACGTTCGAGACGAGGTTCGGGTTCTTGTCCTTGAAGGCTTCGATGGCCTTCTGCGTGAGCTGCAGGTTGCCCGCGACATCGACGATGTTCAGCGAGACGGGGGCGGCGACGGCAGCCGCGGCCGACAGCGTGAAACCCAGGGCGAGTGCGATCCGGCGGACACGGCGAGCGATCGGGGTGGCGTTCATGTCTCCTCACTTCGGTCGGTGGATGGGACCTTTCTTTTCGGGAAATCATGACGGCGTTATACGATGTCGGTCAACAAAAAACCGCGGTGCACAGGGCGGGACTTTCCCTGACAAACAGCTTCCGGCGGACAGTAATTTGGTTACTAAACGATATGGTTCGAGGAATTGTTGTTGGAAGAGGAATCGTCTTGTGACGTCATATCTCCTGGGATCCATTCCTGATGGAGTGGATCCGACGCGCATCTGATATGGATTGGCACGCGTCAGCCTCAGGCATTGCGTTGGCCGGAGCGGTCGGAAATGAATTGGCTGGCGGGAGCTTGTATGAGGCAGCCGCGTTGTTGGCGACACGCATGCCCCGTAGCGGCTTGGTAGAGGGGCGATTTCAGCGAGTCAACGAAGTTTCCCAGATTGCGCTGAAATATTCGGCCAGCTCTTCGCTGGTGACGGTGCCGTCGGCTACGTCGACCATCAAATCTTCGAGATCGGCGAGGCGAGGAATCGAAATGCCCTGCCGCTCCATGTACGTCAAAGCGCAAGTCAGGCCGGTACGCTTGTTTGCGTCATTGAACACGTGGCCGCGTGCAATCGCGACGGCGTAGGTAGCGGCAATGCCAAACACGTCGTCAAGGCCCGCGTAATGGACATGATTTTCGACGCGATGGAGGCGGCCTCGACACCGCCCCGGCCAGCATGCGCGAAACCGCAGAGGCCGCCAAGATCCCGGATGATCTCGTCGTGGATGGTGATGACGTAGTCAAGATCCAGCAAATTAGCGGTCCTTCAACGCGATCAGCACGTCCCGGTGTTCGGAAATGACTTTTCGCGCCGCGCGAAGCACGTCGCTTTTCTCGGCTTCGGTCGAAGCCTTGACCTCGGTGGTGGGACGGATGATCGTACGGGGTTTCAACTCAACCCCGTACAGTACCTTTCGTTTGGGAGCCGTGACAGCGTTCCGCCTAAAAAATCGATAACAATCAGCCGCTTATCCTGTCAACGGACGGCAGCTGCACGTCGCTGTCAATCATAGCACCCGATGCGCAGGCGAAGGCAGCCCAGGGCCGGCAAACGTTGCTCGACTAACAGCCCTATCAGTCGGAACCCTTGTAACCCAACATGGCCACTTCGTCGATCAGCCGCTCCGCATCCTGCCACTCGCCATACCCGGACGCCGGGTTAAGGTGCCCGACCTCCCCCAGATCGACGAGCGTGCTGCCCCACCCGGCCGCCAGCGCTTCAACGCGTTCGAAACGTGCGAGCGGATCGTTGCGGCTCGCGGCGACGATGCTCGGAAACGGCAGCCGTTCGATCGGCACCGGCGTCCAGCCGTTCGCGGCGATCGCATCGGGCGCCGGATAACCGGCGGGCATCGGCGACTCGAGATCGGCCGGCGTCGCGAGCAGCGCGCCGTGGATCCGGCGCGTGGCCTGGCGCGCCCAGTGCACCGTGATCATCACGCCCGCGCTGTGCGCGACGAGGATCACGGGGCCGTCGATCCCGGCCAGCGCCGCATCGAGCGCCGCGACGCGCGCGGCGCGGCTCAGCTTGTCGGCTTCGAGCGGCGCGACGGAGCGCGCGTTCGGCAGGCGCCGTTCGAGGTGGGTCTGCCAGTGGTCTTCGACGTGATCGCGCAAGCCGGGCACGATCAGGATGGTGGGTGCGGTCGTCAGGGTCATGCAGTCTCCGAAGCGTTCAGGAAGGTTGGGACGCGCGCCGTTCGCGTTCGACGCGTGCGAGGTCGGCCACATAGCTCGCGCGGCCGATGGCGAACAGCACGGCGGCCATCAGCGGCACGACGGGAATCCATTGCAGCGCGCCGACGAGCCCGGCGCGATCGGCGACCCACCCCGTCAGCAGCGGGCCCGGCGCCATGCCGAGCAGGTTGTTGGCGAGCGTGAGCGTCGCGAACGCCGATGCGTGGATCGCCGCCGGCGTCAGGTTCGCGACCATCGCGCCCGACGCGCCGGACGCACCCGCGCCGACCAGCATCCCGGCGCAGATCAGCGCGAGCTGCAGCGGCCCGGGCGGCAACCGGAATGCAATCCCAAGGCACACGCCCGTGAGCACGCAATACGCGATCGCGGTCAGCCACTTGCGCTTGCCGTCGTTCTTGCCGACGCGGTCGGTGACGATCCCGCAGCCGACCATCCCGACGCCCGCGAGCAGCACGAAGCCTGCCGCGAGCACCGCTGCGCGGTCGGGCGCCATCGCGTAGTAGCGGTTCAGGTAGCTCGGCAGCCACGCGAACAGCGCGCCCGGCACGAACAGGTGCAGCCCGCTGCCGAGATACGCGCAGATCACCGAACGCGACGCGAACAACCCCGACATCAGCGCGCGCACGTTGCCGCGCAGGTCGCGCGGCGCGCCGGCGTCGCGCCGGCACGGTTCGATCCGGTACGCGGCGAGCCGCCGTTCGGTCACGACGCAGCGATACGCGACGAGCAGCACGATGCCGAGCGCGGCCATCACGCCGAACGACCAGCGCCAGCCGAGATGCGCGCCGACCAGCCCGCCGAGCGCCATCCCGAACACGGAGCCGAACGCGCCGCCGGCCATGAACGCGCCGGTCAGCGTCGCGCGCAGCCGTGCCGGAAAGATGCTGAGGATCAGCGCGACGCCGACGCTGCCGTACGCGGCTTCGCCGAGCCCGACGAGGCCGCGCGCGACGAGCATCTCCGTGTAGTTGGTCGACAGCGCGCAGCCGAGCGTCGCGACGCTCCACAACGCGGCCATCAGCACGATGCTGCGCACGCGCCCGAAGCGGTCGGCGAGCACCGACAGCGGAAACGTCAGCAACCCGACCAGCAGCGCGACGACGCCGGACAGCGAGCCGAGCTGCGTGTCGGAGAGCGCCCACGCGTGCTTGAGCAGCGGGAACACGGCGTTGAGCACCTGCCGCGACATGTAGTCCGACAGCAGCAGGCCGACGGTCAGCCCGAACACGAGCCACGCATACGCGGGCGCGCGCCGGCCGGCGGCGGCGACGTCCTGCATCGACGGCTCGACATGGTGGATCAGCATGCGTGTCTCCTCCGGCGCCGGAGGTCGTGCTCCGGCGCGGCTTGCGTGGCCCCGCTCCGTTGGCCGGAGTCAGCCCCCGCGCCTTGCGAGGGGATGGGTGCCACGCCATTACGATCGGCGGGCGGCGTCCAATGCGGCCGCTCACCCGGATGCGCGAACGCGCAGCGCGTCAGGCGGCCCGCAGCGGCACGTTCACCTGGCCGGAGCGGCGGTTCGGCGCCATCCCGAGGTGCGCCAGCGTCTCGTCGATGCCGTCGTACTGCACGCCGATCCGGTAGATCGCCTTCGCCTCCTTGCCGCTGGCGATGTCGCGGCCGAGTTCGCGCGCGATCCGTGCGCACTGCTCGACCTGCTGCACCGACGTCATCCGGTTGCCCTTCTGGTCGATGATCGTGTCCTCGATCCCGCAGCGCGGATGCAGGCCCAGCGCCATCGCGACCGTGTTGATCGGCAGTACGTTCTTCATCAGCGATTCGAGCGTGATGCACGCGCCGTCCGGGCAGCGCCGCACGAATTCCATGAAGTTGTACGGATTCGGGCCGTCGAAGCCGCCGCCGATGCCGACCCACGTGACGTTCAGCGGGCCGCGATAGACGCCGCGGCGGATGATCCGTTCGAGCGTTTCCAGCGCGTGCATGCCGGTGAGCTGAAAATGCGGCTGGATGCCGGCCGCCTGCAGGCGGCGCAGGTGCTCGTCGACCCAGCCGGGGCCGGCCGGCACGGTCATCTCGCGGTACGCGTCCCACAGTGCGGCTTCGTTCAGCGACGTGCCGGCGATGTCCCGGCGGTCCATCAGCTCGGTGATGTTCATCTGCACGGTGTTGATCGCGACCGTCACCTGGTCGGGCTTCGGCGTCAGCTCGGCGAGCATGTGGCGCGTGTCGTCGGACAGCCATTTCGCGTCGGCGCCCTCGCCTTCCGGCGCGAACGAGATCGAGCCGCCCACCTGCAGGATCATGTCGGGCACCGCCTCGCGCAGCCGGCCGAGCAGTTCGTTGAACTTCGACAGCCGCTTGCTGCCCTTGCCGTCGAGCTCGCGCACGTGCATGTGCAGCACCGTCGCGCCCGCGTTGTAGCAGTCGACGGCCTTCTGCACGTGCTCGTCCATCGTCACCGGAATGTCTTCCGGAAAATCGGCGGGCATCCATTCGGGGCCGTACGGCGCGACCGTGATGACCACCTTGTCCTGGTTTTCCGGGTGCAGCGAATCGTCGAGAAATTGCATGTCGTCCTCCAGTGGAAATCGTTGTATTTCGGGTGTACGGGCGTGCGTATCCCGCCGCGCCGGGCGGCAGGCCCGGCGCGTTGCATGGGGTTTCAGAGATGGGCTACGGTGCCGGCGGGCTCAGAACGGCACGTCGCCGACGATGCCCGCGCGCTCCATCTGGCGCACGCACGGCGGGTAGTCCATCACCGCGTAATGCTGGGTGCTGCGGTTGTCCCAGATCGCGACGCTGTGCTTCTTCCAGCGCCAGCGCACCTGGTACTCGGGGATCATGGCCTGGCTGATCAGGTATTGCAGCAACTGGCCGGCGCCGGGATTCGCGTCCTGCCCGAAGCGCACGCGCGCCGGCGTGTGGAAATTCGTGAAATGCGTGGTGAACGCATTCACGTACAGCACCTTCTCGCCCGTTTCGGGATGCGTGCGCACGACCGGATGCTCGGCGTCCGGGTACTGCGCCTTCAGCGCGAGGCGCTTGTCGATCGGCATCGCCGCGCCGAAGCTCGCCTCGATGCTGTGGCGTGCACGCAAGTCGTCGATCTGCTGCTTCACGTGTTCGGGCAGGCGTTCGTACGCGAGCACCATGTTTGCCCACATCGTGTCGCCGCCAACCGGCGGACCGTCGATGCAGCGCAGCACACAGCCGAACGGCGGCGCCACGCGCCAGCTCGCATCGCTGTGCCACGCATTCTCGTAGCGGTCGTTCGGCTGGTCGGGCGACTTGTAGATCCGCACGAGCCCCGGGTGCTCGGGATCGCTGCCGGCCACCGGATGATCCTCGAGCTCGCCGAAGCGCCGTGCGAACGCGACGTGCTCGGCGCGCGTGATGTCCTGGTCGCGCAGGAACAGCACGCGATGCCGGATCAATTGCGCGCGGATCTCGGCGAACAGGCCGTCGTCGTGCACGGCGTCGGCGAGGCTCACATCCAGCAGTTCCGCGCCGATCGCGCAGGTCAGGGGTTCGACTCGCATGCGCGTCTCCTCAGACGATGAACACCGACGAACCGGTCGTCTTGCGCGATTCGAGATCGCGATGTGCCTGTGCGGCGTCCTGCAGCGCGTAGCGCTGGTTGATCTCGATCCGGATCCGGCCGGCCGCGACGTGGGCGAACAGCTCGCCGGCCAGGTCGTTCTTTTCGGCCGGATCGGCGATGTAGTCGGCCAGCGCCGGGCGCGTCAGGTACAGCGAGCCCTTCATCGCGAGGCGCTGCGGATCGAACGGTGGGATCGGGCCCGATGCGGTGCCGACGCACACCATCAGCCCGCGCCGCTTCAGCGAATCGAGCGAGCCTTCGAAGGTGTCCTTGCCGACGCTGTCGAACACGACGTCGACGCCCGCGCCGTCCGTCAGTTCACGCACGCGTTTCGCGACGTCCTCGCGGCTGTAGTCGATCGTGTGGTCGCAACCGTGTGCGCGGGCGATTTCGGCCTTATGCTCGCTGGAGACGGTGCCGATCACCGTGAGCCCGAGCAGCTTCGCCCATTGCGACACGATCAGCCCGACGCCGCCGGCAGCCGCGTGCAGCAGGATCGTGTCGCCCGGCGCGAACGCGTGGATGCGGCGCAGCAGGTAGGCCGACGTCAGGCCGCGCATCGTCATCGCCGCGGCCGTCTCGCACGCAATGCCGGACGGCAGCCGCACGAGCGGCGCGGCGGGGATCAGCCGTTCGGTGCTGTACGCGCCGAGCGTGTTCAGGAAGCCTGTGTACGTCACGCGGTCGCCGACGGCGACGTTCGTCACGCCGGGGCCGACCGCCTGGACCACGCCGGCTGCCTCGACGCCGAGGCCGGCAGGCAGCGGCACCGGATACAGGCCGCTGCGGAAATACGTGTCGGCGAAATTCAGGCCGACCGCGTCGTGCCGCAGGCGGACCTGGCCGGGGCCCGGGTCGCCGACGTCGACTTCCTCCCAGCGCAGGACCTCGGGGCCGCCGGTTTCGTGGAATCGCACTGCATGTGCCATGGTGTTCTCCGTAGGGTGTCAGTCGGATGCGCGTCGCGCATCGTCGGGTTCGTTCGGTTCGTTCGCGCGTGGCGGCGTCGCGGCTGCGCCGTCCGCCAGCGATTCATCCAGTCCGGCCCAGTCCGCGTCGCCGAGATAGCGCCGCGCGGCCGGAAAAATCACGCCTTCCATCCGCCCCATCTGCTCGAACGCGCCGTGCGCGTAGCGGGCGAGCGCCGTGTCGAACGCGGCCGACGGCAGCCCTTCCGCGGCGATCCGCATGAGCGCATCGAGCGCTTGCGCGTCGCGCTGCCGCTGGCGGTCGAGTTCGTCCAGTTCGGCCGCGACGCACTCCGCACGGTCGCGCAATGCCGCGAAAAGGCGCGCTTCGGCGGCCGTGCCGACCCGGGCGTGCTGCAGGGCGGCGAGCGATGCCAGCGCCTCCTGCGGGTCGGCCGCGTGCTGTTGCGGCGCGTCCACGCCCGTGTGCAAGCTCGCGGCCATCAGCGCACGCAGCCACCCTTCGACCGCACGATGCGCATCGAGGCAACGCGCCATCACACGCACCTCGGCAGGCGTTCGCCGCGACGTGCACACGAGCACCGGCACGCCGCTCGTCGCGAGCAGGTGCTGCCGTTGTGCGCAGGCCGCCGCGTCGGCATCGGGCGGCAGCGCCGCGACGCCGATCAGGTCGCAACCGAGTTCGGCCGCCAGTGCGCCGGGGGCTATGTCGCCTGCCCCCGGATGGCCGGCCCCAGGATGGCCTGCCCCCGCAATCACATGGGACAGCCCCTGCGCCCGCGCGGCCGCTTCCACTTTCGCACCGTGCTCCGGCAGCCGCGCTCCGGATAAACGCGAGTCCGGCGCGGCGCCGGCCAGCACGAACGTGACCCGGGCGCCGACCGCGCGCGCCAGTTCGAGCGCATGGCCGATCGCGTCGATGCCGCCGGGCGTGCCGTCGACCGTCACGAGCAGATGGCGGTACATCGTGCCGCTCCGCTTATCCGGCGAATGGCGCGCTGCGCCGCGTGCCGGTCGATACGATCTTCATGGGTGGGCTCCTCGTGGTGTTCGTCATGCATCGGAACCCATGCTATCGATGCGGTGCCGGTGCGGCCCCACTCGTCGCGGGGGGGATTGACGCGCGAACGCGGTTCGACCGATCCTTCCCCCCACACCCACCCCGGACGCTGGCCCGCATGGCACCGCCGGATTCCGACTGCTGCCCCGATGGCCCACCCCCCCGATCGCGCCGACGCGCCGCCCACCGAACTGGTCCTGAAGACGACCGCGCCGCGCGTGCCGGCGCAGTTGCTCGCCCGCGCGCGGCTGAGCCTCGCCGCGCCCGCTTTCGACGGCCGGCCGGTCACGCTCGTACAGGCGCCGGCCGGTTACGGCAAGACGTCGCTGCTCGCGCAATGGCGCCGCGAAACCCTCGCGCTCGGCCGCGCGGTCGTATGGCTGTCGGCCGACGAGCGCGACGATGCGGCGCGGTTGCTGCAGGGGCTCGTGCAGGCGGTGCGGACCGGTTGCGCGCGGCCCGGCTTCGGGCGCCTGATCCCGGTCGGTGCGGCCGACGCGGCGCGCGCGCTGGAAGGCGTGACCGCGTGGCTGGCTGAGGTCGCGCAGCTGTCGATCGATGCGCTGCTGATCGTCGACGATGCGGAGCGGCTGCCGCCCGCCGGCCTCGATGCGCTGACCTACGTGCTGCACAACGCACCGCAAAACCTGCATGTCGTCGTCGCCGCGCGGCGCGGGCTCGATCTCGTGGCCGGCGATCTGCTCGCCGGCGGGCAATGCACGCTCGCGGGCCCCGACTGGCTGCGCTTCACGCTCGACGAGACGATTGCGCTGGCCGGCGCGCGCTTTGCGCAGCGGGTCGACGCCGACGCGTGCGCGCGGCTGTTCGAACGCGTCGACGGCTGGCCGCTCGGCCTGCAGCTCGCGATGGCCGCGATGGCGCGCTCGGCCGATCCGCGCCAGGCGGTCGACGCACTTGCCGCCCGCGTGGACGGCACGCGCGACCGCCTCGTCGAGCTGCTGCTCACGAACCTGTCGGCCGACGACACCGCGTTCCTGATCCGCACGAGCGTCGCCGATCGCCTGCATCCGTCGCTGTGCGCCGCGCTGCTCGACGACGCAGACGCAGCCGACCGCCTCGCACGGCTCGCACGCGACACGCCGCTGTTCATTGCGTCGGACGATTCGGACTGGTGCCGGCTGCATCCGCTCGTGCGCGACACGCTGCGCGACCGCCTGGCCGCGGGCCCGGAAGCCGAGCGCAGCACGCTGCATGCGCGTGCTGCCGCGTGGCTCGACGCGCACGGGATGACCGAGGAAGCCGCCCGCCACGCATACGCGGCCGGCCAGTTCGAGGTGGCGTATGCGCTCGCGCAGCGCTGTCTCGAGGATGCGATCAAGCAGGGCCGCATCAACGACGTGCTCGACTGGCTCGCGCTGCTGCCCGACGCGGAGCTCGACAAGCGCCCGACGCTGCGCGTCGCGGTGGCATGGGCGCTGGCGCTCGGCGAGCGCCATGTCGAGGCACAGCGCCAGATCGCGGGCATCCTCGCGGATCCCGGCACGCCCGCGGCGATGCGCTACGAATGCGCGCTGATCCTCAGCGCGGCCGCGTATTACGCCGACGAAATCGACCGTTTCGTCGAGCTGTTCGAACCGTGGGCCGACTTCACGCCGCCGGCGGCGACGTGGCTCGCGCAAATGCACGCGAACCGGCTGTCGGCGCGCGCGATCATCGTCGGCGAACCGGCGCAGGCGCGCCGCTTCCAGCACGCCGCGCCGCGCGGCGAGACGGCGGCCGGGTTCGGCTACGTCGCGCGCTGGGGCGAGCTGATCACGGGCCTGAGCTACCTGCGCGAGGGCCAGGTCCGGCTGGCCGACGACACGCTGTCGCCGGCGCTGGCGCGTGCGGAAGCCGATCTCGGGCGCCGCCATCCGCTCACCTGCATGCTCGCGGCGATGTGCGCGGCGCTCGCGTACGAGGCCGACCGCGTCGACCAGGCGGCCGCGTTGCTTGCGAACCGCCTCGACGTGCTCGAACACGCGGGCACGCCCGATACCGTGCTGCTCGGCTATCGCACCGCCGCGCGCATCGCGCTGCTGCGCGGCGTCGAACACCGTGCAATCGACCTGCTCGAAGCGCTCGACGCGATGGGGGTCGCGCGGCGCCTGCCGCGCCTGTCGGTCGCGAGTCTCGCCGAACAGGTGCGCATCCACGCGGCGCGCTATCGCGAGGCGACCTGCCATGCGCTCGTCGAACGGATCGATGCGATCGCCGCGGCCGAGTTTCCGTCGCACGGGCCGCTGTGGCGGCGCCCCGTCGTGCTGCTGCAGGCAACCGCGCACGCGGGCGCGGCGCTGGCCGCGCGCCGCTGGGACGACGCAAGCGCCGCGCTCGACGAAGCCGCCGTGCTGGCCCGCGAAATGAGCGTGGGGCAGGCGCGCATCGAGATCATGGCGCTCAGCGCGTTCGCGCGCGAACAGTCGGGCGGCGGCGGGCGCGCGTTGCTCGACGAAGCGATGAACCTCGCGGATCTGTTCGGGCTGACGCGCACGCTCGCCGACGCGCATCCGGCCATCGCCGACTGGGCGCGCCGCGCCGGCGACGAAGCGGCCGCCGGCACCGGCCCCGCGCGGCACGCGCTGCCGCAACCGCGCATCGTGCCGCCTGCCCCGCGCGCCGCGGCCAGCCCGCGCGCGGTGCCGAGCGTCGTGCTGACGCCGCAGGAGCGCGCGATTCTCGAGCTGCTCGCGCGCAACCTGTCGAACAAGGAGATCGCGGTGGCGCTCGCCGTCGGCGAGGAAACCGTGAAGTGGCACCTGAAGAACCTGTTCGGCAAGCTCGACGCCAGCTCGCGCAAGCATGCGGTGCGCCGCGCGCTGGTGCTCGGCCTGCTCGAAAGCGCGCCCTGACGCCGTAACGCTGGTTTTGCCAGTCGGGCGCATCGTCGCGCCCGCCTTTCTCCGATTCTCCGCAACCCTGCCCCCCGCGCATGGGGGGGAGCAGCCGCCCGCCGTTGCGTAGTCTTTCAGCACGGCTCACGCGGGCGTCGCCTGTCACACCTTCCCGCTAGCCTCCCTGCTTCACCCGGACGGGCTCGATCCCGTCCGGTCCAATACGACCCCGGAGACTTTGATGAAGACGAAACTGGCCGCGCTCGCGGCGCTTGCCGGCTGTTCGGCGTTCGCGCACGCGCAATCCTCCGTCACGCTCTACGGCGTGATCGACTCGGGCCTGCTGTACCAGAGCACGTCGGCGGCGTCGTTCAGCCCGACCGCGCCGAACACCGGCAAGGTGTTCCGCATGAAGGACGGCGGCATCTACTCGAGCTTCTGGGGCATCAAGGGCAGCGAGGACATCGGCGGCGGCTACAAGGTCAACTTCAAGCTGCAGGGCTCGTTCGACAGCGGCACCGGCAAGCTGCAGCTGAGCGATACGCCGGGCGCCGTCGCGATCTTCAACCAGGTTGCGTCGCTCGGCGTGTCGGGCCCGTTCGGCGCGTTCACGGCCGGCCGCCAGATCGTGCCGATGATCTACGCGATGGCCGACACCGACGTGCGCAACGCGCAGTTCTTCGGCAGCGTGCTGACCGCCTGGCTCGGCCTGAACACGGCGGCCGGCTGGCCGGGGACGAGCACCAACGGCGCGATCGGCGCGCTGTACGACAGCAATGCGCTCGTCTACCAGTCGCCGACCTTCGCGGGTGCGTCGATCGCGCTCGAATACGCGCCGGGCGGCGTGGCCGGGCAGTTCCAGGGCGGCACGCGCGAATCGGTCGTGCTCAGGTATGCGAACTACGGGCTGAACGCATCGGCCGTCTACTACAACGGCCACGACACCAGTCCGGCGCCGGGCGTCGCGCCGACCGGCGTCGACAACAACCGCTTCATCTACTTCGGCGCGAAATACACGATCCACGATTTCTCGGTGTCGGCGTCGTACGGCAACGGCAGGAACCCGTCGCATGCGGACAAGGTGAACCTCGACATGCTGTCGGCCGGCATCGGCTATCGCTTCACGCCCGCGCTGCAGGTGACGTCCGCGGTGTATTACCTGAAGGACCGCAACGTCTCGGCGAACAAGTCGACGGCGGTCGTGCTCGCGGCCGACTACAGCCTGTCGAAGCGGACGATGGTCTATGCGCAGGTCGGCCACGTGAACAACCGCGGCACGATGGACCAGATGCTCGTGTACGGGCAGCCGGTCGCGCCGGGCGTCGGCACGACGGCTGCGATGATCGGGCTGCGGCACAACTTCTGACGGCTTCCGGTCGTGCGGCGGCGGTCGCGCGCGGCCGCCGTCGGCATCGATCGCCGGGATCGGCTACAGTGGGCGTTTTCGGCGCGCTCCGCCCTGCCGTCCCACCATCGACCGTGGCGCGTGTAGCAGCAGGAACGGGGCGCGGATCCTTCACTTCGACGAGCGACCCTCCATGTCCGACCTGTCCGCCTTCCCGATCACGCAAAAGTGGCCGGCCCAGCATCCCGACCGTCTCCAGCTCTACTCGCTGCCGACGCCGAACGGCGTCAAGGTGTCGATCATGCTCGAGGAAACCGGCCTGCCGTACGAGCCGCACCTCGTGCGCTTCGACACGAACGACCAGCTGTCGCCGGCATTCCTGTCGCTGAACCCGAACAACAAGATCCCGGCGATCATCGATCCGAACGGCCCGGACGGCAAGCCGCTGCCGCTGTTCGAATCGGGCGCGATCCTGATCTATCTCGCGGACAAGACGGGCCAGTTGATCCCGAAGGATCTCGCGGGCCGCTACGAGACGATCCAGTGGGTGATGTTCCAGATGGGCGGCATCGGGCCGATGTTCGGCCAGGTCGGCTTCTTCCACAAGTTCGCCGGCCGCGATTACGAGGACAAGCGCCCGCGCGACCGTTACGTCGACGAGTCGAAGCGTCTGCTCGGCGTGCTCGACGCGCATCTCGCGAACCGGCAATGGGTGATGGGCGATACCTATACGATCGCCGACATCGCGATTTTCCCGTGGGTGCGGAACCTCGTCGGGTTCTATGAAGCGGGTGATCTCGTGGGCTTCAGCGAATTCCGGAACGTCAAGCGGGTGCTCGACGCGTTCGTTGCGCGGCCAGCGGTCGAGCGCGGGCTCAATATTCCCGCGCGGGGTTGATGGGTCAAGCGGGTGCACGCCGTGCAGGCCGCGATCTGAAGAACCCGCCGCATTGCGCGGCGGGTTTTTTTATTTGAAGTCTTCGCGAATTTTTCGGGAACGCCGGGAAGACTGTCGGTGTCCGGCGCGGCGGCGAAAGTTCGAGTTGCCGAGGTTGCGGTGCCAGTTGCATCAGCGCGTCACTTGGGCCACCGCCACGAGGGATCGGACAGGTGTTCCGCAAAGTAATCGGACAGCGCAGCCACCTTGGCGGGACGGGCGCGCGCTGATGGCGTGACGAAGTAAAGGCCGCCCTTCGTCAAGGACCAGTCGGTAAGGAGCGCTTCGAGGCGGCCATCGGCCAGATATTCACCGGCGATGAATTCGGGCAGTTCCGCAATCGCGAGGCCATCGAGCAGCGTGGGCAGCAATGCATCGGCATTCGTCACGCGCAGCGGTCCGGTCGGCATGACCGGTTCCTCCTCACCCGCGCCGTTCGTGAACCGCCACACATCGCCGCGTGCGCGATACGCATAGGAAAGGCACGGCCGATCCACCAGATCACGCGGGTGGGCGGGCCGCCCTTCCCGCTTCAGATACGCCGGCGACGCCACCACGAACTGGGTGACCGCGCACAGCCGTCGCGCGACCAGCGAGGAATCCGGCAGCGCGGCGATGCGCAGCGCGGCGTCGAAACCGTCGGCCACCAGATCGACCGACGCATCGGAAAGATGCAGGTCGATCGACACCTCGGGATACGCGCGAAAGAAGCCGGGCAACAGCGGGGCAACCCAGCGCAGCCCGAACGACATCGGCACGGCGAGCCGCACCAATCCGCGCGGCTGCAACGACATCTCGCGCGCGGCACTTTCCGCTTCCTCGGCCCGGCGATAGATCTCGCCGGCCGTCTCGCAAATGGTCCGGCCGAACTCGGTCAGCGCGAGCTGTCGCGACGTGCGATTGAAGAGCCGCGCACCCAACCGGTCTTCCAGACGGGCGACGCCACGCGAGACTGTCGCGACGGACACCCCCATCGCACGCGCCGCCGCCGCGAACGATCCTTCCTCGGCGACCTTCGCGAACATCGCGAGTCCTTCGAAATCAGGCAGCTTTGCCATCGCCCCTCATCTTTTCATTTATGCAACGTTGGATTGCAATCAATTCTATTTCGAAATGATCGGGGCGTCGATATTCTCCTTACATCGCAGCACGCAACACCGAACGCAGTCCCACTTATCGAACGGAAGGAGAAGCAACATGGCACGCAAACTCGACAGCAAGATCGCCCTCGTTACCGGCGCAACCAGCGGCATCGGCCTTGCCACCGCCCAACGCTTCGCGGCGGAAGGCGCGCACGTCTACCTCACCGGTCGCCGTCAGGCCGAACTCGACGCCGCCGTGAACGGCATCCGGGCAGCTGGCGGCAACGCGACGGGCGTCCGTGTCGATTCCACGAAGCTCGATGAACTCGACGCGTTGTACGCGCAGATCAAGGAAGAACAGGGGCGCCTCGACGTGCTGTTCGCGAACGCCGGCGGCGGTTCGATGCTGCCGCTCGGCAGCATCACCGAAGAACACTACGACGACACCTTCGATCGCAACGTGAAGGGCGTGTTGTTCACGGTGCAAAAAGCACTGCCGCTGCTCGCCGACGGCGCATCGGTGATTCTCACCGGTTCGACGGCAGGTAGCGCCGGCACCGCTGCCTTCAGCGTGTATTCGGCATCGAAAGCCGCGGTGCGCGCCTTCGCACGCAGCTGGATTCTCGACCTGAAGGACCGCCGCGTCCGCGTGAACACGATCAGCCCGGGGGCGACCCGCACGCCCGGCCTGCTCGACCTCGCCGGTGACGACGCCGCCCAGCGCCAGGGTCTCGCCGATTACCTGGCGGCCCAGATCCCGATGGGACGCCTCGGCGAGGCTGGCGAGATCGCGAGTGCCGCGCTGTTCCTCGCCTCGGACGACGCGAGCTTCGTGAACGGTGTCGAGCTGTTCGTCGACGGCGGCCAGCAGCAAATCTAAGCGTGGCCCCGGGCGCGCGGATGCGATCGTCGACGATCGAACCCGCGCCCGGCGCGGACGCGCGTTTGAACCCGGACACATCATGATCGAACATCGATCGTTTCAGTTGCTTGGCGCGACCCGGAGCGACTGGCGCGACACGCGGATGCATTTCCGCCTCGGCGCCTGCGGACGCCCCGATCATGGTTCACTCGGCGCGCTCAGCGCCTGGAACGACGAAGCGATCGCGCCGCATGCCGGCTTGGGTCTGCACGTTCACCGGAACGTCGAGATCGTGACGTGGGTGCGCTCGGGCGCGATCACTTTCGAAGATGACGCGGGCAATCGCACGCGGCTGGTCGCCGATTCCATCCAGGCGATGCGTGCGGGCGCCGCTCTCCACGTTGCCGAGCGCAACGAGGAGAACGTCCCCGCGCGGCTGTTCCGGATCTGGCTGCATCCGCGCACGCCAGGCGGCACGCCGCGTTGGACGACGCGAACCTGTTCACGCGAATGTCGCGAAGGCCGCTTCATCACGCTGGCGAGCGGCGACGCCGATGACGTGCGCGCGGGTGCGCTGCCCATCCACGCCGACGCGCGCGTGCGCATCGCGACGTTACGCGAAGGCACGACGGTGCATCACGTATTGCCGGGGGCAGGCGTGGCGTACCTGGTTGCAGATCATGGCCGGCTTGATGTCGGCGAAGTCCGGCTCGCGCCGCGCGACGGCGTTGCCGTCCGCGGCGAATCGCGGCTCACGCTGGTGGCGCGAGACGACACCGATGTCGTGATGGTCGAGCTTTTGCGGTAAGGAAACCGTACCTTCGGGCTCTACCTCAACGACATGCGTCAATGGTTACGCGTCGTACGAAAAGCCGCGGTTGGCCACTTGATTGGCCGTTTTGCGGTGAGGGGCAGGCGTGGATTCCGCGTGACGACGCGTCCGCCACGGCTCGGCAAGCGACGTCAACCACCATTCACGACGATTGTTTCGTCCGCCTCGCGCGTTCGCATCACGCTTTCTGCGGCGCTACTTTCCGTCCGCTGCGTTCGACGCCCCGTCTCCCAACCCCGCCAGCAGCTTTCCCAGCAGTTCCGACAACTGCGCCTGTTCCGCATCCGACAGCACACCCAGCAACTCGCGCTGATTGTCGATATGCGCGACGACTGCCTCGTCGATCAGCGCGCGGCCGGTCTCCGTCAGCGCGACGAGCGTGCCGCGCCCATCCGCCGGGTTCGGCCGGCGCTCCACCCAACCGGCCTTCTGCAACCGGTCGATGCGCGCGGTCATCCCGCCCGACGACATCATCAGCGCGTCGTACAGCGCCGTCGGCGTCAGTGCGAACGGCGCCCCGCCGCGCCGCAGCGTGGCCAGCACGTCGAATTCGCCCGGCTGCATCCCGTAGCGCGCGAACAGCGGATTGAGACGGTCACGCGCGATCACGAGCGCCGCTTCCTGCAGCCGCCCCATCACCACCATCGACGACGCGTCGAGATCCGGGCGCTCGGCGCGCCATTGCGCGAGCGCATGCGCGGCTCGATCCATTAACCCTCCTCGGCTCACCAGTTATCTTGACGTCGAGATAAATCAGCATTTATCTTGATGTCGAGATACTTTACATGAAATGCGCGCGGCGTCTCACCGGGGGCCGCGCACCGATAACGAGGGCCTTGCAATGAATCGCTTCACTTCTCCCGGATGGCGGCTCGCCGCCATCGTCCTTGTCGGGCTGAACCTGCGGCCGGCGCTTGCCGCGGTCGGCCCGCTGCTCGACATGATCCAGCGCGCGACCGGCCTCAGCGACGGCGCGGCCAGCCTGTTGACGACGATCCCGATCCTGTTGATGGGCCTCGGCGCACTGAGTGCGCGGCGCCTGCAGCGCCTGACCGGGATTGCGGGCGGCGTCTGGCTCGGCGTCGCGCTGATCGGGCTCGCCTGCGTGTCGCGCATCGGCGCGCAGCACGCGTGGCTGCTGCTCGCGAGCGCCTGCTGCGCGGGCGTCGGGATCGCGATGGTGCAGGCGCTGCTGCCCGGCTTCGTGAAGGCGCATTTCGCGACGCGGATCGGCGGTGCGATGGGCGTCTATTCGACGTCGATCATGGGCGGCGCCGTGCTTGCGAGCGTCGTCGCGCCGTTCGCCGCGGCGCGCTGGGGCTGGCTCCCCGCGCTCGCGGGATGGGCGCTGCCGGCCGTGGTGGCCGCGCTGGCGTGGCCGCTGGCCAGTCGCGGCGGCGACGCGCTCGCCGCCGGGCCGACGTCGGCATCGAACACTCAGCCGTCGCGCTCGCCGCGCGCGTGGCGGCTCGCGCTGTTCTTCGGCATCGCGACGGGCGCGTACACGCTCGTGCTCGCGTGGCTGCCGCCGTACTACATGCGGCTCGGCTGGTCGCCGACGGCGGCCGGCAGCCTGCTCGGCGGCGTGACGCTCGCGGAAGTCGTCGCGGGGCTGACGATCTCGGCGACGATCGACCGCCTGCCCGATCGCCGCCCCGCGCTGTACGCGTCGATTGCGTCGCTGTTCGTCGGCTTGCTGGTGATGCTGGCCGCGCCCGAGACGCTGGCGTTGCCGGCCGCGCTGTTGTTGGGCGCGGGAATCGGCGCGCTGTTTCCGCTGTCGCTGATCGTCACCGTTGACCATGCCTCGACGCCGGCCGATGCCGCGTCGCTGACGGGGTTCGTGCAGGGCATCGGCTACCTGATCGCCGGGCTGTTCCCGTTCGGGGCGGGCATCGTGCGCCAGCACCTCGCGGACCTGACGCCCGCTTGGATCGCGATGGCCTGCCTGTGTGTCGCGCTGTTCGCGCTGGCGGCGGGGTTTGCGCCGAAGCGGGTCCTGCACGCCGCGCGTGCATAGCGCGTGCCCCGCGCATATCACCCCGCCGCGATTAGATATGGCGGTGGTCGTGCTCGACCTGAGCCCCGTCGTCGGCATCGCGGCGCCGATCTACTTCATCGGCGCTGCGATCACGATCGGCGCGGCGCGCTACAAGCACCCAAGCACATGCGCGAACGCCGCACCGAACCCGCGCCGGCCCGCGCGTGATCAGCCTGCGCCAGCGTACAGCGTCGAATCCGTGAACCCTTCTGCGTCGAGCACGCGCCCGATCAGGATCAGCGCGGTGCGCTCGATCTGCGTGCCCTGCACCTTGCCGACGATGTCGGCGAGCGTGCCGGTCACGCGCGCTTCATCGGGCCAGCTCGCGCGATAGATCACCGCGACCGGACAATCGGCGCCGTAATGCGGCAACACTTCGTCGACGATGCGGGCGAGATGGCGCACGCCGAGATGGATCGCGAGCGTCGCGCGGTGCGCGGCGAGCGCGCCGAGCGATTCGCCTTCCGGCATCGTCGTCTTGCCCGCGAAGCGCGTGAGGATCACCGTCTGCGCGACACCGGGCAGCGTCAGCTCGACGCCGAGCGTCGCCGCGCACGCAGCCGTGGCCGTCACGCCGGGCACGATTTCATACGGAATCCCGAGCGCCTTCAAGCGGCGAATCTGCTCGCCGATCGCACCGTACAGCGACGGGTCGCCCGAATGCACCCGCGCGACATCCTGCCCTTTCGCGTGCGCGTCGGCGAGCAGCGCGACGATTGCGTCGAGGTCGAGTTCGGCGGTATTGACGACCTGCTCCGCGCGATGGCCGTCGAGCACGGCCGCCGGCACCAGCGAACCCGCATACAGGATCACCGGGCACGTGCGCACGAGGCGCTGGCCCTTCACCGTGATCAGCTCCGGGTCGCCGGGGCCCGCGCCGATGAAATACACCGTCATCGAAAAATCTCCGTCAATTCATGGGATGACCGGCCGCGCGGCGTCACGCGCGTGCGGCCGGATCGAGCGCGTCGATGAGCGCCGCGGCCGAGTCGAACACACGATCGGCGTCGGGCAGCGGCGGCCGGCGCAGCATCACGACCGGCAGCCTGCGTTCGCGCGCGACATCGAGCTTGGCTTCCGTGGCCGCGCCGCCGCTGTTCTTGCTGACGACGACGTCGATGCCCGTCAGCGCGAACAGCGCGCGCTCGCCGTCGAGCGTGAACGGCCCGCGCGCGGCGACGATCTGCGCGCGCGCGTTGCCGGGATGCGCGTCGAGGCAGCGCACGAGCCAGAACTGGTGCGGCGGGATCGTATCGAGATGCGCGAGCGGTTCGCGGCCGAGCGTGAACAACGGCCGCCTGAACGGCGCGAGCGCGGCCTCGATGCCGGCCCAGTCGTCGACCATGCGCCAGTCGTCACCGGGTTGCGGCACCCACGGCGCGCGGCGCAGCGCCCACAACGGCACGCCCGCTTCACGCGCGGCGGCTGCGGCATTCGCGCTGATCCGCGCGGCATACGGATGCGTTGCGTCGATCACGAGGCCGATGCCGGCGTCGCGCAGATAGGTAGCCAACCCGGCCGCGCCACCGAAGCCGCCGATGCGCACGTCGCAGCGCAGGTCGTCGGGCACCTTGCCGAGGCCGGCCAGGCTGTACACATGATGCGAGCCGAGCGCGCGAGCGATCTTCAGCGCATCGCCGGTGCCGCCGAGCAGCAGGATGCGCGTGCTCATCGCGCCTCCCCGATGATGCGGCCCTGCCGGTCGATCGCGAACATCTCGATGGCCACCGACGGCGGCACGATGTCGCGCGCGACGCGCAGCGCCTGTGCACAGACGAGATCGCCGAGCGGCACGCCGTCGGCGTGCGCAAGCTTCAGCGCTTCCTGGCTCGTGTTCGCGGCGCGCATCGCGCCTTGCAGCGCATCGCTGGCGCCGGCTTCGGCCGCCCACTGCGCGAGCAGCGGCAGGTCGATGCTCGAATGGCGGCTGTGCAGGTCGAGATGGCCTGCCGCGAGCTTGCTGAGCTTGCCGAAGCCGCCGCACATCGACAGCCGCACGACCGGCGCGCGCCGCAGGTGCTTGAGCACCGCGCCCGCGAAATCGCCCATCTCGATCAGCGCCATGTCGGGCAATTGATAGTGCGCGCGCATCGCATCCTCGCTTGCGTTGCCGGTGCACGCGGCAATGTGCGTGATGCCGTTCGCGCGTGCGACGTCGATGCCCTGGTGGATCGACGCGATATAGGCCGAACACGAGAACGGCCGCACGATGCCGGTCGTGCCGAGGATCGACAGCCCGCCGACGATGCCGAGGCGCGGGTTCATCGTCTTCAGCGCGAGCGCTTCGCCGCCTTCGACGCCGATCGTCACGTCGAAGCCGCCCGCATAGCCATGCTCGGCCGCCAGCGCTTCCAGGTGCGTCGTCATCATCTGGCGCGGCACCGGGTTGATCGCCGGTTCGCCGACCGGCAGCGTCAGCCCCGCGCGCGTGACCGTGCCGACGCCCGGCCCCGCATGAAACCGCACGCCGGGCGCCGCCGCGAGCGCGACGCGCGCGAAGATCAGCGCACCGTGCGTGACGTCCGGATCGTCGCCGGCATCCTTGATCGTGCCGGCTTCCGCACCGTCGGCCGTCGCCCGGCAGAACTCGAGCCGCATCATCACGCGCTGCCCCTTCGGCAGCACGATCTCGACCGCGTCGTCCGCCCGGCCCGCGAGCAGCAGCCGCGCGGCGGCGAGCGACGTCGCGGTCGCGCAGCTGCCGGTCGTATAGCCGAAGCGTAGCGGTGCGGGCTGTTCGGGGGTCTCGTCGCGCATCACGCGTCCGTCGTGTTCGTCGTGGCCGACGACGCGGATGTGTCGGCCGGGTCGGGCTTGCGCGCGTCGTACAGCGTGACCGGCAACGGTTGTCGCCACGTATCGAAGCGGCCGAGCGGCTCGGCATGCGCGAGCGACACGCGCGTGAGCGTGCCGCCGTGCGCATCGCGCCACGCGGCGAGCGTCATCTCGCCCTGCAGCGTGACCGCGTTCGCGACCAGCCGGCCGCCGGGCCTCAGCGCTGCCCAGCACGCGTCGAACACGCCGGGCGCGGTCGCCCCGCCGCCGATGAAGATCGCGTCGGGCGCGGCGAGCCCCGTGAGCGCATCGGGCGCGCGGCCCGCGACGAGCTGCAGGCCCGGCACGCCGAGCGCGTCACGGTTGTGCTCGATGAAGCGCTGCCGCTCCGCATGCGCTTCGATCGCGATCGCCTGGCATGACGGATGCGCGCGCATCCATTCGATGCCGATCGAGCCGCTGCCGGCGCCGACGTCCCACAGCAACTCGCCGGGCGCGGGCGCGAGACGCCCCAGCGTCATCGCGCGCAGGTCGCGCTTGGTGAGCTGGCCGTCATGACGGTACGCATCGTCGGGCAGGCCGGGCGTGAGCGCGCGGCGCGGCGCATCGGGGCCGGCCAGGCAGTCGAGCGCGACCAGGTTGAGCGCGGCCGTTTCGTCGATGCGCCAGTCCTGCGCGAGCCCGTCGAGACGGCGCTCGAGCGGGCCGCCCAGATGTTCGAACACGCTGATGCGCGTCGGCCCGAAGCCGCGTGCGACGAGTTCGGCCGCGACGGCGGCCGGCGTGCGGCCGTCGGCGCTCAGCACGAACAGGCGTCGGCCGGGCAGCAGGTGACGCGCGAGCGTCGCCAGCGGGCGGCCGACGAGCGAAATCGCGCCGACATCCTGCAGCGCCCAGCCGAGGCGCGCGGCCGCGAGCGACAGCGACGACGGCGCAGGCAGGATGCGCCATTCGTCGGGGGAAAGCTGGCGCGCGAGCGTGGCGCCGACGCCGAACAGCATCGGGTCGCCGCTGGCGAGCACGCAGACGGGCGACGCGCGTCGAGCCAGCACGCCCGCCAGATCGAACGGCGACGGCCACGTTTCGCGCGCGGCCGGCAGCCGCGCGGGCAGCATGTCGAGATGCCGCTTCGCGCCGACGACGAGCGTCGCGTCGAGCAGCGCGCGACGCGCGCTGCGTCCGAGCCCCGCGTAACCGTCGTCGCCGATGCCCACTACTGTCAGCCACGCCGTCATGCACCCTTCCCCATCGTTCGATTTCCTACCGTTTGTTGCGATGCGCGGCGGCCGGGCTGCCGCGCGTTGATTCGTTGCTGATTCCGATCCTGATCCGCCTCCGCGCCGTGCACGTCGGCCGCCGGTGCGATACGGCCCGGCCATCGGGTGCCGAGCCGCCAATCGTACCATTGACGCGGCAGCACAAAACCGGCTGCAGCCGTGCTGCGACGCGGTTGTGCGACGCATCGCCGATGCCGGATCGTCGCGAAAATCGGGTATCCTACGGCCGTTCGTTCGCCGGTGCCCCTCGGGGCCGAAGAGGGAACACAGGGCGCGCCACGCGCCGCTGTGGCTGCCCCCGCAACTGTAGACAGCGAGCCGATCTCCCCCTCATGCCACTGGTTCCACCGGGAAGGCCGGGAGTCGGCGCCGACCTGTCAGCCAGGAGACCTGCCGGCCAGAAAGTGCGTGCGTGCCAGTCGGCGTCGGGCGGGGTGTACCGATGCGTTGGCCGCGGCGCGACACTGCCCCGGTACCCCGTTGAGTTCCGCCCCCGTTTCGATTCCTGCATCGCCTGTCATGCGCCCGTCGGCCTGCCCGGGGCTCGTGCGCGTGGTTGCGGCCGCCGACGGCGGACTGTGCCGGATCAAGCTGCCGGGCGGCCGGCTCGACGCGCGCCAGGCGCGTGCGATCGCCGCCGCCGCGCGGGTATTCGGCTCCGGCGCGATCGACGCGACCAATCGCGCGAATCTCCAGTTGCGCGGCATTCGCGACGGCGCGGCCGACGCGCTGACGCGCGCGTTGCTCGACGCGGGTCTCGGCCCGTCCGTCGACGCCACGTCGAATGCCGCCGCCGACGCGGCGGCGCTCGCCGCGAGCGACGACGTGCGCAACCTGATGCTCAGCCCGCTCGCCGGCCACGACCCTGCCGCGCTCGTCGACAGCCGCGCGCTCGCCGTGCCGCTCTTCGACATGCTGGCGCGCGAGCCCCGCCGTGGCGAGTTGTCGCCGAAATTCTCGATCCAGCTCGACGGCGGCGAATCGGTTGCGGCGCTCGATCATCCGCACGACATCTGGCTGGCCGCCTGGCGTCGCGGCGACGGCGCGATGCGTATCGCAGCCGGGCTGGCCGGCTGCCCGCCGGTTGCACACGACGACCCGCCCGCTTCGGTCGATGTCGCGCCCGATCAAGCCGCTGCGCTGGTTCGCGCGCTGCTGCTCGCGTTTCTCGATCTCGCACCGGCCGACGTCACGCGGCTACGCGCGCTGCTCGCCACCTGCGGCGAACGCGCATTGCTGGAACGCGCGCAGCAATACCTGCCCTTCCCGCTTGCAGCCGATCCGGCGCTCGCCGGGTGGCGCCGCACGTGCACCGACCCGACGCTGCGTTTCGGCGTGCGCCCGTCGCTCGATGCGGCGCGCTGCAACGTCGGCGCCCAATTCGTGCTCGGCCGGCTCGATGCGACGCAACTGGAACGGCTCGCCGCGCTGGCCGAAACCGACGGCGACGGCACGCTGTCGATGACGCCGTGGCAAGGCGTGTTCCTGCATGACGTATCGCGCGCACGCGCACCGGCCACGCTCGATGCGCTCGCGTCGCTCGGCCTCGTCTGCGCGTCGTCCGACCCGCTCGCTGCGCTCGTCGCGTGCACCGGCAGCGCGGGCTGCGCGAAGGCGCGCGCCGACACGAAGCACGACGCACTCGCGCTCGCCGCCCGCATCGGCCACGCAGTCGACGTGCACCTGACCGGTTGCGAGCGCCACTGCGCGCTGCCGCATCCCGCGACGCACACGCTCGTCGCGGTTGCGCCCGCGCACTACGACCTTTACCGGCGCGACGCCGCTGCGGGCCTCGGCGCCCCGCTCGCGCGCCATCTGACGATTGACCAGGCCGCGGCCCGACTGACGGGCGCGCGGCACAGCCAGGACACCACCGATGCTTGACTACATTCGCGACGGGCAGGAAATCTACCGCCAGTCGTTCGCGACGATCCGCGCCGAGGCCGACCTGTCGCAGGTTCCGCCCGACCTCGAGAAACTCGCGGTGCGCGTGATCCATGCGTGCGGGATGGTCGACGTCGTCTACGACCTGCGCTTCTCGGCCGGTGCCGGCACGGCGGGCCGCACGGCACTCGCGGCCGGCGCGCCGATCCTGTGCGACGCGAGGATGGTCGCCGAAGGCATCACGCGCGCGCGGCTGCCGGCCGACAACCGCGTGATCTGCACGCTCGGCGAGCCCGAGGTGCCCGATCTCGCGCGGCATCTCGGCAACACGCGTTCGGCCGCCGCGCTCGAGCTGTGGCGTCCGCACCTCGCGGGCAGCGTCGTCGTGATCGGCAATGCGCCGACCGCGCTGTTCCATCTGCTCGACATGATCGACGCCGGCGCGCCGCGCCCCGCGCTGATCCTCGGTTTCCCGGTCGGCTTCATCGGCGCGGCCGAGTCGAAGGCGCTGCTCGATGCCGACAGCCGCGGCGTGCCGTACGTCGCGCTGCTCGGCCGGCGCGGCGGCAGCGCGATGGCGGCGGCTGCGGTCAACGCACTCGCGACGGAGGTCGAATGAGTACCGCGCGCGGACGCCTGTTCGGGGTCGGTGTCGGCCCGGGCGACCCCGAACTGATGACGATCAAGGCGCTGCGCGTGCTGCAGGCCGCGCCGGTTGTCGCGTATTTCGTCGCGAAGGGCAAGAAAGGCAATGCGTACGGGATCGTCGAATCGCACCTGCAGGACGGGCAGACGCAACTGCCGCTCGTCTATCCGGTGACGACCGAGGCATTGCCGCCGCCGCTGTGCTACGAGACGGTGATCGCCGACTTCTACGACACGGCCGCCGAGATCGTTGCCGCGCATCTCGACGCGGGGCGCGACGTCGCGGTGATCTGCGAAGGCGATCCGTTCTTCTACGGCTCCTACATGTACCTGCACGACCGCCTCGCGCCGCGCTACGACACCGAGGTGATCCCCGGCGTGTGTTCGATGCTCGGCGGCACCGCGGTGCTCGGCCAACCGCTCGTCTATCGCAACCAGAGCCTGTCGGTGCTGTCGGGCGTGCTGCCCGAGCCCGAACTGCGCGAACGGCTCGCGCGGGCCGACGCGGCCGTCGTGATGAAGCTCGGCCGCAATTTCGACAAGGTGCGGCGGGTGCTCGACGAACTGGGGCTCGCGAAGCGCGCGCTGTATGTCGAGCGCGCGACGATGGCGAGTCAGCGCATCGTGCCGCTCGACGAAGTCGATCCGATGGCGTCGCCGTATTTCTCGCTGCTCGTCGTGCCGGGGGAAAAATGGCAAGGATGACGACTCCGCCCGCGATCGTGATTCTCGGCGCGGGCGCGCTCGATACCGCGCGGCGCATCCAGGCGCGCTATCCGGGTGCGCTCGTGCACGGCCTCGCATCGCGCGTCGCGGCCGACGTGCCGTTCGACGATCTCGGCGCGCACCTGCGTGAACTCTATGCGCGCGGCCTGCCGATCGTCGCGCTGTGCGCGGCCGGCATCGTGATCCGCTGCATCGCCGCCGCGCTTGCCGACAAGGGCGTCGAGCCGCCCGTGCTCGCCGTGGCGGAAGACGGCTCGGCGGTCGTGCCGCTGCTCGGCGGGCTGACGGGCGTGAACGTGATCGCGCGGGAAATCGCCGCATGCGTCGGCGTTGCGCCGGCGATCACGACGAGCGGCGAACTGCGCTTCGGCGCATGCGTACTCAATCCGCCGGCGGGCTATGCGCTCGCCGATCTCGGCCAGGGCAAGCGCTTCGTATCCGATCTGCTCGCGGGCGCGTCGACGCGTATCGACGGCGCGGCGCCGTGGCTCGACGATGTCGCGCTGCCGCGCGACGATGCGGCCATGCATGCGATCCGCGTAACCCCCGATGCATGGCGCGGTGCGCGCGACGAACTCGTGATTCATCCGCGCAGCGTGGTGGTCGGCGTCGATGCGCAGGCTATCCACGCGGATGAAGCGCTTGCCGCCCGCATCGATGCCGCGCTCGATTCGCAAGGTCTCGCACGACTGGCGCTCGCGGCCATCGTTGCGCCCGCATCGGAAATCGGTAATGCCGTGCTGGAAGAAGCCGCGCAAACGCTCGACGTGCCGCTGCGCTTCGTCGATGCCGAAACCGAAACCGAAACCGAAACCGACGCTGACGCTGACGCGACCGATGATGCGGTCACCCTGCTCGGCCACGCGCTGCGCGTCGCACACACGCTGCGCGCCACGACGAACGGCATCGCATGCGCGGTCGCGTCGCATCCCGTCGATCCCGCCACGCTCGGCCGGGTGCGCGGCCGCCTGACGGTGCTCGGCCTCGGCCCGGGCGGCGCCGCGTGGCTCACGCCGGCCGCGCGCACCGCGCTTGCGGACGCAACCGACATCCTCGGCTACACGACCTACGTGAACATGGCCGGCCCGTTCCGCGATGACCAGCGCGTGCACGGCACCGACAATCGCGAAGAGATGCAGCGTGCACGCCATGCGTTCGAACTCGCGGCCGAGGGCCGGCGCGTCGCGGTCGTGTCGTCGGGCGACCCGGGCGTATTCGCGATGGCCGCGGCCGTGCTCGAAGCACTCGACGAAGCGCGCGATCCGCACTGGGCCGCGGTCGACCTGCGCATCGAACCCGGCATCTCGGCGTCGCTCGCGACGGCCGCGCAGGCCGGCGCGCCGCTCGGCCATGATTTCTGCGCGATCTCGCTGTCGGACAACCTGAAGCCGTGGGACGTGATCGAGAAGCGCCTGAGCCATGCGGCGCAGGCCGATCTCGTGATGGCGTTCTACAACCCGATCTCGCGCGCGCGGCCGTGGCAGCTCGATCGTGCGCTCGATGTCGTGCGCACGCACCGCCACGCCGATACGGTGGTCGTGCTCGGCCGCGACATCGGCCGGCCGGGCGCGACGCTCACGACGACGACGCTCGGCGCGCTGCGCAGCGATCAGGTCGACATGCGCACGATGGTGATCATTGGTTCGTCGACGACGCGCCGCTTCGCGATCGGCAACGCACGCGAGTGGGTCTATACGCCGCGCTGGTATCGCTGAACCGGTCAACGCGTCGGCGTGACGCCGCGGGCGTCGGCCTGCGCGGTGCCGGCTGCGCCGTCGGCATGCCAGAACCGGTACACGAGCATGCCGACGATCGCCTGCGCCGCGACCACGAACGCGACGCAGCCGGCCCATCCCCACCGATGCCAGCCCGGCACCGGCAGGATCGAGCCGAGGCTGCCGCCGAAGTAATAGCAGGACAGGTAGATGCCGATCGCCGTCGAGCGGGCGCTCGACGCCGCCTGCGAGATGAACGTGTTGGCCGACGCCTGTTCGACGAACACGGCGGTCGAGCCGAGCGCGAGGCCGGCCAGGATCACCGGCACGTTGTCGGACAGCGTGAGCAGCGCCCCGCCGATCGCGAGCGCGGCCGCGGCAAGCCCCGGCGCGCGCGGGCCGCGATGCCGCGCGACGCGTCCTGCCAGCGGGGTCACGACCACCGCCACCAGAAACACCGCGTAGATCGCGCCGATCCCGACCGTGCCGAAGCCGAACGGCGCGCGGGCCAGGCGCAGGCCGACGAACGTAAACGTCGCGACTTGCGACGCGAGCACGCATGCGCCGATCGCGAACGACGCGAGCAGCGGGCCACGCGTGACGATGCGCGACGACGGCCCCGCACCGCTATCCGCATCGTGCTCGACGTGCCGCGCGATCCCGCCGGACGCCGGCAGGCTCGCGTAGATCGCGACGCCCGTGACGAGACACAGCGCCGCGACGACGTCGAGCGCATGCCGCCAGCCCCACATCGACGTCATCAGGTTGGTCGCGAAGCGGCCGGCGAAGCCGCCGAGCGTTGTGCCGGCGACGAACAGCGCACTGATCTCGGCCGACGTACCGCGATCGAAGCGCTCGGCGATATAGGTGATCGACAGCGCAAAGACGAACGGCATGACGAGACCGGCTGCAAAGCGCGCGCCGAGAAACGACGCGAAACTCCCCGCATGCGCGGACCACACGACCGGCAGCGCGACGGCCACCGCCGCGAGCGAGATCGCGACGCGCCGCTCGATGCGCGCGGCCAGCACGCCGACGAACGGCGCGATAATGGCGACGGCCGTCGTGGTGGCGCTCACGCCCTGCCCCGCGCGCTCCGCGCTGACACCGAAGGTGGCCGCGAGTTCGTGCAGGATGCCCTGCGTCGAATACAGATTGAGAAACGCGGCGAAGCCGCAGAGAAAGAACGCGATGCGCGTGGTCCTGTCGTTCATCGGAGCGGCCTGTTCGTCGATGCCGACAGTCTGACGAGTGCGCCGCAGGCACGCCAATACCGTTTTCAACGCCATTGATACCGGAACCACAACAATGCTCGACCTGCGCCGCCTCCGCTATTTCGTGGTCGTCGCCGACGAACTGCACTTCGGCCGCGCGGCGTTGCGCCTGCGGGTCGCGCAGCCGCCGCTGACGCGCCATATCGCCGCGCTGGAAAGCGAGCTCGGCGTACGGCTGTTCGAACGTTCGACGCGCGCGGTGCGGCTGACGCCGGAAGGCGCCGCGTTCCTCGACCATGCGCGCAACGTCGTCAGCGCGGCCGCCGAGGCCGAGGCGAGCGCGCGCAAGATCGCGCAGGGCATCGCCGGGCGGATCGTGATCGGCTATGCGAGTTCGATTCCGATGTCCGACACGTTCCCGGACGTCATCCGCGTCGCGAGCCGGACGATGCCCGACGTCGAACTCGCGTTTCGCGAGGCGGCGACCGCGAGCCAGCGCCAGCAGATCGCGGACGGCACGATGGACATCGGTTTCGGCTGGGCGTGGGACGGTGCGCCCGGCGTGCCGGTGGCGTCACTGGTCGTGTCGCGCGAACCGCTCGTCGCGGCCGTGCCGGCCGGTGATCCGCTCGCGAGCCGTGCGAGCGTCGACGTCGCCGAGCTTGCGAACGCAACCTTCGTCACCTTTCCGCCCGGTTACGGTTCGGCACTGACTGCGGCGCTGGACGACCTGTGCGCGCAAGCCGGATTCGCGCCGCGGATCGGCGCGACCGCCGCACAGATCACGACGCTCGTGTCGCTGGTGGCCGCCGAGCGTGGCATCGCGATCGTGCCGGGCTTCACGGCCACGCTGCAGCGTCCGGGCGTGGTCTACGTGCCGCTTGCCGGCACGCGCGCGGTCGAGCAGATCGTGTCGTGGAACGAGCCGTTCGCGTCGGCGTGCGTCGAGCGCTTCGTCGCACTGGCACGCTCGCTCGCGCAGCCACCATCGGCCTGATGCCATCGGCCTGATGCGTCGCGAACGACGCGCATGGGGCCACTCGCGATCGGCGCGATCGATCGGAAAAATCACCCGTGTCACGCATTCCGCAACTGTGTCGAATCGGCAAGATCGTTACGTATCGGGAATCAAATAACAAAAAGAACTCCTGACCATTCACTATTCGACGCGATTCCTCCAAGATGGGCACGCCGCCGGCCGGGCATGCCCGGTCGCCCGACCGGCGGCGATACGCAGGCCAGCGTATCCCTCTTCCACTTGGAGAACACAATGAACAACAATGTGTTGCCGCGTTTCATCCCGCGCGCATTGGCGGCGGGTTGCCTGCTTGCCGTGGCGAGCGTGTCCCAGGGCGCCGGCGTCTATGCGCCCTATGTCGACGTGACGCTCTATCCGACACCGCTCGTCGACCAGATCGGCGTCCGGCAAGGCATCCAGCAGTTCACGCTCGCGTTCGTGGTCGCGGGCAACGGTTGCGTGCCGTCCTGGGGCGGCGTTCAGCCGATCGGCAACGGCGCGAGCGGCGGCCTGCTGACCGCGCTGTCGACGTCGATCGCGAGTTATCGCGCGAAAGGCGGCGAAGTCGCCGTGTCGTTCGGCGGGGCGAACGGCACGCCGCTGATGCAGGCATGCTCGACGGTCCCCGCGCTGGCGAGCGCGTACCAGACCGTGATCGACACGTACGGTCTCACGCACGTCGACTTCGACATCGAAGGCGCGTCGCAAACCGACACGGCCGCGGTCGCGCGCAACTTCCAGGCGGTCACGCAGCTGCAGGCGAGCTATGCGGCGAAAGGCAAGCCGCTGCACGTCACGCTGACGCTGCCGACGATGCCGACCGGGCTCACGCAGGATGGCCTGAACGTCGTCAACGCGGCGATCTCGAACCGCACTGCGTTCGATGCGGTGAACGTGATGGCGATGGACTACGGCCCCGCGAACCTCGACATGGGCGCGGCCGCGATCAGTGCCGCGCAGGCGCTGTACTCGCAACTCGATACGGCCTTCAAGTCGGCCGGCCAGCCGAAGACCCATGCGCAGCTCTGGCAGATGGTCGGCGTCACGCCGATGATCGGCGCGAACGACGTGCAGGGCGAAACCTTCACGCTCGCGAATGCGCAGAGCGTGCTGAACGCGGCGGTCAGCAACGGCTACGGCTTCTTCGGCAACTGGTCGGTCGGCCGCGACCAGGCGTGCCCTTCCGGCGGCACGTATGCGTCGCCGACCTGCTCGGGCGTCGCGCAGCAGCCGTACGCGTTCGCGACGATCTTCAAGCAGCTCGACGGCAAGTGGGGCGCGGGCGTCACGCAGGATCCGAACTACGGTGGCGGCTCGAACGGCGGCACGCCGCAGCCGGGCGCGCCCTGGGCGGCCGGCCAGGTCTATACGGCCGGCGCGACGGTCACCTACCAGGGCACGACGTACCAGGCGCAATGGTGGACGCAGGGCGACGTGCCCGGCCAGGCCGCCGTGTGGAAGGCGGTGGGCGGCGGCACGGCCACGTGGTCGGCGACCACCGCGTATTCAGGCGGCACCTGCGTGATGTACCAGGGCGCGAAATACTGCGCGAAATGGTGGACGCAAGGCGACAACCCGAGTGCGGGCGGTGTGTGGGTGAAGTCGTGATGCGGCGGAACGGCCGTCGCTAGGCTTCAGGCCTGTGCATCGCGGGCCGTTCACGGCGATCGCGAGCTACCGGATCGTCGCCGGACGGCCCGCGGGCCGGCGCGCTAGCCGCGCGCGTGCTCGGCCAGCAGTCTGGCCTTCGCGTCGACGAGCAGCGCGGCATGCATGTCGCGATGCTGGCGAATCCGCTCGGTCGGCCCGACCACCGACAGCCCGTACCAGTCGCCGTCGAGCGTCAGCGCGACCGCGATCGCCGACAGCTCGGGCGCGCTCTCGCCGACGTTCTCGGCCCAGCCGAGTTCGCGAAACCGGGCGGTTTGCGCGACGAGCGCAGGCAGGTCCGCCACCGTCGCATCGGTGAGGCGTTCGAACGGCAACTGCATGCCGAGCGCCTGCTGCGCGTCGCTCGCCAGTTCCGCGAAAATTGCCTTGCCGATCGAGTTCGCATGCAGCGGGCGCAGTTCGCCCGGCGCGCGCGTGTAGCGGATCGCCTGCTCCGATTCGACGACGTCGAGATACGTGACCGATACGCCCTGGATCTTGCCGAGTACGGCCGTCTCGTGGCTCGCGTCGCGCAGCGCGACGAGATGCGGATGGACGATGTCGACGACCGGATCGGTCGCGTCGATTGCGGCGGCGATCGTCTGCAGGCGGCGCGTCGGGTAGTAGCCACCGCGCTTGCGCACTTCGTACAGGTAGCCGCGGCTCACGAGCGTGCGCGCCATCGCGAGACAGCTCGACGCCGGCACATTGAGCAGGCGCGCGAGTTCGGTGAGCGGCAGCGGCCGCCGTTCGGCGGCGAACAGCTCGAACAGGTCGAGCGTGCGGGCAACGAGTTTGACGTCCATGACGAGCGCTTGAATCGGAACGGGAAACCGCGCACCGGGCCGGCCGCCGGGTCGGTACGGTCAGTACGACTTCGGCAGCCCGAGCACCTTCTCCGCGATGTAGCACAGGATCAGTTGCGGACTCACGGGTGCGAGCCTCGGAATCATACACTCGCGCAGGTAGCGCTCGACATGGTATTCCTTCGCGTAGCCCATCCCGCCGTGCGTCGCGACCGCCGTCTGGCACGCCTGGAACGCGGCTTCCGCGCCGAGGTATTTCGCGGCGTTGGCCTCCGCGCCGCACGACTGCCCCGCGTCGTAGCGCGTCGCGGCCTTCATCACCATCAGCCACGCGGCCTCGAGCTGCATCCACGCCTGCGCGAGCGGATGCTGGATCGACTGGTTCTGCCCGATCGGCCGGCCGAACACGACGCGCTCGCACGCGTACTGCGTCGCGCGCCGCAGCGCGGCCTGCCCGAGCCCGATCGCCTCCGCGGCGATCAGGATCCGTTCGGGATTCAGCCCGTGCAGCAGGTAGCGGAAACCGTCGCCTTCCTGGCCGATCAGGTCGCCTTCCGGCACACGCAGGTTGTCGATGAACAGCATGTTCGAATCGACCGCCTTGCGGCCCATCTTGTCGATCTCGCGCACCTCGACACAAGAGCGGTCGAGATCGGTATAGAACAGGCTCAGCCCGTCGGTCGGCTTCGCGACCTGGTCGAGCGGCGTCGTGCGCGCGATGATCAGCATCTTGTTCGCGACCTGCGCGGTCGAGATCCAGATCTTGCGCCCGCTCAGCAGGTAATGGTCGCCGTCGCGGCGCGCCTGCGTGGTCAGGTGCGTGGTGTCGAGGCCCGCATCGGGTTCCGTCACCGCGAAGCACGCCTTGTCGCGCCCGGCGATCAGCGGCGGCAGGAAGCGCGCCTTCTGCGCGTCGGTGCCGAACACCTGCACCGGGTTCAGCCCGAAGATGTTCATGTGGACGGCCGACGCGCCGGACAGGCCGGCGCCCGATGCGCTGATCGTGCGCATCATCAGCGCGGCCTCGGTCATCCCGAGCCCGGCGCCGCCATGGGCCGGGTCCATCGCGATGCCGAGCCAGCCGGCCTCGGCGAGCGCCGCGTGGAAATCGGCCGGAAACCCGCCCGCGCGATCGCGTTCGAGCCAGTAGTCGTCGCCGAAGCGCGCGCAGATTTTCTCGATCGCGCTTTCGATCGCGCGCTGGTCATCGGTCAGGTCGAACTGCATGGAATGCACTCCCGTCCGGTCAGTTCTGGCGTGTGTCGTGGTCGTTGGCGTCCGCGTCGGCGAACACCTGGGCCGCGTGTTCGTTCAGCGCGGGCGGCGGCCGCCGGTATGTGGCCGGCGTGCGGCCGAGCTTGATCGGCGACGCGATGCCGCGATGCCGGCCCAGCTCGACCTTCATCTGCCGATGCGCGACATGCGGATGGTCGAGCGCCGCATCGAACCCGAGCACCGGTGCGCACGGCACGCCGCGGCGCATCAGCTGCTCGGCGAGCGCCGCGCCGTCGTGTCCGGCCAGCGCCGTTTCGAGCAACGTGCGCAGTGCGGCGCGGTTCGCGCTGCGCGCGCGGTTGTCCGCGAAACGCGGATCGTCGAGCCAGTCGCGCGTGCCGAGCACGTCGCACAAGCCCGCGAACTGCCCGTTGTTGCCGACCGCCAGAAAGATGTCGACGCCTGCCGTCGGAAAGCTGTCGTACGGCGTGATGTTCGGATGCGCATTGCCGGTGCGCACGGGGGCCTTCCCCGAATGGAAGAAGTTCGGCGTATGCGGATGCAGGATCGACAGCGCGCAGTCGAACAGCGTCGATTCGACGAACTGGCCGCGGCCGCTCGCATCGCGCTCGCGCAGTGCCATCAGCACGCCGAGCGCCGCGTTCAGCCCGGTGACGAGATCGACGATCGGCACGCCGACCCGCAGCGGCGCGCCACCGGCTTCGCCATTGACGCTCATCAGCCCCGCGAGCGCCTGCACGGCCGCGTCGTAGCCGGGCAGCCCGCCGAGCGGGCCGTCCGCGCCGAAGCCCGATACACGGCAATGAACGAGGCGCGGAAACCGCGCATGCAGCGCGTCGAAGCCGAGCCCCCAGCGCTCCATCGTGCCGATCTTGAAGTTCTCGACGATCGCGTCCGCGTGTTCGAGCAGGCCGAGCAGCCGCTCGCGGTCGGCCGGTTGCGTCAGGTCGAGCGCGATACCGAGCTTGTTGCGGTTCACGCCGAGGAAGTACGACGCGGTGTCGCCGTCGAACGGCGGGCCCCAGGCGCGCGTCTCGTCGCCGGACGGCGGTTCGACCTTGATCACCTCCGCGCCGTGGTCGGCCAGGATCTGCGTGGCATAGGGGCCACCCAGCACCCGCGACAGATCGATGATGCGCAATCCCGCCAGCGCGCCCTGCTGCTCGTGTTCCGCCATGCGTCCCGCTCCTGGTTCCGGTTGATCGGACGGCCGGCCCCGGTGGTCCCGCGCCTGCGGCGCGATCTTCCGGATTCGGCGGATAATTCTTGTGCGTGAATTTATATTCACACTCAGGAATTGTGTTGTCAACTCCGGCGGCGCCCTGAGGCGACGCGGAAGACGCCGCCGCGCGCAAGTGGGACGGTGCCCCACACGGGCCGGTTGCGGCCGCGCCCCGCCTTTCGTAAGCTGGCGGGCAATCTTCATCTCAAAAAAATCGGACGGATCATTCATGAAACGGATGTTGCTCGCGGCCTTCGTGCTGGCGTCGACGCTGGGCGTCGGACATGCGCAAACCCAGACGTTCCATTTCGGCGAAGGACAGACCGGGATGCCGGGTGGCGCGCCGCAGTCGGCCTCACCGGCCGCACGGCCCGCGCCCGCGCGCCGGCACGTCACGCCGCCGCCGTCCCACCATCGGCGCGCCGTTCACAAGCGCCGCCAGCCGCGCCACGCGAAGCCCGCGCGCAGCGGCATCTATACGCACGCGTGACCCGGCGGTCGTCCCGCGCAGGCGTGCATGGAACTGTCATGAACGACCGCTAAGATCGCGACGGGTGCCTGTACGCCGCTGTAGCCTGCTGCCGGGCAACGCGCCGCCGACACGCAATTTCTCCACGATTCAGCACCTGTTTTACCGAACATGAGTACCGGGCTGGACACTCTCGCCGTCATCAAGGAACGCGCCACGATCGTGTGCCGTCAGCGCAGCAGCGTGCTGCTGGTTGCCCGCGCCGCGTCGCGCTGGTCGCTGCCGGGCGGCACGATCCGGCGTGGCGAAACGCCGCTCGATGCTGCATTGCGGGAGCTTGCCGAGGAAACCCGGCTGGAGGGGCTCGCGCTCGACTACGCGGTGCAGTTCGGCGGGTTGACGAAGCTTCATCACGTGTTCGTGGCCGACGTGCCGGCGCACCTGACGCCGCGCGCGAGCAACGAGATCGCCCGCTGCAAGTGGTTCACGGTCGACCGGCTCGACACGCTGCGTGCGAGCGTGCCGACGCGCAAGATCATCGAGCTGCTGCGTCTCGACGGTTTTTCGGCGATCGCGAACGGCCGGCTGCGCTGACGTCGATAGCGCCTGCGCCGGTCACGCGCGCAGCAACGGGCCGGCCTTGCGTTCGAGCAGCGTGACGAGTTCCGGCTGCATGTATGCATAACGGTCGGGAATGTCGAGGCAGACGATCTTCTTGTGCCGCAGATGCGCGCCGAATTGCGCCGCCAGCCGCGCCTTGTGCGCGCGCTCCATCACGAATACGACGTCGGCCCAGTCGAGCTGCTCGGCGGACACGCGCGTGTCCGCATCGGGGGCGAGGCCCGCCGAGTCGGTTTCGACGCCAGGCCATGCGGCGAACACCGCTTCGGCCGTCGGGCTGCGCAGCCGGTTGCGGCTGCAGAGGAAGAGTGCCCGCGTCATGTCGCTTCGCAGATGCCCGACGCCCGCCCGATCAACCTTGCGGAATCGTGCCCGGCCGGACGTACGCGAGCATGTGCGGCACGTAGTCGGCCTTGCCGAGCTCGACGCCATGGTGGCGCAGGATCGCGTACGCGGTGATCGCGTGGAAGTAGAACTGCGGCAGCGCCCAGTCGCGCGCGTACTGTTCGCCCGTCATGTCGAACGCGATCCCGTTCGGCATGTCGAGCGCGATCGGCAGCGCGGCACCGCCATCGAGCGCATCCGGTGCGAGGTCGCCGAGAAACGTGAGCGTGCCGGCGATGATCGCCTGCGCATCGGCGAGCGTGCCGGGCTGCGCATCCGCATTCCATCCCGCCTCGCGCAATGCGAGCAGTGCGGCCGGCAGCGGCTCGCCGCGCAGCCGGTGGACGGGCTCCATCGCCTGGAAGCAAGAGAAGCGCGCCTGTGCCGCGAGCGGATACATGTCGGGCGCCAGCTTCAGCGACATCGCCGCGTCGGGCGCGTCGCCCGCGGCCTGGCGGTGTGCGGCAGCCTTGTCGAGCCACGCGGACTGCGCGCGCAGCATCTGGGTGAAGGTCGGAACGAGAAGTTGAGTCGGTGACACGCGTGCGCTCCTATGCTGTGTTGTGGTTTGCGCCACGATAGCAGCGCAGGGACAAACCTGCATCCTCGAATAGGCGACGAGCGCGATTCAACGCGGATTCGGTGAGGTAGCGCATGGCGCGCGGGTGGAGCCCCACGCAGGGCGATCACGACACGTGGCCGCCTCGATGCAACCTCAAGGCTTGCCGTGCCGCACCAGGAACCGGTCGAACTGCGACGCAAACGCCTTGCCGTCGCGTGCGCTGAACGGCGCCGGCCCGCCCGTGTCGATGCCCGCGCTGCGCAACTGGTCCATCATCGCGCGCGTCGACAGGCGTTCCTCGATGTTCTCGCGGCTGAACCAGTTGCCGCGCGGGTCGAGCGCATGCGCGCCCTTGTCGAGCACGGCGGCGGCCAGCGGGATGTCGGCGGTGATCACGAGGTCGCCCGCTTCCACCAGCTCGACGATGCGCGCATCGGCCACGTCGAAGCCGGCCGGCACCTGCACCGCCTTGATGAACGGCGATGGCGGCGTGCGCAGAAACTGGTTCGCGACCAGCGTCACGCAGATTTCGGCACGACGCGCGGCGCGAAACAGCATGTCCTTGATGACGGCGGGACACGCGTCGGCATCGACCAGTACTTGCATGGCGGGGTTTTCCAATGGGTTGAAGCAGAAGCGGCGATCATAGCGCACCGCCGGCCGGCCATCAGCCGGCGCGGCCCGTGCACAGCGCGTCGGCCATCACCCACTGCGCGCCCCACGCGTCGGCCAGCCGCGCGCCCTGCCCGATCCGCACGGCTGCATCATCGAAGTCGACGAACACGACGTGATCGGCCGCCGCGGGTTTCGCGGGCGTCTCGCGCGTGCGTCCGTCGGACAGCACCCACAGCCAGCGCTGCCTGGCCGGCTCACGCCGCGCCGCGCGCGCGAGCAATTGCGCGGCGGCCGCGATACCGTCCGCGAGCGGAGTACCGCCGCCGCCTTCGACCGGTTCGAGCCAGCGCGCATTCCACCAGCGCGGCACGGCCGGGCCGAAGCGCCGCACGGCGCCATGGCCGCCGAAGCAGATCAGCGCGGTTTCGACGCGGTCGCGCGCGGCCTGGTCGAAATACGCGACGATCAGCCCCTTCGCCAACGCGAGCCGCTCGTGCGACAGCATCGACGCCGAACAGTCGAGCACGAAGCAATGCAGTGCGTGCGGCGTGCCGGCGTGTTTCCGGTAGCGCAGATGGTCGCGATGCAGCGCGCTGCCGCGTTTCGCGGCGAGCGTCGCGGGCCATGCCACAGCCGTGCCGGCGCGCACCGTGCCCGGCACGCGCGCGGCTGCGCCTGATTGCCATCGAGGACCGCGAACGGTGTTCGCGGCGGCGCCGGCTCGATGGCTCAGCGTTTTTTTAGCGGCAGCGGCACCACGCCTTTCACGTCGCGCAGCCCGGCCGGCTCGGGCGGCAGGTAGCCCCAGTCGCCCTGCGGTGCGGTGGAATCGTTCTTCGCCACATCCGACGAATCGTCGGGTCGATCGCGCGCATCGGGCGCAGAGCGATCGTTGCGTTCGTCGTCGGGTTGCGGTGCGCCGGACGAGGGCGGCGAGCCCGCGTGGCGCCGGTGCCGCAGCACCGCGTCGGCCACCCGCTCGACATGCGACACCGTCACCGCGTCGGCCTGCTCCAGCGCGGCGAGCGCGCGCGCCGCGCGCAGCATCACGAGATCGGCACGCAGCCCGTCGACGGCCGCGGCGATACACAGCGCGCTGACGCGCGCATGGACTGCATCGTCGAAATCGAGCGCGGCCAGCCGTGCGCGCGCCGCATGAATGCGGTCGCCGAGTTCGTGCTGCGCGGATGCATGACGTGCGCGGAACGCATCGGGATCGAGATCGAACGCGAGCCGCGCCTTCACGATCCGCTCGCGCTGCGCGGCGTCGAAGCAGTTCTCCAGCTCGACCATCAACCCGAAGCGGTCGAGCAGTTGCGGACGCAGCTCGCCCTCCTCCGGATTCATCGTGCCGATGAGCACGAAGCGCGCATCGTGCGCGTGCGACACGCCATCGCGCTCGACGACGTTCACGCCGCTCGCGGCGACGTCGAGCAGCGTATCGACGAGCCCGTCGGCGAGCAGGTTCACTTCGTCGACATACAGCACGCCGAGATGCGCCCGCGCGAGCAGGCCCGGCCGAAAGCGCACGCCGTTCTCGGCGAGTGCATGCGCGAGATCGAGCGTACCCGTCACCTGCTCGTCGCTCGCCGACAGCGGCAGCGTGACGAATTGCCCTTCAGGCAACAGCTCCGCGAGGCCGCGCGCCGCGGTCGATTTCGCGGTGCCGCGCGGCCCGCTCACGAGCACGCCGCCGAGCGACGGGTCGATCGCGGCGAGCAGCAGCGCCTGCTGCAACGCGTCCTGCGCGACGAGCGCCGCAAACGGAAAGACCGCGCGGGCGCGGTGCGTCGTCGGATCGGTCATCGCCGTCCCCCTTCCTGGAGTTGTTCGCTCGCGAGCCAGACCGCTTCGATCCGTTCGCGATAGTTGCCCGGCTGCTGCCACAGGCCGCGCTGCATCGCCTCGACGAAGCGTTCGCAGATGCCGTGCAGCGCCTTCGGATTGTGCCGCTCGAGGAACGCGCGGGTGGCGTCGTCGAACAGGTACGCGTCGGCGACGAGCGCGTACTGGTGGTCGGACAGCACGCGCGCGGTCGCGTCATAGCCGTACAGGTAGTCGACGGTCGCGGCCAGCTCGGCCGCACCCTTGTAACCATGTCGCTTCACGCCGTCGAGCCATTTCGGGTTGACGACGCGCGAGCGGATCACGCGCGCGATTTCCTCGCGCAGCGTGCGCATCTTCGGCGCGGCCGGGTTCGCGTGGTCGCCGTGGTAGATGCTCGGCTGCTGCCCGGACAGGTGCCTCACGGCCGCGGTCATCCCGCCCTGGAACTGGTAGTAGTCGTTCGAATCGAGGATGTCGTGCTCGCGGCTGTCCTGGTTCTGCACGACGACGTCGATCGTCGCCAGCCGCTCGCCGAACACGTCGGCCGCGGCATCGCCCGCGCTGTTCTGCGCGTACGCATGGCCGCCCCACTGGCGGTAGGCATCGGCGAGATCGGCGTCGGTCTGCCAGCGGCGCTGGTCGATCAGGTCCTGCAGGCCGGCGCCGTAGCTGCCCGGCCGCGCGCCGAACACGCGCCAGCCGGCGCGGCGTCGCGCTTCGTCCGGCGCCACGCCCTGCGCCTCCCATTTCTCGCGTTCGCGCTCGATGCGCGCGCGGATCGGGTTCAGCGCCTCGGGCTCGTCGAGCGCGGCCACCGCCTGCACGGCCGCGTCGAACAGGTGCATCAGGTTCGGGAACGCGTCGCGGAAGAAGCCCGACACGCGCAGCGTCACGTCGATGCGCGGCCGGTCGAAGATCTCGATCGGCAGGATCTCGAAGTCGGTCACGCGGTGGCTGCCGTGCGCCCATTTCGGCCGCACGCCGAGCAGCGCGAATGCCTGCGCGATGTCGTCGCCGCCGGTGCGCATCGTCGCCGTGCCCCAGACCGACAGGCCGATCGCGCGCGGATAGTCGCCGTGATCCTGCAGATGGCGCTCGATCAGCTGCTGCGCGGATTTCAGGCCGAGCGACCACGCGGCCTGCGTCGGCACCGCACGCGTGTCGACCGAGTAGAAATTGCGGCCGGTCGGCAATACGTCGGGGCGGCCGCGCGACGGCGAGCCGCTCGGCCCCGGCGGCACGAAACGGCCGTCGAGCCCGCGCAGCAGCTGGCGCATTTCCTCGCCGCCGCACGCATCGAGCGCGGGCAACAGCGTCGCGCGGACGCGTTCGATGACGGCGAGCGTGTGCGGCCAGTCGCCGGGCGGCGGCGTGTCGGTGCACGCGTCGCCGCCGTCGGTTGCGCACAGCCCGTCGAGCCATTGCTGCGCGAGCCGTTCGAGCCGCTCGCGCGTATCGCCCGCATGGCGCCACGGCGATGCGTCGAGCGCCTGCAGGACCGCCGGACGCGGGCCGACCCAAGGCGCGGCCCAGTCGGCCGCGAGCGGATCGAAGTCATCGCCGAGTGCGAGATCGCGTGCGAGCGCGCCGATCAGCCCCGCGCGCGCACCCTTGCCGTCGCCGACCGGAAAGCGCGCGAGCGCGAGCAGCGTATCGCGTCGCTGACGCTCGGCCGGCGATTCGCCGAACACGTGCAGCCCGTCGCGGATCTGCGCTTCCTTCAGTTCGCACAGCCACGCGTCGACGCGCGTGAGCAGCGCATCCTCGTCGCCCGCGTCGCGCGGCGGCGACACGCTCAGTTCGTCGTGCAGCCGATGCTCGGCGATCGTCGCGAGGATCGTCTTGCGCAGCAGCTTCGCGCGCCGCGCATCGACCATCAGCGCTTCGTAGTATTCGTCGACCTGCCGTTCGAGATCCTGCAGCGGGCCGTAGTTTTCCGCGCGCGTGAGCGGCGGCATCAGGTGATCGATGATCACGGCCTGCGCGCGGCGCTTCGCCTGGCTGCCCTCGCCCGGATCGTTGACGATGAACGGATACAGGTGCGGCAGCGGCCCGAGCGTGAGGTCGGGCCAGCACGCGTCGGACAGCGCGACGCTCTTGCCCGGCAGCCATTCGAGGTTGCCGTGCTTGCCGAGGTGGATGACCGCGTCGATGCGATACGCATCGCGCAGCCAGAAATAGAACGCGAGATACGCATGCGGCGGCACGAGATCCGCGTCGTGATAGCTCGCGTAGTCGTTCTCGCCGCGCGAGCGCGACGGCTGGATGCCGACGAACACGTTGCCCGCGCGCCAGCCGGCGATCGTGAAGCGCCCATGCCGCAGCGTCGGGTCGGCTTCGGGCGGCCCCCAGCGTTCGTTCAGCGCATCGCGCACGGCCGCCGGCAGCCGCGCGAAACGCGCGACGTAATCGGCCAGCGGGAAGCTCTGGAATGCAGGGCGCAACGCATGCACGGCCGCGTCGTTGGTCACGCCTTCGGTGAGCCGCGCGATCAGCGCGTCGCCGTCGGGCGGCAGGTCGGCCACCGCGTAGCCCGCGTCGCGCAGCGCCGCGAGCACGCGCAGCGCGGACGCCGGCGTGTCGAGCCCGACCCCGTTGCCGATCCGCCCTTCGCTTTGCGGATAGTTCGCGAGAATCAGCGCGACGCGCTTGTCGGCGTGGTCGAGCGTGCGCAGCCGGCACCAGCCGCGCGCAAGCGCCGCGACGAACGCGATCCGCTCGGCGTCCGGCTGGTAGCGCACGACGTCGACCTCGGTGTGCGGGCAGCGGTATGCGAGCCCCTTGAAGCTCACCGCGCGCGTGACGATGCGCCCGTCGACCTCGGGCAGCGCGATGTGCATCGCGATGTCGCGCGCATGCAGGCCCTGGTTGTCGGCCACCCACGCGTCGCGATTGCCGCCGGACAGGATCACCTGCAATACCGGCGCGTCGCCGGCGAGCACGTCATGCTCCGGGCTGTCGATCGCGCCGGCCGCGAACGCGGTCGTGTTCAGCACGAGCGCGACGTCGTGCGTGTCGCAGAGCTGCGTGATGACTTCGCGGCTGACCGCGTCCTTCAACGACGTGACCGCGATCGGCAGCGGATTCAGCCCTTCGTCGACGAGCGCGTCGGCCAGTGCATCGAACACGGCCGTGTTCGCCGCCTGCCAGTGCGCGCGATAGAACAGGATCGCGACGACGGGCGCGCCGGATGTCCAGCGCGGCCGCCAGTCGTCGACGCTCGCGCGGTCGCGCGCCGGGTGATACAGCGCGGCGGCCGGCAGCGGGCGCGGCGGTTCGGGTTCGTCGCCGAACCCGAGCGTGTGGAAGGCAATGCTGCGCAGCAGCGCCTCGGCGTTGTGCACGCCGCCTTCACGCAGGTAGCGCCACCACAGCCGGCACAGGTCGGGCGCGACGGTGCTTTTCGCGACGAGGTTCGGGTCTTCCTGCAGGTCGCCCGAGAACATCGCGAGCTGCTGCCCGCGCTTCGACGCGAGCGACACGGCCTGCTCGATCCCGTACGGCCAGTACGCCTCGCCGCCGAGATGATCGATCACGACCGACTTCGCATGCTGCAGCACGTCGTCGACGTAGAAATCGACCGACGCCGGCTGCCGCAGGAACGTGACGTTCGCGAGCCGCACGCTCGGGAACCCGGCCGGCAGGTGCGGCACGACGCTCGCGAGGAGCGACAGCGTCGTGTCGGCCGAACTGAGGATCACGATGTCGGCCGGTTGCTGGTCGATCCGGACGACGCCCTGCGTATCGTCGACGAAGCCGCCCGGCGTAGTGCGCAGCAGATGCATCGTGCGTTACGCCTGTTGCGGTTCGGCCGCGCATGCGGCGTCGAACGCGCGTTGCAGCGCGGCCGCGTCGAGATCCTCGCCGATCAGCACGAAGCGGCTCGTGCGCGTTTCGCCGTCCTGCCAGCGACGGTCGAAATAGCTGTCGAAGCGGCGGCCGACGCCCTGGATCACGAGCCGCATCGGCGCGCCGGGCAGCGCGGCGAAACCTTTCGCGCGGTAGATCGTGTGCGCCTCGACGACACGCTGCAGCGCGGCGATCGTCGCTTCGCGCGTACCCGCATCGCCCGACACGACCACCGAGTCGAAATCGTCGTGATGGTGATCGTGATCGCCGTCGTCGGCCGAGCCGTGATGGTCGTGACGCAGGTGGATCGTTTCTTCCGATGCCGATTCGAGGCCGAGCAGCATCGCGAGGTCGAGCTCGCCGCGCGTCGCGCGCACGATCTTCACCTGCGGCGGGATCTCGTCGCGGATCGCGGTTTCGATCTGCGCGAATTCCGGATCGCCGACGAGATCGGCCTTGTTCACGATCACGAGATCGGCGGACGACAGCTGATCGGCGAACAGTTCGTGCAGCGGCGATTCGTGGTCGAGGTTCGGATCGGCGCGGCGCTGCGCGTCGACGGCCTGCGGGTTTTCCGCGAACTGGCCGCTGGCGGCGGCCGGTCCGTCGACCACGGTCACGACCGCGTCGACCGTGAAGCTGTTGCGGATCGTCGGCCAGTTGAACGCCTGCACGAGCGGCTTCGGCAGCGCGAGGCCCGACGTCTCGATCAGCACGTGGTCGATGTCCGCACGGCGCTCGACGAGCGCTTCCATCACCGGATAGAACTCTTCCTGCACGGTGCAGCACAGGCAGCCGTTCGCGAGTTCGTAGAGCTGGCCCGCCGCTTCGCCCTGCGCGCCGTCGGCATCCTCGCAGCCGATGCCGCAGCCCTTGAGGATTTCGCCGTCGATGCCGAGCTCGCCGAATTCGTTGACGATCACCGCGATGCGGCGGCCTTCGGCGTGCTGCAGGATGTGACGCATCAGCGTGGTCTTGCCGCTGCCGAGAAAGCCCGTGACGATCGTGACGGGAAGCTTGCGTAGGGTCATGGTAGGTCCTGTGTCGAATGAGGGAGTCAGGCCGAGAGCGTCACGTCGATCTCGTCGTATCGTTTGAGGCGGTAGATCGCGGCCGATACGATCCAGCACGCGAGGAACAGGCCGATCACGACGTAGCCGAGCATCCCGAAATGCGAGGCGACCAGCGTCGAGAATGCCCAGACGGGGCCCTGCAGCGAGAGTTTGTCGGCGAGCAGCGCGAGCACCTCGATGCCGCCGATCAGCGCGGCGACCAGCACCGACACGAACGTGATCGTCATGTTGTAGTAGATCTTGCGGATCGGCCGCACGTATGCCCAGCGGTACGCGCCCATCATCAGGATCCCGTCGGTCGTGTCGACGAGCGTCATGCCCGCGGTGAACAGCGCCGGCAGCGCCATCACCGACCAGAACGACATGCCGCCCTGCACCTGCGTCGCCGAAATGCCGAACAGCGCGATCTCGGTCGCGGTATCGAAGCCGAAGCCGAACAGGAAGCCGACCGGATACAGGTGCCAGCTGCGCGACACGAGGCGGAACAGCGGACGGAACAGGCGCGCGAGCACGCCGCGCTGGTTCATCAGCATGTCGAGATCGGCATCGACGATCGCCTCGCCGCGGCGGGCCGCGCGAAACGTCCGGTACACGGAGATCAGGATCAGCAGGTTCGCGGCCGCGAGCACCAGCAGGAAGAACGCCGACACGCTCGTGCTGATCACGCCGCCCCAGGTCTTCATGCTCTCGAAGCGCGCGAGCGACGCCGCGGTCAGCGCGACGGCCACCGACATCACGATCACCACGGTCGAATGGCCGAGCGAGAAGAACAGGCCCGCGCCGAGCGGGCTGCGGCCTTCCTGCATCAGCTTGCGCGTGACGTTGTCGATCGCGGCGATATGGTCGGCGTCGACCGCGTGGCGCAGCCCGAACACGTACGCGAGCAGCGCGGTGCCCAGCAGCACGGGCTGGTCGCGAAACGCGACGAAGGCCCAGATCCACGCGGCGACGTTGAACGCGACGAGCAGCGAGTAGATCGCGACGATTTTTCCGCGCAGCCCGGACGGGCTGTCGTTGAACAGGCGGAGGAACGAGTCGAGCATGATGCTCCCTTGCGAACGGTCGACAGGGTGAATGCCAACACGGCTGCCGCGTGCCCTGCCCGTGCCGCCTGTCGCACGCCGCGCCGGCGCATGCATGCAGCGGACGGTTCGGCGGATGAAGCGGGAAACGCTCGGACGTCTGGGCGTACTGCGGCCGTGGACGATGCGCCGCCTCCCCGCGGCGCTGAATCCAACGTCCTGGCCGGTATCCGGGCTGACGAACACGCCGCTTCGCCTTCCCGGATGCACGGCATCCAGTGGCGGTCGTCCGCATGCGGCAGGCATGCGGCGAAGCGGCGCTGCGTCGTGCCGGGCACGACGCGTTCGCTTACCGTTGCGGGGGCAGCACAGGTTGGCTCGACTGCGGTGCAGGCAGGCTCCCTGTTTCCCGTTTAACTGCGCGCGCCGGAGCGGCACGCGCGAGCACCAAAACGCGTGCGAGTGTAGGCGGCGGTGCGGGGAGCGTCAAGACGCAGCGTGCCGCCAGGCCCGGTTTCCGTTGACGGGCACGCATGGCCCGAAGCCGTGCGCGGCGCTTCGCCCGGGGATCGCTGTGCTATCGTATGCGCCGCGTTCGGTGCTCGCATGCGCATTCCGCGCATGCAGTTAAACGGGAAACAGGAGGCGGACCACCGCCCGGCCTGTGCTGTCCCCGCAACGGTACGCCGCCCGCGCGACGCGCTTCCCCGCGCACGCGCCCAGGCCGCCCACGATGCCACTGCCCTTCAGCCGGGCGGGAAGGCTGCGGCCTGGCAAGCGGCCAGCCCGGATACCGGCCGACGCAAGGGGCGAGCCCGACGCTCGCCGAACGCCCGATCCGCGGGGGACGGATGAGGTGCGCATTCCGCCCGCGTCCGCGCGGGCTTCGTTCGATCCGTCATGGTTCACCTGTTCGCTGGCCGCCGCCGTGCCGCCCGCCTGCCCCTTTCCCCCGTTACGACACGGTGCGCGCCGTGCCGCGCCCGATGAGCCGCGCCTGGCTCATCGGCGCCGGCCCCGGTGACGCCGACCTGCTGACGCTCAAGGCCGTCCACGCGATCGGCGTGGCGGACGTGCTGCTCGTCGACGATCTCGTGAATCCCGACGTGCTGCGCCATGCGCGCGCCGATGCGCACGTCGAGCACGTCGGCAAGCGCGGCGGCCATGCATCGACGCCGCAGGAGACGATCGTCGCCGCGATGCTCGCGCATCTGCGCGCGGGCCGCAGCGTCGCGCGGCTCAAGGGCGGCGATCCGTTCGTGTTCGGCCGCGGCGGCGAGGAGCTGGCCGCGCTCGGCGCGGCGGGATTCCCGGTCGAGGTCGTGAACGGCGTTACCGCGGGCATCGCCGCGCCGGCTGCAATCGGCATCCCGGTCACGCAGCGCGGCGATTCGCAGGGCGTGATCTTCGTCACGGGCCACGGCGCGGGCGCCGACGAACCCGACTGGCGCGCACTCGCGGCCACGCGCATGACGATCGTCATCTACATGGGCATCCGCCGGCTCGACGCGATCGCAACCGCGCTGCGCGATGGCGGCCTGCCCGGCGAGACGCCGTGCGCGGCGATCGAGAACGCGACGCGTGCCGAACAACGGCACGTGCTCGCAACGCTCGACACGCTCGACACGCTCGTCGAACGCGTCGGCACGACCGGCATCGGTTCGCCCGCGATCGTCGTGATCGGCCGCGTCGCGGCGTTCGCCGACGATCCCGCGGTACGTGCCGCGCTCGGCGGCGGCGCATGATGCGTGTCGCCCTCGGCGTCGGTTTCCGCGCGGGCGTGACGGCCGCGCAACTCGATGCCGCGATCCGCGCGGCGCTGATGCCGTACCCGGCCGCCGAACCGGCGCTCGTGGCCACGCTCGCCGACAAGGCGCGTGCCCGTGCGCTGCGCACGCTGTGCGCGCGCCGCGGCTGGCCGCTCGTCGCGTTCGATGCCGCGCAACTCGCGAGCCGCCCGGAACTGGCCGCGAGCGGCCCGTCGGATGCCGCGCTCGCCCGCTTCGGTGTCGCGGGCGTGGCCGAGCCGTGCGCGCAGCTCGCGGCGCCGTACGGCCGGCTGCTGGGCCCCAAATCGATCCGGGACGGCGTGACGGTCGCACTCGCCGGCCCGCTCTGAACCCTTTGTTTCGCTTTCTTTCGACAGGACGAATCCGATGAAAACCGACGCCGAATCCCATCAACGGATGACCGAACGCCGCCGTGCGGGCCACGAAAAGAAGCAGGCCGCCGCCGTCAACGAAAAGGGCCTGCTGATCGTCAACACCGGCAACGGCAAGGGCAAAAGCACGGCCGCGTTCGGCATGGCCGTGCGCGTGCTCGGCCACGGCATGCGGCTCGGTGTCGTGCAGTTCATCAAGGGCGCGCTGCACACGTCCGAGCGCGACTTCCTCGGCGCGGTGGCCGAATGCGACTTCGTCACGATGGGCGACGGCTATACGTGGAACACGCAGGACCGCGACGCCGACATCGCAACCGCGCGCAAGGGCTGGGACGAGGCGCGCCGGATGATCGAGAGCGGCGATTACCGGATGGTGATCCTCGACGAGCTGAACACGGTGCTGAAGTATGAATACCTGCCGCTCGACGAAGTGCTCACGACGCTGACTGCGCGTCCCGATTCGGTGCACGTCGTCGTGACCGGGCGGCATGCGCCCGATGCGCTGATCGACGCGGCCGACCTCGTCACCGAAATGCGGCTCGTCAAGCATCCGTACAAGGAGCAAGGCGTGAAGGCGCAGCGCGGCGTGGAGTTCTGAGCATGCCCGCCTGCCCTGCGCTGTTCGTCAGTGCGCCCGCGTCGGGCCAGGGCAAGACGTCGGTGACGGCTGGCCTGGCGCGGCTGCACCGCCGGCTCGGCCGGCGCGTGCGCGTGTTCAAGACCGGGCCCGATTTTCTCGATCCGATGCTGCTCGAACGCGCGAGCGGCGCGCCCGTGCATGCGCTCGACCTCGGGATGGTCGGCGAGGCCGGCTGCCGCGCGCTGCTGGCCGACGCCGCGCGCGACGCGGACCTGATCCTGATCGAAGGGGTGATGGGGCTGTTCGACGGCACGCCGAGCAGCGCCGACCTCGCGGCCGCGTTCGGCGTGCCGGTCGTCGCGGTGATTTCCGCGAAGTCGATGGCGCAGACGTTCGCGGCGATCGCGTTCGGGCTCGCGCGGTTCCGGCCGGCGCTGCCGTTTCACGGCGTGCTGGCGAATCGCGTCGGGTCGGCCCGACACGCGGAACTGCTGCAACAGGCGCTGCCCGCCGACTTGCGCTGGCTCGGGCACGTGCCGGCCGATGCGGGCATCGCGCTGCCGGAGCGGCATCTCGGGCTGCACCAGCCGAACGACATCGACGATCTCGATGCGCGGCTCGATCGCGCGGCCGACGTGCTCGCGCAAACGGCGCTTGCCGAGTTGCCGCCGGCCGTTGCGTTCGCGGAACCGGACGCAGCGGCGCCGCTGCCGCGTGCGCTCGCCGGCAAGCGAATCGCGGTGGCGCGCGATGGGGCTTTTTCGTTCATCTATCCGGCGAATCTTGCGTTGCTCGACGCGCTCGGTGCGCAATTGCGGTTCTTCTCGCCGCTCGCCGACGAACCCTTGCCGGACGATTGCGACGCACTGTTCCTGCCGGGCGGCTATCCGGAACTGCATGCGGCGACACTCGCGGCGAATGCCGCGACCGCGCGAACGATTCGCGCGCACGCCTCGGCCGGCCGGCCGATCGTCGCGGAATGCGGGGGGATGGTGTATCTGTGCGAATCGCTGACCGACGTGGACGGCGTGACGACGCCGATGCTCGGGCTGTTGCCGGGTCACGCGACGATGCAGCGCCGGTTCGCGGCGCTCGGCATGCAGCAGCTCGACACGCGCGACGGGACGATGCGGGGCCATACGTTCCACTACTCGCGGCTCGAGACGCCGCTGGAACCGGTCGCGAATGCCGTGCGCCCCGACGGCGCATCTGGCAGCGGCGAAGCCGTCTATCGACGCGATGCGATCGTCGCGACGTACATGCACATGTACTGGCCGTCGAATCCGGATGCGGTCGTCGCGATGTTCAGCGGGAAAGTGTTCTAGCCTTGGGGTGGCTCAAGCCGTACGGGGAATGCGGGCGCCTTCGCGACGATCACCCGCCCGCTTTGTGCGACTACAGATGTTGTTCGATGTCGATTCGTTGGTGCAGGACCCGAATCACATCGATCGTGTATTCCGTTTCGCGATAGAACACGACGTGGGAGCCCACTGCGTACCGGAAATATCCATCGCGAACAATGCAGGTTCGGCCGGCCTTTTCACCGCGCGCCAGCGCTTCCATTGTTCCGATCAGATCGTCTCCGATGTCAAACCAGAAACGTCTCCGCCAGCTTCACCCAGTACGACGCGCCGGTCGGCAGCGCCGCGTCGTTGAAGTCGTAGCCGGGGTTGTGCACCATGCAGCCGCCCTCCCCGTCGCCGTTACCGATGATCAGGTAGCAGCCCGGCCGCTTCTCGAGCAGGAACGCGAAATCCTCGCTGCCGGTGAGCGGCACCATCCCGTCGATCAGGTTCGCATCGCCGACCCATTCGCGGGCGACGTTGCGCGCGAATGCGGTCATTTCCGCATCGTTGACGAGCACCGGGTAGCGGCGCTGGTAGTCGATCGTCGCGGTCGCGCCGAACACGGCCGCCTGCGCATGCACGACCTCCTTGATGCGCGTCTCGAGCAGGTCGCGCACCTCCGGCTTCAGCGCGCGCACCGACAGGCGCATCTGCGCGCGATCGGGAATCACGTTCGGCGCCTCGCCCGCGTGGATCGCGCCGACGGTGACGATCGCCATGTCGAGCGGCGACACGTTGCGCGACACGATCGTCTGCAGCGCGATGACGATCTGCGCGCAGACGACCACCGAGTCGACCGCCTTGTGCGGCACCGCGCCGTGGCCGCCCCGGCCCTGCACGTCGACGATCACCGTATCCGACGACGCCATGAACGACCCCGGCAGGAAGCCGAACTTGCCCGTCGGGAAACCGGGCATGTTGTGCATCGCGAAGATCGCGTCGCACGGGAACAGTTCGAACAGCCCTTCGTCGAGCATCTTCTTCGCGCCGCCGAGCCCTTCCTCGGCCGGCTGGAAAATCAGGTTCAGCGTGCCCGAGAAGCAGCGCTCGCGCGCGAGATGCTTCGCGGCCGCGAGCAGCATCGCCGTGTGGCCGTCGTGGCCGCACGCGTGCATCTTGCCGGCGATCCTGCTCTCGTACGGCAGGCCCGTGGCCTCGTGGATCGGCAGCGCGTCCATGTCGGCGCGCAGGCCGAGACGCTGCGTGCCGTCGCCGACCTTCAACTGCGCGACGACGCCCGTGCCGCCGAGCCCGCGGTGCACCGAGTAGCCCCACGACTGCAGTTGCTCCGCGACGAGATCGCTCGTCGCGAATTCCTCGAAGCCGAGCTCGGGGTGGGCATGGATGCGGTGCCGGATCTCGATCATTTCGTCGACGAGGCCTGCGGGAATCACGCTGTGCGTCACGGTGTCGTCTCCTGTCCGTTGGGGAATATGCAGGCAAGGATAGTCAGTTCGATGGCAACCTGGAAGATCGAGAGTCGTCACGGTAGCAACTGTTGGTTGCCATGAGTGAATGCAATGTACGACGAGCGCAAGCTCGGCCATCCGGACGACTGTCGCACTGGATCCGAACGCGCGAAACTGTGCGCCATCTACCCGTTTCCAGCGTATGAGAGCCCGATGACTATCGGTTGACCTCCGGAAATAGTGCATACACATCAAATGCTTGCGAAGACTTGTTCACTTTTTGACTGTTGTACATTTTTTGTGTACGCTGACAGAAAAGTGAACATGCGATTCCCTTCGATGCCCGCGAACACTTCCCTCTCCCTGTCGGAACAGCACGTGCTCGACGAAGCCTGCGCCGCGTTCGAACGCGCGACCCGGCGCTTTCGCGCACGGCCCGCGCGTGTGCCGGCCGCCTACAAGGCGCGCGCCGACGCCATGATCCGCTTCGACGTTGCCGGGCAGGCATTCGAGATGCCGGTCGCGGTGCGCCTGCGCGTCGAATCGCTGGCGGATGCGCTCGCGGCGTTGCGCCGCGGCGGCGGCAGCGCAGTGCCTGGCGAGCGCCCGTTGATGCTGGTCGCGCCGCACCTGTCGGCCGAACTGGCCGCCGGCCTGACCGACCAGGGCATCCCGTTTCTCGATACCGCCGGCAACGCATGCCTGATTCAGCCGGAGGCGACCGTGATGATCGCCGGCCGGCCGAAGCCCGCCCGGGCACCGCGCCGGCAGTCGTCGCGCGCGACGACGCCGAAGGGGCTGGCCGTGATGTTCGCGCTCGCGACGCAGCCCGGCCTCGTCGCGCAACCGTATCGGGCGATCGCCGCCGCGTCGGATGTCGCGCTCGGCACGGTCAATCTGGCGATGGACGATCTGATCGCGCGCGGCCTCGTCGGGCAGCGCCGCAACGGCGAGCGCCTGCTTCCCGACTGGCCTCGCTTCGTGCAGGAATGGGTCGCGCTGTATCCGAGCCGCTTGCGTGCGAAACTGCCGAGCCGCCGGTTTGCCAGCCTCGCGCCCGACTGGTGGCGCGGCTTCGATTTCGCGGCATTCGATGCGCGGCTCGGCGGCGAGCCGGCGGCCGACCTGCTGACGCACGACCTGAAGCCGGCCGCGATCACCGTCTATACGCACGGCACCGCGTCGAACCGGCTGCTGCTCCAGGGCCGCCTGCGTCCGGACGAGCGCGGCGAGGTCGAACTCGTCGAAGCGTTCTGGCCGCCGTCTGCCGCACTCGACTGGCCCGAGCAGGAAGGACCGGTCGTGCCGCCGCTGTTGATCTACGCGGATCTCGTCTCGTCCGGCGACAGCCGCAATCTCGCCATCGCCGATCGCATCCATGACCGATACCTCGCCCACCCGCCCGCTTGAAGTCGACGCACGTCGGCCGCTGGAGCCTGCGGCGGTCGCGCTGCTACAGGCCGTCAGCTCGGCCTGCGCGCGCCTCGACGCGGCGTTCGTGGTCGCCGGCGCTACCGCGCGCGACATCCTGATGTGGCACGTGCACGGCATCCGGCCGGTGCGCGCGACGCGCGACGTCGACGTTGCCGTGTGCGCGGTGAGCTGGCCATTTCACGCGCAACTCGTCGAGGCACTCGTCGCCACCGGGCAATTTACACACGCACCGAAACAGCAGCAGAAACTGCTGTTCGACAGCGGCGCGCACGGTTTTCGCACGGAGCTGGACCTCGTGCCGTTCGGGCCGCTCGAAACGCCACCAGGCGAGATTGCGTGGCCGCCCGGCGGTGAATTCGTGCTGAACGTACTCGGGTTCCAGGAAGCGGTGGACACCGCACAGCCGGTGTCGATCGACGCGCGCACCGTGGTGCCGGTGGCCAGCCTGCCGGCTCTGGCGCTGCTGAAGCTGCTCGCCTGGAAGGACCGGCGTGCGCGCCAGAACAGCGACGCGTACGACCTGCTGTTCCTGCTGCGGACTTTTCACGACGCCGGCAATCGCGAACGTATCTGGGATGATGCGCCGGACTTGCTCGAAGCCCATGCGTTCCAGCCGGGCCTCGCCGCGGCCGCGCTGCTCGCGCGAGATGCGCAGCGGATTGCCTCGCCGCAAACGCGCGACGCGATCCGCGCGCTGTTGTCGGACGCAGCGACCTATGCCGCGCTCGGCCAGGATCTGCTGGCACGCGCGTTCGCACTGTTGCCCGGTGAATTCAGCGACGACGTCGACCGGTACCTCGATGCGTTCCGCACCGCCTTTCTCGTCGATCAACCCGCGCCGCGTACCTGACGCGCCGCTGCGGAACGGCAGCGTGCGCATACGGAGACGCAGTTGCGCTCAGGCCGCCCAGTCTTCGAGCGTCAACCCGGCGACACGGCCGAACTCGCGGCTGTCGTGGGTGACGAGCACCGCACCGGCCGCAATCGCATGGCCCGCGATCGATGCGTCGTTGGTGCCGATCGGCGTGCCGCGCGAGGCGAAATCCGCACGAATCGCGGCCGTTGCGTCGACGGCCGCCGTGTCCCACGACAGCACGCCATCCAGTCGCGAAACAAAGGCCGTCACGAGTTCCGCATGCTTCGGCGATGCCTTCCTGCCGACCGCGCCGAATCGCATTTCGGCATAGGTAATTGCCGAGACGACGATCCGGTGCTGCGCATTGACGCACGACTGCAACCGGGACAGCACCACGGGCGGCCGCTCGCGCATGATGAACGAACAGATGTTCGTATCGAGCATGTAGAGCGTGGTCACTGGCCGGACTCCGTCGGTGCGGCGCCGCCACCGTCGGACAGGTCGAAGCGGCCGGGCTCGATGACGGACGGGCGTTCGGCAAGGAAGTCGGCGTCGGCCGGCGGTTCGCTCGCGAACGAGAGCCATGTGGGCCGCACCGGCCGCAGCAGCAGTGTGTCGCCCTCGCGGCGAATCTCGAGTTCGGTCACCCCCTCGAACTCCATGTCCTTCGGGATGCGGATTGCCTGGTTACGGGCGTTCTTGAAAATGGAAACGGTGCGCATGAGCCACTCCATGGGAGTACGATGCGCCCATTCTAGACATATGCCGGCATATCTCAATTTCGGAGCACGCAACCCGGATGTCGCGCCCCATGCTGTCGCGGATGTTTTTGCCATGTCGAGGGCCTGTCGTCGATGAGGAGAGCGATCCATTCTTCACGACGCAGGCCGCGCGGTCCATATCCCGGACGGCCGATGTCCGCGAGCCACGGTGCCGCGCGCAACCTCGCGCCGCACCGCGCCCCCGCTCCGTTACGGCAATTTGAAAGTGTCGAAGAATGTATCGCGCTCGATCACCGTGAGCGCCGCGCGCTTGTGCGGGAAGTCGAATTCCTTCAGCGTATAGAACCCGAGCCGGTGCATGTACGCGATGTGCCGCACGTGATCGACGCGCGGCTCGCCCACGAGCCGCTGCGTGCGCGGTTCGTCGACGAACATGTAGTGCAGCACCCCGCTCCACCACGCATGCAGCTTGCCGGCGCTCTGGAAGCGCGAATCGCCGATCAGCAGGTGCAGCCCGCGATCGTAGTCGTGCGCGTCGTAGAACGGCGCGAGACGGTCCTCCTTCGCCCAGTAGAACTCGAAATAGCCGAACGGCGTGTCGTCGAAATAGCCGATCATCGGGTGCATGTGCGGATCGGCGAGCCGCTCGGCGAGATACGCCGCGTGCTCGTCGCGCGTGCCGCGCTGGTCCCAGAAATGCGCGACGCGATCGAGGTTCATCCAGCCGCTGAACAGGTCCGCGTGCGCGTCGACGTCGACGGTGCGCAGGCTGAACGTCATCCCGACCTGCGGCATGTAGCGTGCATAGATCTCGCCGGCCGGCGACGGCGGCCGCACCGGGTGACGGTGGCCGTTCGTGATCACATGGCGCAGCGGCATTCCACCCGATGCGGGCGCCTTCAGCCACGGCCGCGGGTTCTGCCAGAACGTCGCGCGCGACACGGTGAAGCGCAGCGCGTCGCCGGCAACCTGCGCGCCGTCGATCACGCCCTCGCGTACCGCGCGCGCGACGTACGCCGCAACGGCTGCCGCATCGGCACCGCCGAGCGGCACCGTGATCGTCGCCGCGTCGTAGCGCGTGTCGGTGTTGAACAGCGCGACGAATGCCGCGAGCAGTTCGTCCGGCGAGTCGTCGGGCCGCCACGCGTCGAGCGTGTGCTCGGCGACGGCCATCGCGTGCCCGTGTGCGGCGCCGTCGAGCGCGGCGGCCACTTCACCTTCGACGGCGTCCGCGGCGCCGGCCGGTTTCGTCAGCGTGTCCTGCATCACAGTGCTCCCGCGTCGTGGCGATCGGCAAGGACATGCAGCCCCCGCTCGAGTGCCGGAAACAGGCTGCGCTGGAAGTTGTTCCAGCGCAGTTCGAGAATCGTGTCATCCGGCGCGATCGGCGTGTCGAGCACGTCGCAGATCACCTCGCCGGAATCGATGCCGTTGTCGACGTAGTGAAACGACGCGCCCGTCATCATCACGGGCTCGACGGACGACGTCGTGCCGTTCGACCAGTCGACCCGTTCGCCGCGCGCGCCGTGCAGCGCGTCGAGCGTCGCCCACGCGCCGCGCCGCTGGTACGGCGAACCGTCGGCCGTGATGCCCGGGTGGATGTTGGCGATGCGCCGGTGAAAGCGCGCGCCGGGCCGCACGAGTTCGTCGAGGATCACGAGCAGCCCGTCGAGCACGACGACGTCGGCGTCGAGTTCGAGCAGGCGCTCGAGCAGGCGGCGCTCGAACGCCTGTTTGCCGGCCACGCGCTCGCGCGCGTCGCGCGGCAGCCGCCGGTACGTCGACGCAATCGTGCAGAACAGGTCGTCGACCGGCCGGCCCTGCACCGTCAGGCCTTCCGGCAGGATCCACGGGCGGCCCGGCGTGCGGGCGAAGCCGTAGTCGGCGACTTTCGCGCGGTCGGCCGGCGAACCGTCATCGTCATCGACGATCACGCCCTCGAGCGAGTAGCGCTCGCCGAGCGGCGAGTCGTTCAGGCGTTCGACGAGATATTCGAGCGGCGCCTTCATGTAGCGCGTGCCGCCCTGATAAGCGACCGGCTGGCCGGCACGATCGGCCGCGCCGTTGCGCAGCGACTGGATGTAGACGAGATTTTTCTTCGGCATGGATGCGTCGTGGAAAAGCGGACGAAGGCGCCGCGGCCCGCCCGCGCCGGCCACGCAGGCCGGCCGGCGAGCCGCGGCGCGCATCGTCACCAGTTGTATTTCGCGGTCGCGATCACGGTACGGTCGGTACCGAACACACAGACGTTCGCCGACTGGCAACCGCTGATGTAGTGACGGTTGGCCAGGTTCGTTCCGTTCACGGCGAAGCGCCAGTTACGCGTGTCGTAGTGCACGCCCGCGTCGAACAGCGTGACGCTCGATACCGTCAGCGAGTTGTCGGCCGCACCGGCCGATGCGCTCTGGTAACGGATGCCGCCGCCCAGGCCGAAGCCCGCGAGCGGCCCCGTGTGCCACGTCCAGTCGGTCCACAGCGACGCCATCTGGCGCGGGCGCGGAATGTCGACCGGCCAGTTGTTCAGCGACACGTCGTTGGCCTTCACGTTCTTCACGTCCTGATACACGTACGACGCGATCACCGACAGGTTGCGCGTGACCTTGCCGGTCGCGCTCAGCTCGATCCCGCGCGAACGCACCTCGCCGGTCTGCACCGACTTCGTGCCGGTCGGGTCCTGGCTCGGCAGCGCCGACGTGAGCACGTTGGTCTGGTTGATCTGGTAGATCGCCGCGTTCAGCATCAGGTTCTTGCCGGGCGGCTGCCAGCGCAGGCCGGCCTCGATCTGCTTGCCGCGCGTCGGCTGCGGCAGCCCGCCGCCGAGCAGGTTCACGCCGATCAGCGGGTTGAACGACGTCGCGTAGCTGACGTATGGCGACAGCCCGTAGTCGCCCTGGTACGTGAGGCCGACGCGGCCGGTGAACGCCGTGACGTCCGCCTTCGTCGACGTGCCGGCTGCACGGTCCTCCTGGCGCATGTCGACCCAGTCCTCGCGGCCGCCGAGCGTCAGCGTCCAGCGGTTCCACTTGATCTGGTCCTGCGCGTACAGGCCGAACGTGTTCATCGTCGTGTACGTGTTGGTGCGGAACGTCGAATCGGGCGTGAACACCGCCGTCGTGACGGGCTGGTAAACCGGGTTGTAGATGTTCAGCGGCGGCGCGGCGGCGAGCCATTCGCTGTCGGTCGCGGTCTGGCGGTTGTACTGGAAGCCGAGCAGCAGCGTGTGCTGGAGCGGGCCCGTCGCGAAGCGGCCTTCGAGGTTGTTGTCGATGTCGAAGCGGCTGTAGTTCATCTGGAACACGCCGGCCCAGCGCGACACGTCGGTCGTGCTGCCCTCGACGAAGCCGTTGCCGAATACCGAACCGTTGTCGAGCGACAGGTGCATCAGGCGCGTGTTCTGGCGGAACGTCCACGCCGGCGTCAGGTTCCGCTCGAACTGATAGCCGACCGACCACTGCTTCTTGCGGTAGTAGTTGAAGTTCGGATCGCCTTCGTACACGTCCTTGTTGATCTGACCGTTCGGGTTCGGCAGCACCGTACCCTGCGCGGGCAGGAAGTTCGACGAGATGTCGCCCCAGTCCTGCAGATAGGTGGCCGACAGCGTCAGCGACGTATCCGCGTTCGGGCGCCAGCGGAACGACGGCGCGAGCGCGACGCGCTGGTCGTTGTTCGGGCCGGTCAGCGCGTTGCCGTCGCGTGCGACGCCGACGAAGCGGTACGCGTACTTGCCGTCCGGGTCGAGCTTGTCGCCGACGTCGATCATGAACTGCTTGCGCGCGTAGTTGCCGATCTGCACGCCGGCCTCGCGCACCCGCTCGCCGTCGGCGAGCTTGGTCTGCACGTCGACGATCGCGCCCGGGTCGCCCGCGCCGTACAGCACCGAGGTCGGCCCGCGCAGCACGCTGATGCTGTCGATCATGTACGGATCGACGCGCCAGCTCGCGAGGTTGATCGTGTTCGGCACCTGCAGCCCGTTCACGTACGCGGTCGGCGTGAAGCCGCGCAGCGCCGCATACCAGTCGGAACGGTTGTCCGAGCCGTACGACGAGAAGCCCGGCACGTAGCGCAGCGCCGCGTTCACGTCGGTCGCGCCGGTCATCTCGATCTGCTGCGCGGTGACGACGTTGATCGTCTGCGGGATCTCGTTGATCGACGTATTGGTCTTCGTGCCGGTGCGGCTGCGCTTCGCGACGAGCCCGACCGTGCCGTCCCCTTCCGAGGCCGCGTTGACGTTGATCGTCGGCAGCGTGCCGGTCGACGCATTGGCCGACACACTCGCCGCCGCACCGTTCTGCGCACTGCTGGCCGATGCCGCTGCGCCTGCGTTCACGGCCGGCGCCGTCTGGGCATGTGCCTGCCCTGCCGCCACACCGAACGCCACGCTCGCCGCGGCTGCGATCGCACGCAAACGCGTGCCTGTTGCCCACTCCATCGTTCTCTGCTCCACTTTTTTCATGCGGTCTCCGACCGCGCCTTTGTCAAAGAGCGAAAGCCATCCGGCTCGCGCTCGCCCCGTTTTCCTGTCGTTTTTCCTGTGTTGCCCGGGCCGCGCCTTCTTCATGGGCGGGTGCGATCCCGTCTTCGAGCGACGCGCAGATTTCGTCCGCGCGGCGCGCCAGCACCGACAGCAGCGTGTCGGACAGGCCGTGGCTGTCTTCGCAGCAGCCTTGCAGGTAGATGCGTGGCGCGAAGTGCTCGGGCGTCGCGAGCAGGTAGTCGCGCGTGACGTCGCCGCGTGCCAGCGCATCGCCCAGGTGCGGTGCGAGCCCTTCGAGCAGCGCCGAATGCGTGTCGCGGCGGTAGCCGGTGGCCAGCACGAGCGCGTCGAAGCGCTCGACGCGCGTGGCGCCGCTCATCCGGTCGCGCAGCGTCAGCTCGATGCGGCCGTCGGCGGTGCGCACCGCGGCCTCGATCGCGCTGTTCGCGAGCAGCGCATGACGCGGCGTGCCGTCGATGCGCTGCAGGTACAGCATTTCGTAGATCTGTTCGATCAGCGGCCGGTCGACCACCGCGTAGTTGGTGTCGCGATAGCGCTCGAGCAGCGCGCGGCGCGCGTCGTGCGGCTGCGCATAGACGACATCGGTGAACTCGGGGCTGAAGATCTCGTTGACGAACGGGCTGTCGTCCGCCGGCTTCAGTGCGCCTGCACGCATCACGAGGCTCACGTCGACGTGCGGGAAGCGGCGCGCGAGATCGATGAACACTTCGGCCGCGCTCTGCCCCGCGCCGATCACCGCGACGCGGCGGCGCTCGCCGTCCGGCGACGCGACGAGCCGGTCGATGTCGGTCAGGTACGACGACGAGTGGATCACGCGGTCGCGGCCGAGCGCGGCGAACGCGTCCGGCACCGCCGGCGTGCCGCCGACGCCGATCGACAGCGCGCGCGTGACGCGCTGGCGCTCGTGACCGGCGGCGTCGCGCGACAGCACGCGCAGCGCGTCGATCCTCGCATCGTCGCCGCGCACCGGTTCGATCGCGAGGACGGTCTCGCTGTAATGGACGCGATCGTCGAACGCCTCGGCCACCCAGCTCAGGTAGTCGTGGAATTCGACGCGGGTCGGATAGAAGTTCTTCAGGTTGACGAATTCGTTCAGCCGGCCGCGTTCGAACAGGTAGTTGATGAACGTGTAGCGGCTTTTCGGATCGCGCATCGTGACGAGATCCTTCAGAAACGAGATCTGCATCCGGCAGTCGTCGAGCAGCATGCCGCGATGCCAGCCGAATTCAGGCTGGCGCTCGACGAAGCAATGGGCGAGCGGGCGCGCCGCGCGCCGTTCCTCGAGGCGGATGGCCAGCGCCAGATTCGACGGCCCGAAGCCGACGCCGATCAGGTCGAATACGGTTTCTCTCTGCATGTCTCAGCTCCCTTGTCGGTGAATCCGGCGCGTCAGACGTGACGGCCGGAGAAGAACGTCTCGCGCAGCGTGCGCATCCACAGCGGCTGCGCGTCGGCCAGCGCGAGACGGCGCTGCCGCGCGAAGCCGTGCCGCGCGAGATGGTCGGCAACCCGCGCGTGGCCGGCCGGTACGGCACAGCCGACCGCTTCGGTACGCGGGTCGTCGAGAAACAGGTAATGCACGACGGACGGCAGCCAGCCCGCCACGCAATGCGGGCCGCGCCAGCGCGACTCGCCGACCAGCATCCGCAGCCCGCGGTCGTAGTCGCGTGCCGCGACGTGCGGCGCGAGCGCGTCTTCCTTCAGCCAGTACGCCTCGACATACGCGAACGGTTCGCCGTCGAAGCAGCCGACGAGCGGAATCACGTGCGGATCGGTGCCTGGCGCGGCGCCCTGCGTGCCGTCCGTGCCGGGCTGCGTGCCCGGCCAGCCGTCGCGCACGCGCGGTTCGTCGAACCAGCGCACGAGTCGCGCGGTGTCCTCGGCCGGCTGCCAGCCGCGCAGCGTGAAGCGCACGCCGAGCGCCGGCAGGTCGCGCGCGTAGACGTCGCCGCGCGGTGCGGGCGGCCGGCGCGGGTGACGGCGGCCATCGGTGAACGTCGGCAACGTCGCGCACGGCAGATGCGGGCCGACGCGCCACAAATCGGCCTGCTGCGCCCAGCCTTCACGCATGCAGCGGCCGCCGTCGGCGAGCACGCCGCTCGCGCGCAGCGCATCGAGCGCGACTGCGGGCCACGCGGCCGGGTCGAGCCGGATCGCCGCGTGGCGCGCGCTGTCGGAAAACGCCGCGGCCAGGGCCGCCAGCAGCGCACGCCGCTGGTCGGCCGGTGCCGCGCGATGGTTGTATGCGACGAGGCGCAGCGCGCCGTCGTCGCCGAGTTGTGCGCGCAGCAACTGCGCGCCGATGCCGTCGCCCTGCGCGACGCGGATCTCCGCGCCGTCACGCACGGCGAACAGGCCGTCCGCGAACGCGAGGCGGTAGGTATCGAGCATCGTGAATCCGTCCGGACGCACTTCAGCCAGCATGGCGCGCCTCCTGCCCCGTTTCCATGTGCGCATCGAGCCGCGCGCCGAGTGCTGCGAGCGTCGGTGACGCGAACACGTCGGCGACCGTCAGCGCGTGGCCGGCGCGGCTGGCCGCGTCGACGAAGCGCACGACGTCGAACGACGTCGCACCGGCTTCGAACAGGTCGGCATCGGGTTCAGGCGCAGCCGTTGCGAACGTGTCGGACCACAGTGCCGCGAGCAAGGCAGCCGCATGCGGCGCACGGGACGGCGTTGCGGCGCGTGTATTGCTTCCGGTCTGCGCGCGATGCGACGCCTGCGCAATGGCACGCTTGTCGGGCGCACCGAGCACCGCGTCCGACGCGCCGGCGAAACGCGCGACTTCGTCGTGATAGAGATCGACGAGCGCATCGACGAAGCCGCGATCGAGCAGTTCGTCCGCATACGAGAACGCGGCGCTCACGCGGCCATCCGGATGCTCGACGACGTCCAGCTCCAGCGTGAACACGACGCGATGGCGCACGTCGTCGAATCCGGCCAGCGACAGGCCGGCCCAGTCGCGCGCCGCGGCCCCCGTCGGGCGCAGGTAGTTGAACATCACCTGGAACAGCGGATTGGCCTGCGCGGCACGCGGCGCGCGCAGCGCCGCGACGACGTCCGCGAACGGCACGTCGGCGTGCGCGTAGGCCATGAGCGCCGTGTCGCGCACTTGTGCGAGCACGTCCGAACGACGCGCGGACGGGTCGATCCGCGTGCGCACGACGACGGAATTGATGAAGAGGCCGAGCGCGTCGCGGGCCGCATCGCCCGTCAACTCGCGCGTCGACGCGAGCACGCCGACCGGCTGGTCGGCCGCGCCCGTCGCGCGGAACAGCGCGGTGTTGAGCGCCGCGTGCAGCAGCATCGGCAGCGTCGCGTGCGCGGCCGACGCCGTGTCGCGTGCGGCGCGGATCAGCGCGCCGTCGAACTCGAACGCGATGCGTGCCGCGCGCCATTGCGGCACGGCCGGCGCGTCCGCGCGCTGCGGCAGCACGTGCGCCGGCAGATCGGCCAGCGCGTCACGCCAGTAGGCGACGCGGGCCGGATGGCACGGTGCGGGCAGCACGAGCGGCTGGGCGGCCGGTTGGACGGCCTCGTCGGCCGGCACGGCGCCGGCGCCGCCCTGCACGCGGCCAACATAGCGCGCACGAACCGCATCGAGCCAAAGCTCGATCGATTCGCCATCCGACACGATGTGATGAATCGTCACCGACAGCACATGGTCTTGCGCGTCGAGCCGCAGCACGCGCGCGCGCCACAGCGGCGCATCGGCGGCCAGATCGAACGGCGCGAGTGCATCCTCGTCGGTCAGCACCGCAGCGCGAGCGAGCGCATCGGGTTGCGCCGACAAGTCGATCACGGGCAGTTCGACAGAAACGGCTGCATCGATCCGCTGGCCCGGCAGTGCGCCGTCACGCACCACGAGCCTCGCGCGCAGCGCCGGATGCACGGCCGTGACATCCGAGAAGGCCGCACGCAGCGCATCGACGTCGAGCGGGCCGCGTACCCGCAGCGCGACCGGAATGTTGTACGCGGCGCTGTCCGGCTGCGCGCGCCACAGGAACCACAGGCCGAGCTGCGCCGGCGACAGCGGCCACACGCCGTGTGCATCCGGTTTGGCGACGGCCACGCCCGGCGTCGCCGCACCGGCGTGCGCCGCGCGCGGCGCATCGGCCACCTGCGACGCATACTGCGCGAGCACCGGCGCCTCGAACAGCGCGCGTACCGGCACCTCGCGGCCGAGCCGTTCGGCCACGCGCGTCGCGACGCGCACGGCGGCGAGCGAATGGCCGCCGAGATCGAAAAAGTGATCGCCACGGCCCACGCGCTCGAGATTCAGCACGTCGCACCAGATCGCCGCGAGCGCGGCTTCGTCGCCGTCGTGCGGCGCTTCGTACGCACGTTCGACGCGTACCGGCGCCGGCAGCCGTGCGCGGTCGACCTTGCTGTTCGCGTTGCGCGGCAGCGCGTCGAGCACGATCATCTGCGCGGGCACCATGTAATCGGGCAGCGTGCGGCGCAGGTGCGCGTCGAGCGTCGCGGCTTCGACCGGCTGCGCGGCCGCCCGTGCGTCGGCGGTCAGTTCGACATAAGCGACGAGCTGCGCCAGTGCGCCCTGCCCGTGCACGACCGCGCAGGCTTCCCGCACTGCCTCGTGCGCGGCCAGCTGGGCCTCGATCTCGCCGAGTTCGATGCGCAGCCCGCGCAGCTTCACCTGGTGGTCGACGCGGCCGATGAAGTCGAACACGCCATCCGCGCGGCGCCGCACGAGGTCGCCGGTGCGATACAGCCGCGCGCCCGGCGCGCCGTACGGATCGGGCACGAAGCGCTCGGCCGTCAGCGCCGGACGGTCGAGATAACCGCGCGCGACGCCGATCCCCTCGCCGCCCAGGTACAGCTCGCCGATCACGCCGACCGGCAGCGGATGCAGCCGTTCGTCGAGCACGTGCGCGGTGCGTGCGCCGACCAGCGTGCCGATCGGCAGGTACGCGGCGTCGCCGAGCGTCGCGAGATCGTCGCCGGGCCGGAACATCCACAGCGTCGGCGTGATGACCGTCTCGGTCGGGCCGTAGCCGTTGACCACGCGCACGTTCGGCAGCGCGCGGCGCAGCATCGCGAACGCCTCGCGCGACGTCGCCTCGCCGCCGACCGTCAGCGAACGCAGCGTCGGCGGTGCGCCATGCGCGAGCGCCCATTCGGCGAGCTGCGCGGCGCAGCCGGGCGGCACGTAGGTCATCGTCACGCCGTCGCGGACCATCATCGCGCAGGTCTGCGCGGGCGGCCACAGCACGTCGGCCGTCACCGACACGGCGGCGCCCGACATGTATTGCGAAAACCAGCCTTCGTGCGCGCCGTCGAAGTTGACCGACTGGAACAACAGGAACACGTCGCTCTCGCCCGCGCCGTAGCGCTCGGCGATCGCCGCGCAATGCAGTGCGAACGACGCATGGTCGACGATCACCCCCTTCGGCTTGCCGGTCGAGCCCGACGTGTAGATCGCATAGGCCGCGTGGCCCGGCAGCACGTCCGGCAGCACGACGTGCGCGGCTTCGTCGAGGGCGTCGACTTCATCGGCGCGCCACACGCGCAGATCAGGCAATTCGGGCAGCGACGCGGCGCTCGCGCCGTCGGTCAGCACGTGCGCGATGTTCGCGTCGCCGACGATCTGCGCGAGCCGTTCGCGCGGATGCGCGGGGTCGAGCGGCACGAACGCGGCGCCCGACTTCAGCACCGCGATCAGCGCGACGAGCAGGTCGACCGAGCGCTGCAGCGCAACGCCGACGCGCATTTCCGGCCGCACGCCGGCCGCCACCAGGTGGCGCGCCAGGCGCGCCGCGCGCGCGTCGACTTCGCCGCGCGTCAGCGCGCGATCGATATCGGCGACGCCGCGTGCGTCGGGCCGTGCGTGAGCATGCGCGGCGATGCGGGCATGCACGGGCACGAACGGCTCGGCTTCGGTTGCGCCTGCCGGTGCATTCCACGCAAAGAGCTGCTCGCGCTCATCGGCGGGCAGCCAGTCGAGATCGCCGATCGGCATGTCGGGGCGCGCGAGCGCATCGGCGAGCAGCGTGACGAAGCGTGCGGCCAGCCGGGCAATCGCGTCCGCTTCGAACAGGTCGAGCGCGTAGATGAAGCCGGCGTCGAACGTGCCGTCCGGCGTCGCTTCGACCGACAGCGTCAGGTCGAATTTCGCGGATGGCGCACCCGACGGCAGCAACGCGGCCGATGCCGCGCCGAGCGCCGGCAGCGCGCGGCGTTCGCCGTAGGCGGCCATCACCTGGAACAGCGGATGGTGGCTCGCGCTGCGCGGCACGCCGAGCGCATCGACCACCTGCTCGAACGGCACGTCCTGGTGCATCTGCGCATCGACGAGCGCGCGCTGCGTGCGTGCCACCAGCGACGAGAAATCGCCGTGCGCGGGCACGTCGACGTCGATTGCCAGCGTGTTGACGAAGAAACCGATCAGGCCGGCGACTTCCGCGCGTTCGCGGTTCGCGGCCGGCACGCCGACGCAGATCCGCGCGTCGCCGGTCGCGCGCGCCAGCAGCGCATCCAGCGCGGCGAGCAGCACCGCGAACGGGGTCGCGCCCGATGCGGCCGCGAATGCGCGCAGTTGCGCACCGATGCGCGCGTCGAGCGAGAACACGTGGCGTGCGCCGCGCGCACTGCGGCGCGCCGGTCGTGCGGCCGCGCCCGGCAGCGCCAGCACGCCGCGTTGCGGATCGAGCCGTTCGCGCCAGAACGCGAGCTGTCGATCGCGTTCGCCGGCGTCGAGCCAGCGGCGCTGCCACAGCGCGTAATCGGCGTACTGGATCGGCAGCGGCGCGAGCGGCACCGGTTCGCCCGACGCATAGGCGCGATAGAACGACGCAAGCTCGAACAGCATCACATCCGACGACCAGCCGTCCGACACGATGTGATGCACGGTCAGCGCGAGCCAGTGATGCGTCGCATCGAAGCGCACCAGATGCGCGCGGACGAGCGGCACCGCGCCGAGATCGAACGGCTCGGCTTCGTCGGCCGTCGCGACGGCTTGCGCGCGCGCCGTGCGCTGCGCGTCCGGCAGCCCTTCAAGATCGGTCTCGCGCCACGGGCAACGCACCGGTGCGTGGATCGTTTGAGCGACGCCGTCCTGCGCTTCGTCGAAGGTCGTGCGCAGCGCCTCGTGGCGCGCGATCAGCGCGTCGCACGCCAGGCGCAGCGCATGCGCGTCGAGCGGACCCGTCAGCGCCAGGCGTTCGGTGATGTGATACGCGTCCGGCGCATCGATCAGCCGCGCGTGCAGCCACAGCCGGGTCTGCGCGAACGATGCCGGCACGCGGTCGTGGCGCGCCGTGCGCGGCGGGATCGGCAGCACGCGGAAGTCGATGCCGGCCGCGCCGAGCTTGTCGATGAAGACCGCGCGCTGCGCGTCGGGCAACTGCGCGAAACGCGTCGCGAGCGCGAGCCAGTCGGGTTGAACCTTCGTCATCCGTCGTCCTTATTGGGTTTCCAGTTCGCCGAGCAGCGCGTCGATCGCGCTCGCCGCATCGGTCTCGCCACGGGCCGTGCAGGCCGCGTCGATCGCTTCCGCGCAGCGCGCCAGCGTGCGTGTGTCGAACAGCGTGCGCAGCGGCAACGCGAGCCCCCAGTGCAGGTTCGCCTGCGCGTGGGCCTGCGTCGCGAGCAGCGAATGGCCGCCGAGCAGGAAGAAATCGCCGTCGCGGCCGATCGCGTCCACGTGCAGCACGCGTTGCCAGATCGCGGCGAGCGCGCGCTCGGTGTCGGTCGCGAGCTCGACGTCGGCCGCCGCTTCGCGCACCGGCGCGGGCAGCGCATGGCGGTCGCACTTGCCGTTCGGCGTCACGGGCAATGCGTCGAGTTCGATCAGTTGCGACGGCACCATGTAGGCCGGCAACTGCGCGCGCAGCGCGTCGAGCAGCGCCGCCCGGTCGAGCGGGCCCGCGTCGCCGCGTGCGACATAGCCGATCAGTTGCTCGTCGCGCACGATCACGACCGCGTCGTTCACGCCGGGCGCCGCGCGCAGCAATGCCTCGATCTCGCCCGGTTCGATCCGCTGGCCGCGCAGCTTCACCTGCGTGTCGACGCGGCCGAGATAGTCGAGCGCACCGTCGGCACGCCGGCGTGCGAGGTCGCCCGTGCGGTACATGCGCGCGCCCGGCACGAACGGATCGGGCACGAAGCGCTCGGCGGTCAGCGCCGGGCGGCCGAGATAGCCGCGCGCGAGGCCCGCGCCCGCGAGATACAGTTCGCCGGTGGCGCCGGCCGGCACCGGCTGCCATGCCGCATCGAGCACGTGCAGTTGCAGGTTCGCGATCGGATGGCCGATCGGTACGGCGACCGCATGCGCGTCGTCGGGGCCGCAGGTCCAGTGCGACACGTCGATCGCCGCTTCGGTCGGCCCGTACAGGTTCACGAGCGTTGCGTTCGGCAGCAGCCGCGCGACCTTTGCGACGAGTTCCGGTGCGAGCGCCTCGCCGCTCGCGACGATCAGGCGCACGCTGTCGCATTGCGCGGCGGCCGAGAAATCGTCGAGATACGCGGCGAACGCGGCGAGCATCGACGGCACGAAGTGCAGCACCGTCACGCCGTGCGCGTGGATCGCAGCTGCGAGACGCGCCGGATCGCGATGGTCGCCGGGCGAGGCGATCGCGAGCTTCGCGCCGATCGCCAGCGGCCACACGAATTCCCACACCGACACGTCGAAGCCGAACGGCGTCTTGTGCAGCACGACGTCGTCGCGCGTCAGCCGGTAGGCTTGCTGCATCCACGCGATCCGGTTCGCGAGCGCGCCGTGCGTGTTGCCGGCGCCCTTCGGCCTCCCGGTCGACCCGGACGTGTAGATCAGGTACGCGAGCTGGGCATCGTCGATCGCGGAGGTCACGCGGGCGGCGTCGCCTTCGGCTTCATCCGCGAGCAGGTCCGCCACCGTCAGCAACTGCGTCGCAACGCCATCGCCGAGCGCGGCCTCGACCTGCTCGCGCAGGTGGGCCTGCGTGATCGCGACGGCCGGCCGCGCGTCGCGCAGCATGTAGGCAATGCGCTCGGCCGGATAGTCGGGATCGATCGGCAGGTAGGCCGCACCGGCCTTCAGCACGCCGACCAGCGCCATCACCATGTCGAACGAGCGCTCGACGCACAGCGCGACCGGCGTGTCGGGCTGCACGCCGCGTCGGCGCAGCGCAGCCGCGATGCGTGCCGTGCCGACATCGAGTTCGCGGTAGGTCGCGCGATGCACGCCACCGTGAACGTCCGCGTATTCGAGCGCGATCGCGTCGGGCGTCGCCCGTGCCGCATCGGCGAATTGCAGGTGCAGCGGCTGTTGCTGCGCAGCCGGCCATGCGTGGGCGGTATCTTGCGCCCGCGCAAGTGCGTCACGGGTTGCTTCGTCGGCGATCGACAGCGTGCCGAGCAGCGCATCCGGCGTGCGGGCCAATGCATCGAGTGCGCACGCGAATGCGCGGTGCCAGGTTTCAACCTGACGGGCATCGACGCGCGCGGTGTCGTAGCCGTAGTCGATCGTCAGCTCGGCGCCGCTCTCGATCACGAGCGTCAGCGCGAAATCGGTCGCTTCGATGCTGCGCACGCCGCTCAACGCCAGCCCACGCGGATCGGCGTCGCGCGCCGTATCGTCCACCGGGTAGTTCTCGAACACGACCAGTGTGTCGAACAGTGCGCCGCCCGCGCCGCGCGCCCAGCGCTGGATGTCGGCGAGCGGCGTGTGGGCGTGTTCGGCGGCGGCCGCGTTCTCGCGTTGCAGCGTTTGCAGCCAGTCGGCCGCGCGTTGTTGCGGCGCGGGCGCCGTGATCACCGGCAGCGTGTTGATGAAGAGACCGAGCACCGAATCGACATCCGCGAGCGCATCGGGGCGGCCCGCGACGGTCGCGCCGAACGCGACGGCCGGCTGGTGCGTCATCCGCTGCAGCGCGAGCGCCCACGCGCCCTGCACCAGCGTGTTGACGGTCAGCTTCAGTGCGCGCGCCGTCTGCGCGACACGCGTCAGCGTGTCGGCATCGAGCGTCGCGCGCCACGTGACCATGTCGGCATCCGCGCGGTCGGCCGTGCGTTCCGCGATCAGCGTCGGCGCGTCGAGTCGTGCGAGGCGTTCCGTCCAGAAGCGTTCGTCGGCGTCGCGGTCGCGCGTGCCGAGCCAGGCGATGAAGTCGCGATAACGCAGCGCCGGGCGGCTCGCGAACGGCGACACGGCGTCCGGGTCGCGATAGTCGCGCAGCACGTCGGCGAGCAGGCGCGCGGTGCTCCAGCCGTCGAGCAGCACGTGGTGACGCGTCCACACGACGCGCCATGCGTCGTCGGTCACGCGGATCAGCGTGAGCCGCATCAGCGGCGGCTCGCGCCAGTCGAAGCCGCGTGCGCGATCGGCCGCGAGCCATGCGTCGAAATCGGCATCGAGCGTGTCGCCGCGCGTGCGCCAGTCGAGTTGCTCGACCGGCATCCGCGCGTGGCGATGCACGCACTGCAGCGGCGCGGCTTCGTCCGGCATCACGCTCGTGCGCAGGATGTCGTGGCGCGCGATCGACGCGTCGAACGCGGCCGCGAGCCGGTCGGCGTCAAGCGCGGTCGCGGTCGCGACGAGCTGGTTCACGTAGCTGGCATGACCGGGGGCGAACAGCGCATGGAACAGGATGCCCCGCTGCATCGGCGACAACGGATACACGTCGTCGATCGCGCGCCAGTCGAGCGGCGTGCGCTCGATCGCGGCCTGCGTGAGCCCGGCGGCCTGCGCGAGCGGGAAATCACCCGGCGTCGCGCCACCGCCGCGATGCGCGACGCGCGACGCGCATGCGTCGACGAGCTCGCGCAGCGCCGCCGCGAAACGTTCGGCGAATGCGTCGATCGTCGCACGCTCGAATTGCGGTGCGCCGTAGACCCAGTGCACTTTCAGCGTGCGTGCGCCGTCGCGATCCGTGTCGAGGTACGCGTGGATCGCGAGCGTATTGCCGAGCGGCCCCTGCGGGTCGCGCTCGACGCCGGTGCCGCCGAAGCGCGGCACGAGCGTTGCGTCGCGCGGCGCATCGAACTGGCCGAGATAGTTGAACGTGACGCGCGGACGCGGCACGGCGGCCAGCGCCGCACGCGTCGCCGCATCGCCGTAGTGCGCGAGCACGCCGAATCCGAGCCCCTTGTGCGGCACCGCGCGCAGCGAGTCCTTGACCGCGCACAGCGTGTCGCTTGCCGTGGCCGCGACCGGCAGCGTCACCGGGTAATGGCTCGTCAGCCAGCCGATCGTGCGGCTGGCATCCACGTCGTCGAACAGCGCCTCGCGGCCATGCCCTTCCAGTTCGACGCGGCACGATGCGGCACCGCGCACGCTGGCCAGTGCCAGGGCGAGCGCCGCGCCCAGCAGTTCGATCGTCTGCGTGCGATAGGCCGCGTGTGCATCGTTCAGCACCGCGCGGGTCAAGGCTGCGTCGATCGTCTGCACGACAGCGGCCGCATCCGCGTTCGTCGCCGCTGCGTCGGGATGATCGGGCACGATGTCGTCGCCCTGCGCCATGCCGGCCCAGTAAGCGGCCTCTGCCGCGAACGGCGATGCCGGTTCCGTCGCCGCACGGGCGAGCCGTGCAGCCCATGCATCCGCACGCAGGCCCGGCTGCGACAGTCGAACCGGCGCGCGTTCGCATGCGGCATGGTAGGCCGTGTCGAGGTCGTCGAGCAGGATGCGCCACGACACGCCATCGACGATCGCATGGTGAATCGCGAGATGGAGCTGCGTCGAGCCGTCCGGCAAGCGTGCCGCGCAGGCGCAGGCAAGCGGCCCGCGGCCGAGGTCGAGACGGCGCTGCAACGCGTCGAAGCGCGCGAGTGCGTCGGCTTCGTCGCGGGCGGAGACTTCGACGAATGGCAGCGCGTCGTACGGCTTCGCGGCGTCGATGGCGTGCCACGTGCCGTCCGCGCCGCGTGCGAAACGCTCGCGGAACGCGTCGTGATGCGTCAGCAATGCGTCGAACGCACGCGCGAATGCATCGGCGTCGAACGGCCCGCGCACGTCGAACGCAACGGACTGGTTCCAGTGGCCCGGATGCGGGATATCGAGCGCGAAGAAACGCTGCTGCGCGGGCGTCAGGACCTTTGCTGCTACCGGCGCGCTGGCTGCGGCGGCAACGGCAGGCTGCGCGGCAGCGGCAGTCACATCCTCCGTCTTCGCGATACGCGCGAGTTCTGCGACCGTCGGGCCGTCGAACAGCTGCTTCGGCGTGAAGCGCACACCACGCTTGCGCGCGCGGGCGATCACCTGCAGCACGAGGATCGAATCGCCGCCGAGCTCGAAGAAGTTGTCGTCACGGCCGACCTTCGGTGCTTTCAGCACGGCCTGCCAGACTTCGGCGAGCACCGTTTCGACCGCGCCCTGCGGTGCATCGCCGGAGGCGGTCACGACCGGCGCCGCCGCCAGTTCACGCAACGCCGCGCGATCGATCTTGCCGTTCGCGGTGACCGGCAGGCGTGCGAGTGCGATGAACTGCGCGGGCACCATGTAGTCCGGCAACTTGGCGGAAAGTGTCGCGCGCAGGGCCGCCTCGTCGAATGTCGAACCGTCGCGCATCACGACGAACGTCGCGAGCCGCAGGCGGCCGTCATGTTCGATCGCGAGCGTCTCGGCCTGTGCCACCGGGCCGGCCGCGCGTACCGCTGCACTCACCTCGCCCGGTTCGACGCGATAGCCGCGAATCTTCACCTGGTCGTCGATACGGCCGAGGAACGCGAGACGGCCGTCCGCGCGCAACCGCACGCGGTCACCCGTGCGATACAGCCGTGCGCCGGGCGTGAACGGATCGGGTACGAAGCGCTCGGCGGTCTGTGCCGGGCGCCCCAGATAGCCACGCGCGACGCCCGGCCCGCCCAGGTACAGCTCGCCCGTCGCACCGGCCGGCACGCATGCGCCGAACGCGTCGAGCACCAGCGCGCGCGCATTCGGCAGCGGCAGGCCGAGCGGCACGCCGCTCGCGGGATCCCGCGCATCGGCGGCAATCGACGCCGTGTCGCACGCGATCGCGCCGACGGTCGCCTCGGTCGGCCCGTAGTGGTTGATCACGCGGCAGGCCGGCGCAAGCGCGGCCAGGCGCGCGACGAGCGCCCACGTGAGCGTTTCGCCGCCCGTCACGAGCGCATGGCGCGGCAGCACGTCGGCCGGCACACGTGCGTCGAGCAGCGCCTGCAGGTGGCTCGGCACGATCTTCAAGACGCCGACGTCGCGGCGTCGCATCTCGTCCGCGAACGAGTCCGGATCGAACGCGCATGCGGCCGGCAGCAGGTGCAGCGTACGGCCCGCGCACAGCGCGCCGAACAGCGTCGTGTGGCCGAGGTCGGCCGCGACGGTCGACACCATCGCGAACGACGCGTCCGGTGCGAACGCGAGTTCGTCGAGCATCCCCTGCACGTAGTCGGCCAGCGCGCCGTGCGACACGACGACGCCCTTCGGCGTGCCGGTCGAGCCCGACGTATAGATCAGGTATGCGCCCTGTTCCGGATGCGGTGCGATGCGCACGCCGGTTGCGTGCGCGAGGGTTGCGTCCTGCGCGAGCGCATCGACGTCGAGCGGCTGTGCGTCGATGCCGGCAGGCCATGCGGCCGGCTCCGCGACGAGCGCCCAGCGCGCGCCGCAGTCGGCGGCCGCCGCGGCCAGTCGCGCGGCGGGCTGCGCGGGATCGAGCAACACGGCGAGCGCACCGGCCTTCAGCGCGCCGAGCAGGCCGACGACGAAGCGCGCCGAGCGTTCGATGCAGACGATGACGGACGTTTCGGCCGCCACGCCGCGCTGGGTCAGCGCGCGAGCGATGCGGTTCGATGCGTCGTCGAGCTCGGCGAACGTCAGCGACGCCGACGCATCGGCGAGCGCGACGCGATGCGGATACGCGGCTGCCTGCCGCGCGAACGCGGCGACGATGTCCGCATGTTCGATGCGCAGCGTACGGCCGTCGCGCGGCTGGCGCGAAGCGGCCGATGCGTCGCACGGCAATACGGCCGTCGTTTGGTGCGGATCGCGCGCGGCCGCACCGACGAGCGCCGCGTAGCTGTCGAGCCACGCACGCGCGGTGTCGGCGTCGATGCAGTCGGTCGCATAGGCCGCGACCAGTTCGATGCCATTTGCATCGTCGGTGAAATCCACGGCGAAGTCGAAGCGTGCGGCAAGGTCGGGCCCGGGCGTTGCAACGGCCGTCGCGCCCGGCAGCACGCTGTCGTGCCGCGCGTCGAACTGCTGCGCGAATTTCACGCGCAGCCATTCGTCGCCGCGCTTGACGGGCGGCTTGACCGCGTCGACGACGCGCTCGAACGGCACGTCCTGATGTGCGACCGCGTCGAGCGCTGCCGTGCGCGCCGCATCGACGAGCGCGCGGAACGGCAGCGTCGGCGCCACTTGCACACGCAGTGCGACCGTATTCAGGAACAGCCCGAGCAGCGCGCGCGTTTCCGGGCGCTGGCGATGCGCGACCGGCACCGCGACGACGACATCCGTTGCGCCGGTCGCGCGCGACAGCCACGCATCGAGCGCGGCCAGCAGCACCGTGAAGACCGTTGCCTGCGCGTCGCGCGCGAGTCGTCGCACGTCGGCCGCGACCGCGTCGGGCAGCCGCACCGACACGCGCGCGCCCTGCAGCGTGCGTGTGGCGCCCGGCTGACGGTCGACCGGCAGCGCAAGCGGGCCCGGCACGTCGCGCAACGCGCCGCGCCAGTAGTCGAGCTGGCGCTCGCCCTCGCCGCCGGCCAGCATGTCGCGCTGCCAGTCCGCATAGTCGGCGTACTGGATCGGCAGGTCGGGCAGCGACGGCTCGCGGCCTTCGGCATACGCGCGATAGGCGGCCGACAGTTCGTCGAACGCGCAGCGCGAGCTCCAGCCGTCGGTGATCGCGTGATGGGCGGTCAGCAGCAGGCGGTGGCGGTCGTCGGCGAGTGCGACCAGCGTCGCACGCAGCAGCGGGCCGCGTGCAAGGTCGAACGGCTCGGCCGCATCGCGCTCGGCGAGACGCGCGGCTTGCGCGTCGCGGGCGGCGGGCGGCTGGTCGCGCAGGTCGATGTCGGCGATCGCCACCGGCAGACGGGCATGAATCCGCTGCATCACGACGCCGTCGTCGTTGTCGACGAGCGTCGTGCGCCACGCTTCGTGGCGGCCGATCACGCGATCGAGCGCGCGCTGCAGCGCGGCGCGATCGAGCGCGCCGTCGATCGTCCAGTGTGCGGCGATGTGATATGCGGCGCTTGCATCGCGCGTTTGCGCGAGTACCCAGAAACGTTGCTGCGCGAGCGATGCGGCACGGTCGACATGCGGTGCGGCGGCTGCGGCCGCATCGGCCGGTACACAGCGCGCGGAAATCGTGGCCAGCGGCTCGCCGGTTTCGCGTTCCGCGCGATCGACCGCTTCGGCCAGTTCGAACAGCGCCGGATCGGCGAACAACGCATCGAGCCGCAGGTTCACGCGCACTGCCGCACGGATTGCGGCCTGCAACTGCATCGCGGCGAGCGAATCGGCGCCCAGCGCGAAGAAACGATCGTCACGCGACGGCGTGACGTCGAGGCCGAGCAGCGTCTGCCAGAGGCCGGCGAGCTGCCGTTCGGTCGGCGTGCGCGGCGCGGCGCCGCTACCTTGCGCGGCGTCGCGCGTGGCGGCGATCTTCTCGCGCAGCGCGGCACGGTCGACCTTGCCGTTCAGCGTATACGGCAGTGCATCGCACCGGACGAACCGGTGCGGCTGCCAGGCGGCCGGCAGTTGCGCGGCCACGTGCGCTTTCAGCGCGGCATCGTCGGCCGCCGCACGCAGCGCGACGCACGCGATCAGCCGCGTCGGCCCGTTGCCGGTTTCAGCGACCACGGCCGCGTCGGCCACGGCCGGATGCGAACGCAGGCACGCGGCGATTTCAGCGGGCTCCACACGCACGCCGCGCACCTGGACCTGATCATCGAGGCGGCCGAGATAGTCGAATGCACCATCGTCGCGCAGCCGCGCGAGATCGCCGGTGCGGTACACGCGCGCACCAGGTTCGCCATCGGCATCGGGAATGAAACGTTCGGCCGTCAGCGCCGGGCGGCCGTGATAACCACGCGCGACACAGACGCCGCCAAGCAGCAGTTCACCCACGCCATCTGCCTCGCCGCCATCGACACGCGCGACGCGCGGCCCGATCACGCGGCCGATCGGCAACGACGCGTACGCATCGTCTGCGGCCAGCGCCGGCGTCTCGCCCGGCTCGACCGGCCACAGCATCGGCGAGATCACGGCCTCGGTCGGCCCGTAGCCGTTGATCAGGCGTACCGACGGAAAGGTGCCGCGCACGAATTCGAACGCCTGCTGCGGCAGCGCTTCGCCGCCGAACGCGAGCACGCGCAGTGCCGGCGGCACGCCGTCGCGCGCGGCCACCGCCGCGAATTCGCGCAGGTACGCGGGCGGGAACGCGGCCACATTGACCGATTCGTTCACCAGCAACGCATGCGCGGCATCCGGCGCGAACGGCTGCGGCGGCGCCACGACGATGCTGGCACCGGTCGCAAGCGGCGCGAGCCAGCATTCATGCGCGGCATCGAAATTGACCGACGCGAAATGCAGCAGGCGGTCGCCGGCCTCGATCGGCAGCGCCGCCGCGAGCGCGTCGCAGTGCGCGGCGAGCGGCCCGTGTTCGACGACGACGGCCTTCGGCGTGCCGGTCGACCCCGACGTATAGATCATGTAGGCGGCCGAACGCGGGTGGACGGGTACTTCTTCGTCCTCCGCAACAATCTCCTGCCCATCCGCCGCATCGGCGGCCAAGTCAAACGCGTGTTCGAACGGCTTGCCGAGCGCTGCACGGCCGGCCGCATCGACGATCCCGTGCCGCAACTGCGCATCCTGGACGATCCAGTCGAGGCGCGCGGCCGGATGGCGCGGATCGAGCGGCACGAACACGCCGCCCGCCTTCAGCACGGCCAGCAGCGCGACGAACAGTTCGCCCGAGCGTTCGACGCACACGCCCACCCGCACTTCCGCGCCGACGCCGGCCGCGCGCAGTTGCCGGGCCAGCCGCGATGCCCGCGCGTCGAGCGCGCCGCGCGTCAGGCGCAAGTCATTCTGGAAAGGGACCGCGATGGCGGGTGCGCCGGGCGCGATGCGCGCCAGTTCGCGGATTCGATGATGCAGCGCAGTCGGGAAACTCGTCATGTGCGTGAAGTCCTTCGGTCCGGCCGCTTCGGCCAAGTCTCGGGGCCGCTTGGGGCGGCTTCACTGGTGTGACGAACGGCGCCGCCGATTTTTTACCGTTTTGCGCTCAAAGCGCGTGCGGACGCTTTTTTGAACGGGCCGCTAAATATTTGCGCGGCCCGTTCGTCTATCAGGGAGGAAAGCCGGAACGGGGCCCCGCCTCGCCCGCCGCTTTCGCGTCAGTTTTGCCGTTTCCGCGTTTTCGCTTGCCTTCCCTTTACCGACGTTGCCGATGACAGCCGCCCACGAGCCTTCCTCCCCGCCGTCCCTCGACGCCTCCCCCGGCCGCCCCGCGGCGCGCCTGATCCTTGCGCTGTTGCGCGAAAGCCGCGTGTCGCTCGCGCTGGCGCTCACCGCATGCGTGCTGAACGGCGTCGCGAGCGTGCTGCTCGTCGCGACGCTGAACCGCGCGCTGTCGCAGCCGGGCGCGGCCGATGCGTCGCTCGCGTGGCGCTTCGCGCTGTGCGCGGTGATCGCGCTCGTCACGCGGATCGTGTCGGGCACGCTGTTCGCGCGCCTGTCGCAGGACACGATGGCGCGGTTGCGCGTGCATCTCGCGCGGCGCGTCGGCGCGGCCGAGCTGCGCGACATCGAGCGGATCGGCGCGGCGCCCGTGCAGTCGGTGCTGACCGACGACGCCACCAACGTGTCGATGCTGTTCTTCGCGCTGCCGAACCTGGTCATGCACGGCTCGATCGTGTTCGGCTGCCTCGGCTACCTCGCGTGGCTGTCGTGGCCGGTGTGCCTGCTGGCGCTGGCCGCGATTCTCGCCGGCTCGCTCGGCTATCACACCGGCGACCGCCGCGCGATCGCGGCGCTCGAGGCGGCCGGCCAGGCGCAGGATCGCCTGTTCGGCTATCTCGGCTCGCTGTTTTCCGGCGCGAAGGAGCTGAAGCTGCACGACGAACGTGCACGCCAGTTCGTCGACGGCCAGCTCGGCGCCGCGATCGGCGAAGTGCGCGACCACCGCCGCCGCGCATTCAGCGCGTATGCGGTCGGGGTCGGCTGGATCATCTTCCTGTTCTATGTGTTCCTCGGCATCGCGTCGTTCTGGCCGCAGCTCGGCGTGCATGCCGATCCGGCCGCGGCCGCCGGCTACGTCGTCGTGTTCCTGTTCATGCTCGTGCCGCTCGACGGGCTGCTGAACAACCTGCCGACCGTCAACGCGGCCCGCGTGTCGCTCACGCGGATCGAAGGCGTGATGGCCGAATTCGGCGCGCTGCGCACGGTGCCGCCCGCAGCCGACGCACCCGACGTGCCGCCGGCCGGCGCCGTCACGCTGCGCGGCGTCACGCATGCGTACTTCCACGAGCGTGACGAACGGATGTTCAGCATCGGGCCGATCAACCTGACGATCCAGCCGGGCGAGCTCGTGTTCATCGTCGGCGGCAACGGCAGCGGCAAGACGACGCTCGCGAAGGTGCTGACAGGGCTCTACGAACCGGAAGAAGGCACGATCGAGGTCGACGGCCGTACGATCGGCTGGCGCGAGCGCGCCGCGTACCGGCAGCGCTTCAGCGCGGTGTTCAACGATTTCCACCTGTTCGATGCGCTGCTCGGCATCGTCGATCCCGACGATCCGTCCCGCGCGCAGGCCGATGCGCGCGCGAACGCGCTCGTCGCGAAGCTCGCGCTCGATCACAAGGTGAAGGTGGTGGACGGCGCGTTCTCGACCCGCGCACTGTCGACCGGGCAGCGCAAGCGGCTCGCGCTCGTCGTCGCGTACCTGGAGGACCGGCCGTTCTACCTGTTCGACGAATGGGCGGCCGACCAGGACCCGTCGTTCAAGGCCGTGTTCTACGAACAACTGCTGCCCGAGCTGCGTGCGCGCGGCAAGGCGGTGATCGTGATCACGCACGACGACCGCTACTTCGATCTCGCCGACCGCTTGTTGAAACTCGACAACGGGCGCATCGTCAGCGACACGACGCCGGCGCGGTCTCGCGCGCAGGATGGTGTCGATGCGCTGAGCGCGTAACACGGCAAGTCGATGAGAAAATCGCCGACGCGCTGCAATGGCGGTGCGTCGGCGATTTTCGTTTCAACGCAATGTTTCGGGCGCGCGGCGTGGCGCTTTCGCGGAAGGGCCCCGGTGATTCACCGCGCGTCAGGCCAACCGCGACGCCGTGCCCGTCGAAGTCGAAACGGCAACCCTCCGCCGATCGACCGCCGCACACTCAACGCACGGCCGGCAGCTTCAGCATCGTATCGGTCATCACGTCGGCCAGCTTCAGCGCCGACATCGGCCCGCCGAACCCCCAGATGTTGCGTTCGATCAGCGCGATCCGGTGTTCCTTCATTGCGGGCACGAAGCGCCACACCGGCGAATCGAGTTTCGCGGACAGCGGCACGTCCATCCCCGATGCGGTCACGAACATCACGGCCAGGTCGCGCTGCCTGAGCAAATCGGCCGATGTCACGTACAGCGTGCCTTCCCGCGTCGGCTTCTTCGGCCACGGATCGAGCCCGAGCGCCCGCGCGAGGCCCGCCGACGTGCTGTTGCCCGTATAGGCCCAGTAGCGGTCGGGCAAGCCGAGATCCTGCAGCAGCGCGACGCGCTCGCCCGTGCGGCCCGCGGCGGCGAGCCGCGCCGCATTGCGCGCGATGCCCGCATCGAGCTGTGCATCGACCGCCTGCGCACGTGCGTCGCGCCCCGTCACCGCACCGATCGTCCGGAAGATCTGCCGCATCCAGTCGAGCTGCGTGACCGGCACGCCGCCGTCCGACACGTTCGGACTGAATTGAAACAGGATCGTCGGCGCGATCCGGTCAAGCGCATCGAAAATCGGCGCATGCCGGAAACCGACGCCGATGATCAGGTCCGGCTTGACCGCCGCGATCGCTTCGAGGCCCGGCTCCTGGCGCGACCCGATATCGGTCACGTTCGCGAGCCGGTCGCTTTGATAGCCGAGCCAGCCCGGATAGAACGCGGTATCCGCCATCCCGACCGGCACGATGTCGAGCGCGATCACGCTTTCCGCGAACATGAAGTCGAGCGCGACCACGCGTTGCGGGCGCACCGGCATCGTCGCGCTCGCCTGCGACACGACGGGATTGCCGGCCAGCGACACCGCGCCCGGCGTACGCGCGCCCTGTGCACGATGGGCATCGAGCGTCGCGGCAACCGCGCGGGACGAAGCGGAAAGCGCGCCGCAGCACGCGGCGCCGAGCGCCGCGAGTGCGCCGAGCGCGTGCCGGCGGCCGGTATCCGTCACCGGATCGCGTCCTGCTCGGCCAGCGCCGCGTCGTCCATCGTCAGTAGCAAGGGGCAGCTTCCACACAGTTGCGTTTCTCCGGGAATTTCATAGCGCAGGCAGCACACGCGGCGCGCGCGAAACGGCGTCGGCAGCAGCGCCGAGCGCGGCACGGCATCGCGCACGGGGACGCGCAGCGGATTCGGCTCGCCGTGCACGCAGCTCGACCCGAACAGCCAGTCCGCATCGCGGACGGGATCGGCCGCGCATGGCAGCGAACGATACGTATCGAGCAGATAGTCGAGCAGGTTGCCCGCGTTGCTCCACAGCACGCGCGGCGTGACGCGGCCCATCGCCGCGAGCAGGTCGATCGCCGCGCCGAGATGCGCGACGAGCCCCGCATAGCGGGGCGCCGGGTCGTCGCACGGTGCGCCGAGCGCATCGTGCGGGAAATACAGCGCGGCGGGCATCCCGTCGTCGAGCGCGACGAACGTCCGCTCGGGCGTCATGTCGAGCGGCCGGCCGAGCGTCAGCGCGGCGACGACGCCGGCCGGCGCCGCGCGGCCGAAATAGTATTTGCTCCATTGCGACATCAGCGCGCGCGCATGCTGCGCCGGATCGCCGCCGTAATGGCCGACCATCGCGTCGAGCACGATGTCGCGGTGCGCGGGCAACGCGCTGACGGGTACGACGATACGGCCCGGTGCATCGTGAGCGTCGTCCGGCATGCCGAGCCAGACGACGTCGAGGTGTTCGGCGAACGGTTCGGGCGCGAACGTCGAAAAACGCGTGGCGCGCGCGCCGTCGAGCGCGGGCGTCATCGCCCTGCGCGCCGGGCGCGGCGCCCCTCTAGGATCAGCAACCCGAGCAGGTACGGCGCGCCGATCAGCGCGGTCAGCACGCCGGCCGGCACTTCGCGCGGCGCGACGACCGTACGCGCCGCGAGATCCGCCACGCCCAGGATCAGCGCGCCGCAAGCGGCCGCGAGCCACAGCCGCGTCCGGTGCCGGCGCGCGCCGAGCATCGTCGCGACGTGCGGCGCCATCAACCCGATGAAGCCGACCGGCCCGACCGCCGCGACGGCCGCGCACGCGGCGAGCGTCGCGATCGTCAGCGCGAGCGGCCGCAGCGCGGCCACCGGCAGGCCGAGCGCGGCCGCCTGGTCGTCGCCGAGCGCGAGCATGTCGAGCGGTTTCGCGAGCCATGCGAACACGGGCACCGCGAGCACGCACCACGGCAGCAGCATCGACACCTCGCCCCAGCTCCGGCCATAGGTACCGCCGACGAGCCACACGACGAAGCGCGCGGGCTGCACGCTTTCCTGCGTGATCAGCCATTGCGCGAGCGTCGTCCACAGCGCACCGATCACGATACCCGTCAGCGCCACCGCGAGCGGCGCATAGCGATGCCGGTGATTCAGCGCGAGCGTGATCGCGAGCGACAGGCCGCCACCGATCAGCGCAGCCGCCGCGAGCGTCACATGACCCATCAGCGGCCACGTCGACAACGCGAACAGCGTGACGAGCCCCGCGCCCTGCGTGACGCCGAGCACTTCGGGGCCCGCGAGCGGATTGCGCACGACGCTTTGCATCGCGACGCCGCTCACCGCCAGCAGCGCGCCGGCCAGCAGCGCGCACAACAGGCGCGGCATCCGCAGGTCGATCAACATCCGCGCGAGGGCGTCGTGGCCGGACAGCGCATCGGACCAGCGCGCGATCGACAGCCACTCGGGGCCGGCCGACACGCCGACGAACACGATCAGCACGCCCGCCACGACGAACAACGCCGTGCGCAACGGCCAGCCGAGCCGTTCAAGCCAGCCGACGAGCCGCGTCGAGCCGCCGCCGGCCGCGCGTTCGGCATCCGCGTGCAGCACGCCCGACCACGCGGCGCCGCGCCGGATCATCGCCAGCATCAGCGGCGTGCCGACCAGCGCGATCGCGACGCCGGTCGACAGCGTGGCGTCGAGACCCGACGCGAGCACCGCGCTGTCGGTGACGAGCACGAGCGCACCGCCCGCGAGCGCCGACAGCGGCACCAGCACGCCGAGCCGCGCCGCACGCGCGCCGCGCACCTGGCGCAACAGGTTCGGCGCGACGAGGCCGACATACGACAGCGGCCCCGCGATACTGACCGCCACGCTCGTGAACGCGACCGCGACGATCGTCGCGGCGAGCCGCGTCGCATCGACGCGCACGCCGGCCGCGGCCGCCGCATCGTCGCCGAGCGTAAGCGGATTGAGCGGCCGGATCACGAACGGCAACGCGACGAGCGGCACGACGAGCCAGCGCGCGGCGAGCGCAAGACCCGTCGCGCCCGGCTGATAGAGGCTGCCGTTGGTCCACAGCGCGGCGCCCGCGATGTTCTGCTCGAAGAACGCGAGCACGAGCGTCGACAGCGCCGCGAACAGCAGCATGCACACGCTGCCCGCGAGCACGAGGCGCAACGGCGTCGCGCGCCAGCCGCCGGCCGCGACGATCGCGCAGGCGGCCGCGGCCAGCCCGCAGACGAACAGCAGCGGCACCGACGCCACGCCGGCCAGCGCCGGCACGAGCATTGCCGCGAGCAGGCCGAGCTGGGCACCGCCCGTCACGCCGAGCAGGTCGGGCGACGCGAGCGGATTGCGCGTGAGCGACTGGAACAGCGCGCCCGCGATGCCGAGGCAGCCGCCCGCGACGAGCGCGGCCGCGACGCGCGGCAGGTTGAGGTCGAACAGGAACACGTGCGCGAGCGCAGCGGCATCGCTGCCGGGCACGGCGCCCCACCACACGCGCAGATCGGGGGCGACGCGCAGGACGGCGAGCAGCGCGATCAACGTCACGAGGCCGAACGCGATCATGCCGGCCCGGCCCGACGCCGTGCCCTTCCCCGCCGCCGCGAGGCGCTTGCGCATCGCGAACGTCGTCATACGGCGAGATCCCGGTCGAAGACGCCGGCTGCCTGCGGCACGCCGTCGGTCGTCGGCCCGTAGGCCGGCACGCACATCGGCGCGCCCGTCTGCGGATGCGAAAGCTTCAGCATCTCGACGCCGAACGCCGCGCGCAGCCGCGCCGGATCGAGCATCGCGTCGGGCGTGCCCTGCGCGACGAGACGGCCCGCGCGCATCAGCACGATTTCGTCGCTGTACGCGGCCGCCTGGTTCAGGTCGTGCAGCACCCACACGATCGTCAGCCCGCGCGTGCGGTTCAGCGTGCGCAGCGCATCGAGGATGTCGAGCTGGTGATGGATGTCGAGATAGGTCGTCGGTTCGTCGAGCAGCACGATCGGCGCCTGCTGCGCGAGCGCCATCGCGATCCACGCGCGCTGTCGCTCGCCGCCCGACAGCGCGCCGACGTCGCGGTCCGCATCGTCGGCGAGGCCGCTCGTCTCGAGCGCCTCGTCGATCGCCGCATGGTCGGCCCGCGACAGTCCGCGCAGGAAGCCGCCGTACGCATAACGTCCGTACGCGACGAGCTCGCGTACCGTGAGGCCCGACGGAATCTGGTTGAACTGCGCGAGCATCGTCAGCTCGCGCGCGAGCGCGCGACGGCGAAACGCCGCAAGCGGCTGGCCGTTCACTTCGACATGGCCGGCACGCGCGGGCTGCAGGCCCGCGAGCGTGCGCAGCAGCGTGCTCTTGCCGCAGCCGTTCGGTCCGCACAGCGCGGTTACGCGGCCGGCCGCGATCGACAGGTCCAGCCCGTCGATCACGACATGGTCGCGATACCCTACCGACAGCCCGCGCGCGGCAAGCGCGGCGGTACTACGCGTCATCAATCCTCCGTTCGGTCGCGCGGGACCGTATAACTCTGCGCCATCGCGACCACGACCTTGCGCGGCCCCTCGAACGGGTCGCGCGCATGCGCGGTCAGCATGTTGTCGAGCATCAGCACGTCGCCCGTGCGCCACGGGAACACGATGCGCTGCTGGTCGAGCACGCCGCGGATCTCCGCGAGCGCATCGGCTTCGAGCGGTTCGCCGTCGCCGTAATACACGTTGCGCGGCACGTTCTCGAGCCCGACCGCGTCGACGAGCGCTTCCTGCATGTCGTCGTCGAGCGCCGACAGATGAAACAGGTTCGCCTGGTTGAACCACACGCGGTCGCCGGTGCGCGGATGGCGTGCGACGGCCTGGCAGCGTTCGCGGGTACGCAGCAGCAGCTCGCCGTCGTCGTCGGTGCGCCACGCGCATTCGATGCCGCGCGCCGCGCACATCCGCTCGACTTCGGCCGCCTCGTCGGTGCCGAACGACTGCTGCCACGGCAGGTCGAGCCCCTGCCCGAAATTGCGCACGTACAGCAGCTCGCGCTTCTCGAAGCGCGCAATCAGCGCCGGGTCGAGCGCGCGATAGACGGCGCGGCTGTCCGCGATCGGCGTCGCACCGCCCTTCGGCGCGGCGAGCGCGCAGTGAAACCAGATCCGCAGCGGCCATTCGCGCGTATACGACTGCTCGTTGTGCAGCGGAATCGCGCGATGCGGCGGGTATTCGGTCGACGTGTAGACCGCGCCTTCGACCTGGCTGCGCGGCGTCGATGCGTATTCATAGCCGATCAGCGGATCGCCGAACGATGCCGCGAACTGCTGGAACGCATCGATCGACGGCACGTGAAAACCCGTGAACAACACGCCGCCCGCCCGCTCGAGCGTGTCGGCCGCGATCTCGCGCGCGAGCGGCGCGACGTCGTCGATCGACATCCCGTCGCCGCCGCGCGGCGACACGACGGTGGGCAGTCCCGGCTCGATACGCAGGTCGTCGAGCGTCGGCAACGAAAGCAGTGTCATGCAACGTCCTCTTCAGATGGCGCGCCGGATCACGGCGCAGCGGGTCACGACGCGCGCGATGCGCGCTCGCCGTCCATCGCGCGGCGCAGGCTCGCGGGGCGCATGTCGGTCCAGACGGTCTCGATGTGCGCGAGGCAGTCCGCCTTCGGGCCGCTCACACCGACTTCGCGCCAGCCGGCCGGCACGGGCCGGAACGTCGGCCAGATCGAATACTGTTCTTCGTCGTTGATGACGACCGTATAGACGAGATCGTCGGTGTCGGCGGAAGGCGTCGGGGCTTGCGTCATGATCGGAAATCGCTGGGCGGTTGAGGGAGGCGAAGCGGCGAATTCGGCCGCTCCTGTCTGATAGACGTTTGGCCGGCGCGGTTTTTTACCGGCGCCGTGCGCGGCCGCCCAGGAACACCGGGCACTCGACGCCGCGATGGCACGCGTCGAGGCATTCCGCGCAGTGACGCTCCGCGTCTCGCACCATGAAATGCACGAGCGTCTGCGATACGTTCAGCGCGCGCGCCGCGGTCTGCAGTGTCTCCTCGCGCAGCCGCACCATCTCGAAGGCTGCGCGGCTTCGCGCCGGCAGGTCGTCGAGCGCTGCCCACACGCGCCGCAGCGTGTCGCGCGTCAGCAGCGCGGCTTCCGGCGTCGGCTCGGGCGACGGCACGTCGAAGCCGTCGTCCTCTTCCGTGTGATAGACGTTCTCGAGGCTTTGCCGGCGGCACGCGTCGATCGACGCATTGCGCACCATCCGCGTCACGTACGCGACCGGCTGGCGCACTGCATCCTGGTTCGGGAATTCGACGAGCTTCACGAACACGTCGTGCACGACGTCCTCGGCACGGCTCGCGCAGCCGACGAAGCCGCGCGCGACATTGACGAGCATCGCGCGATGCGAGATCAGCACGTCGAGCAACGCGCCCTGCGCACGGGGCTCCGCGGTGCGGCGCGCACGCGGCGGCCGGTCGGGATGACTGCCGAGGAACGGGTTTGCCGCTGCCGCCGCCGGTCGGTCGAGCACTTCCGCCATCGCCATCGATCTGCTCCGTCAAATTCCGAGATAGCGCAATTTAACGTAAACGCAAATCATTCTCAATCCGATTACGAGATGACCCTTTCGGTTGTCAGGATTTGTCTGAACAATCGGCGGAATCGTTACTGGGGCAGATGGGACGCATGGCGCCGGTCGTGGCAGGGGGCCATCGACGCGTCTGTCCGGCGGATACGGCGACCGCCGCTTTCACGGCGTTCTGACAAAACGCCTGGGGTGTCGTGTCATGTGCGGTAGCAACTTCTTACCACGTGAAATTTTGAGGGCTCGTACGATCGACGTGCCGTTTCCAAAGGGAGAACAACATGAAATCCATCGTGCTATCCGCTGTCATGCTGGGTGCGCTGTCGAGCGTGATGCTCACCGGCTGCGTCGCCTATCCTGGCCCGGCCGAAGTCACGATCGGCTGGCATGGCGATCGTTACTGGGACGGAAATCGCTACTGGGAGCGCCGCGACTGGGAGGCTCAGCATCGCGACGGGCATGATGACCGCCGCGACGATCGCCGGGACGACCATCGCGACGATCAGCGGCCGCAGTGGTGATGCGCTGCCGCTCCCGTGACCCACTATTCAACGACAGGACCTCAAACATGAAGACGCTACTCAAGACCCTGACCGTCGCGGCGCTCGCCGCCGCCGTACTCGTGCCGGCCATCGCCGAAGCCCATCCGCACCGCGTGTGTCACTTCGAGCATCACCATCACAAGGTTTGCCGCTGGGTGCGCTGAGCATCGCGCAGCAGATGCGATAAACGCCGGCTTGCCGGCGTTTTTTCGTTCTACCGATGCTGCTCTCCACCGGGGAGCGCGCGACCGTCCGGCGCCCGGCCTACCGCGTCAATAGATGAACAATCGTATCGTCGCCGTTCCGTTGAACGGCCCGATCTTGGGTGGGCCGAACGCCTTCAGCACGGCATCGAGCGTCACACTCTGGTAGTTCACGCTTCCCGGCATCTGGGCGAGCACGAACTGTTCGTTGAACGCGATCGCCTTGCCGTTCCGGTCCTCGATGCCGATGCCGAAATTGCTGTTGGGATCCGGTACGAGCAGCCCGTTACGCACCGTCTGCGACGTCTCGAAGTAGCCGTCCACCCGCACCGGCACGTTGCATTGCTTGGTCAGCGCGAGACTGAACGACTTGCGCGGCACCGCGGGCGAAAAGCCGTTGCCGGTCGCTTGCACCTGGCCGAACTTCACGATGCCGGGTTCGGGCGTGACCTTCACGTCGACCATGCAGGGTGTCGGCTTGAGATTCTGCAGACCGCTCAGCTTGTAGCGGAAGCTTCCCTTGCTGTTCAGCCCGCGCTCGCCGTCGAACTGAAACACCGCGTAGATATCCGAAGGCGGCCTCGTCCACGCTCCCCGCTTGCGAATGACAACCTGATACGTAATGCTGATGGGCCATTTCGGACACATCCCGGCATTGACCTGCCGGTCGCTCATCTCGCAGATTTTCACGGAGCGGTGCGTGTCGATGCCGTTCCCCGGCTGGCTGCTGCGTCCGTAATAGTCCGTGCCCTCGAAGCGAATGCCGACTTCGAGCCCCCACGCGGCCGGATTCTGTTTCTCCGGGTTCGCGTAGAAGTAGATCTGCTCGGGGAAATCCTGCAGCCCGCCGATATCCTTGTAGCAATAACCCGTCGTCGTGCGCGGCGGCGACACCCAGATCACGTAACCATCCGGCGCGTCGGTCGGATACGACGCGACATTGCCGATCGTCTCGGTCAGCGACAGGCCGCCATTGTCCGCAATACACTTCAGCGCCCATGCCGGTTGCGCAACCGCGACGAACAGCGCGAGCACACACCACCTGATCCAGGCCGGCATTGGCGAAGCGATGCGGTTTCGTCGAACGGTGCTCATTTCTTCACGCTCTTGCAAGCACCTGCCTCACACGCATACTCCACCGCCACCTGGCCGCCGTAGTCGTCCACATGCGTGACGAACAGCGTCGACGGCGTCGCGGCCTTGAACGGCACGTCCGTCCTGCTCATCGGGCTCACCATCACCGGCTCCAGCGGCACGTGTGTTTTCTGCGCCCCCGCAGCCAGGTTGACGATCGTGATGTGATACGGCGTCGGATTGTCGAACACGAGCGTGTGCGCCGCCGAGTCGACCCGCAACGTCATCGGCAGCGTCCAGTCCTCGTCGCGCGCCGGCTGCACGGCCTTCGGGCGATAGAACAGCTTCATCTGCGTATGCAGCGCGATCTGCAGCGTGTTCGGCGTATCCGTCTTCGGCGGCACTTCGCGGATGTTCAGGTAGAACACCGTTTCGCGATCGGCCGGCAGTTCGGTGCCCGGCAGCTTCGCGATCCGCAGCACGTTGCGCTCGTTCGCCTCGACGCGCTGCAGCGGCGGCACGACCATCAGCGGCGACGTGATCTTGTTGCCCTTCGCGTCCTCGAGCCACGACTGCACGAGATACGGGTACGTCGTGCTCTTGTTGGTGATCGTGACGATCGCGGCCTGTTCGCCTTCGTTGAAGATCACGCGCGTGCGGTCGGGCACGATCGCCGCTTGCGCGGCGCCGGCGAACAGCGCACCGGCGGTCGCGAGCACGCACCATGCGCGCCGCGGAAAGGAAAGGGAGAAGCTGTTTTTCATCGCTGGATCCATGAATTCATCGTTCGACCCGCGCAGCCGCTGCATGCGACTCGCCGGGCGTCTGGCACGTCACCGGAATCGGCGTGCCTTCGAGTTGGAGCTGGTTCGGCAGCGTGTCGATCGTGCAGAGCGTGCGTTCGCCCGCCCGCACCGCCAGCGTGGATTTCGGCTGAACCTGGGTCAGGAACGCCGCACCGCCCTCGCCGACGATGCCGAGTTCCTTGCCGTTCGCCACGTCCTGCACCGATGCCCCGAACGGCAACGGCTTGCCGGCCGGGTCGGTCAGCGTCAGGTACAGGTTGCTGCCGCGCGCGGCGGAAAACTTCACGAAGCCGATCGCGCCGTCGGTCAGCACCATGCGCTGGATCGGGTTCGTCACCTGCACTTCGAGCGGCAGCTTCTCGACGTTGACGGTCGCGTCGTACACGTTGTACGGCGAGATGCCGTCGAGCACCGCATAGCCGCGCGAATCGGTACGCGAGAGCGTGCCGGACAGCGGCACATCGGGCACGCCGTCGGTCGACACCAGCAGGCGCGTATCGCCGGCATTGCCGTTCGCGTGCGCCGACACGCCGTATTGCGTCGCGACGAACGAGCCGTCGACTTCGAGCGATGCCGCCGCATACGCATTGGCGAGCGTCGACGCCTGCGCGGTCAGCTGATACGCGGACGAGCGCTGGCGGTAGCTCGCGTTCGCCGACGCACGCCCGTCGGTCGCGCCCGCGTTGACCTGGTAGGTACGGCCATCCGGATCGTCGTAGATGTAGCCCGCGTTCACGCTCGTGCTGCCGCTGCCCGTCGTCAGGTTCGACGTGACGGTGTGACGGCCGCCGATCGGCAACGTCGCGGTGACCGAGACCTGGTTGCCGCTTGCACCGGCGCTCTGCGTACGGAACGCCGACACGCTCACGTTCAGGTTGCGCAGCGTGCCGATCGAGAACGCCCGAGTGAGCGTGAGGCCGACACGCTGCTCGTTCGCACGTTCCCAGTAGGTCGTCTGGTCGTACGAGAAATAGGTCGATGTATCGCCGAAACGCTTCGACAGCGTCGCCGAGTAGCGCTGCTTGCTGTTGGCGAGGCCGTACGCGGTCGGGTCGCCCGAGAACTGCGCGAAGTTCGTGTATTCGCGCTCGGAGAAGCGATAGCCGAAGAAGCGCACGTCGGCATCGAGCCCGTCGAAGTGCTTCGAATAGTTGATGCGGTACGAATTGCCGTTGCGCGTCGCGCCGTTCCACCACAGCTTCGCCCGCGCATGCGTGACGTCGGCCGACAGCGCGCCGAACGCGCCGAAATCTCGGCCCACGCCGAGCGCGATCGACGTATAACCCGACGCCGCGATGAAGCCGCCGTACGCCGTGACGTCGAACGGCAGACCGTACGCGATTTCGCCGAAGCCGAAGAACGGCGTGATGCCGGCGCCGCCGAACTGGCGCGGCTTGCCGACGGCGGCCTTGTAGCGCAACTGCCCGGCGCGCGCGAGGAACGGCACGGCGGCCGTCGTCACCTGGAAGCGCTGCACGCTGCCGTCCTCTTCCTCGACCGCGACGTCGAGCGTGCCCTGAACGCTCGTATTGATGTTCTGCAGCGCGAACGCACCCGGCGACACGCGCGTCACGTACAACACGCGGCCTGCCTGTGAAACGGTCACGGTCGCGTTGGTGCGCGCGACACCCGAGATCAGCGGCGCATAGCCGCGCAGCGAAGGCGGCAGCATGCGGTCGTCGCTGCGGATCGACGCGCCCGTCAACGCGAACGTGTCGAAGATGTCGGAAGTCAGGTAGTCGTCGCCGAACGTCACCGTCGACTGGATCGACGGCAGCGCACGAAATGCATAAAGCCGGCTGAAGCGGAACGTGCGGTCCGCGTAGGCCGTATTGCCCACGTTCGATTGCGCCTGGTAGTCGCCGCGAAAGCGCCATGCATCCCAGTTCGCGCCAACCGTCCCGTAGGCCTGGATCGAATTCGTCTGGCTGCCGCCCGTACCGAAATTGCGGTTCGTGTTCGCGATCACGCGATAGTCGAGCATCGCGCCCGGAATCCCTTCGGACCAGCGCGACGGCGGCAGGTAGGTCGAGTCGGTGAACTCGAGCGCGGCCTGCGGAATCGTGATCTTGAGCCGTCCGTCGCTTTTCAGGTAACGCACGGTCGCCCCCTCGATCGCGCCGAGGTCGACGCAACGTCCGCCCTGGAAGCGCGGCAGGTCCTTCAGCAGCGACGGCTTCAGCCCGAACTGCGCGACGAGTTCCGGCGGCAGGCACGGCTTGCCCGCCCCCGACGTGTCGATGGCGATGAATTCAATTGCCTGCAGCCCGTAGAACAGGTCGTTGACCTGTACGTCGAGCATGTACTCGCCGGGCAGCGTGAAGTCCGCCTGCGAGAACTGCGACAGATCGACGTTGTTCGAGCCGTCGATGTTCAGGAACGACGAATTGAATTCCGTCGCATGGCTCTGGCTGCCGACAACCAGCACGGAGACGCAAAGGAAGGAATGTCTGATTCGCACGCGGTGCTACCGGAAGTCCAGGGAGGGGGAAAGGAGGAAAACGAACGAGGAAGGGTGCGCGCACCCTTCCCCGGTACGGCGGCTTACTGGTAGCGGACGGTGAAGTTCGCGACGCCTTCGGCGGTACCCGGCGTCACGCCGGCTGCGGTCGCTTCGTACATCGCAGCGAAGCGCGCGACGTTCGTGCCGTTCTGCAGCACGGTCGGCGCCTTCTGCTCGGCGCCGTTGTCGAGGTATTCACCCGACGCTGCCTGGAGGCGGATGCCGACGTTGGTCGCCGAACCGATCGTCGCGAGCAGCTTCGGCTGGCCTGCGCTCGACGTGCCCGTGAACGTGAAGTACGCGTTCTGCGCGACGCTCGTGTCGCAGTCGGTCAGCTTGATGTCGAAGTTGGTCGGCGTGGACTTGTCGCCAGCCTGCTTGAACACGTTGGTCGGCACCTTGCCGAGGTTCACGGTCTGGTTGACCGAGCCCGAATCGATGCCGCATGCGCCCGCGACGATCTCGCCCGTGAAGTTGATCGTGCCGGTGCCCGCTGCGAAGGCCGAGGTCGACAGGGCCGCGAGTGCGACAGCGGTCAGGATGGATTTTTTCATGACGTTTCCCGTAAGGACTGCAAATGGAGTAATTGACGTGACGGACACAAACGGCAGCGCATGGTGGCTTCCGTCCGACACGAGGCGGCATTATCGAGATAATCATGAAAGATTTCTGTAAATCATTGTCAAATGCTTCTGACAATGTTCGATTTACCCCTCTAAATTCTCACTATTTCTCGCCGATTTCGAATCCCGCTATTTTTATCCGCAGTCCTTTTTTGTTCTCCGGAAGCATTTGAAGATTAAAGATATTTTCGCCAGATAGACGACGCCACCCCGCTCCTCCTTGCTGGCATTGGCTCCCGCAAGATCCCTCCGGAAAATGACAAAACATTGTCCGGTACCGCCATCGTTGCCAATCGACAACGCCAATATCAAATCATTTTCAACAAACAGGAAATTAACAATCGACTCAATCAATACGATTCTTTCGCGCAAACGATTGCGCAACGAGTACAAACGTTTTACTGCGACACTTTGCCGCCCTCATTATTTCCAATACATTGATTAATTCGATCGTCAATTTCCGATCGTAAATCGCATGTCTGAGCGGTCGTCGGAACCCGATATCCGGCCCACATCGCATGGGATAAGGAAGGAGAAATGGCCCGCACACGTTTGCGCGGAATGGCGACACGAGCGGTCGCAAGACGAAGGCTGTACCGGAACGCACGCGTGCGTGTTGCTACACGACGAAAAGCGTCCTGGCCGGCCTGTCAGTGGGGGGAGATATCGCTGGAGCAGCGGGAAGGATCGAAGGAAGCGGCGGCGGCACGTGGAAGCGTACCGCCGCCGTCATCATGCCGCCCGACGCGTCGTCGCGTCAGGCGACGGGCATTACGCGGAAGCCGCGGCTTCCGCCGACGCCGGCGACCAACCGCCGCCGAGCGCGCGGTACAGCGTGATCGCATTCGCGAGCCTGAGCTGCTTGAGCCGGATCAGCTCCTGCCCCGACTCGTACGTGCTGCGCTGCGCGTCGAGCAGTTCGAGATACGTCGCCACGCCGCCCGCGTAGCGGCGCTCCGCGAGCTTCAGCCGAGCGCCGTCGGCCGCATACACGTCCTGCTGCGCGGCGAGCTGGCGATCGATCCAGTCGCGCGCGGCGAATGCGTCGGCCACTTCACGGAACGCGGTCTGCACCGTCTTCTCGTAATCGGCAACCGCGATGTGCTTGCGCGCGTTCGCGACGTCGAGGTTTGCGCGATTGCGGCCGCCCGCGAAGATCGGCAGCGTGATGCGCGGCGCGAACGTCCACACGCTCGTGCCGCCGCTGAAGAGGCTCGAGAATGCATCGCTGACCGAGCCGTAGTCGCTCGTCAGCGTGATGCGCGGGAAGAACGCCGCGCGCGCGGCGCCGATCTGTGCGTTGGCGGCCTCGAGCCGCGCTTCCGCCTGCCGGATGTCCGGCCGCCGTTCGAGCAGCGCACTCGGTGCACCGGGCGCCACGGGCGCGATCGACAGTGCGTCGAGCGCAGTCGTGTCATCCGGCACGTTGCGCGCGAAGTCGCCCGCGAGCAACTGCAACGCGCGCACGGACTGCGCATGCTCGCGCTGCAGTGCAGCCTGCGACGCGCGCGCGGACGCCACCAGCATCTCGGCCGAACGCAGCTCGATCGCGTCGCTCGTGCCGGCCGCATAGCGGCGCTGCGTGAGCGCGGCCATGCGTTCGCGGGTATCCAGCGTGCGCTGCGCCAGCGCGAGCTGTTCGTGCAGCGAGCGCTCCGATACATAGGCGCCCGCCACGTCGGCGATCACGCCGATGCGTACCGTGCGTTGCGCGTTCGCCGTCGCGAAATAGTCGGCGAGCGCCGCATCGGACAGGCTGCGCACGCGGCCGAACAGGTCGAGCTCGTACGCGCTGATGCCGACGCCCGCGCGATACAGCCCGCTGATCGCGCTTTCGCGCACGACCGGGTCGTACTGGCGCGTACGGTCATAGCCCAGATTCGCATCGACCGACGGCATCCGATCCGCGCGCTGCACGCCGTACAGCGCGCGTGCTTCCTCGAGGCGTCCGGCCGCGACCCGCAGGTCGCGGTTGTTCGCGAGCGCCGCGTCGATCCACGCCTGCAGCGCGGCATCGGTGAAGTAGGTGCGCCAGTCGTCGAGCAGCGCGGCGTCGGCGGGCGACACCTCGGCCGCCGGCGCGGCACTGCCGTCGACCGGCGTATAGGTCGCCGGCACCGGCGCCGCCGGCCGCTCGTAACGCGGCGCGAGCGTGCAACCGGCCAGCGCGAGCGCGGCGGCCAGCGCCACCTGGGCCCGCAGCGCGGCGCGTGCATTCAGCGCAAACATCATTGAGAACCCTCCATCGTCGCCGGCTGTGCCCCGCCGCGCCGGCGCGGGCCGACGTCGAACAGGTGGCCGACGATCACGAAAAACAGCGGGACGAGAAACACCGCGAGCACGGTCGCCGTGATCACGCCGCCCAGCACGCCGGTGCCGATCGCCATCTGTGCGCCGGACGCCGCGCCCGACGCGAACGCGAGCGGCAGCACGCCGACGCCGAACGCGAGCGACGTCATCACGATCGGCCGCAACCGCAGGCGCGCGGCTTCGAGCGCCGCATCGACGAGCGACATGCGCTGCGCGACCAGGTCCTTCGCGACTTCGACGATCAGGATGGCGTTCTTCGCGGACAGCCCGATCGTCGCGATCAGCCCCACCTTGAAGTAGATGTCGTTCGGCATCATCCGCAGCGTGACCCCGAGCACAGCGCCGATCACGCCGAGCGGCACGACCAGCATCACCGCGAACGGAATCGACCAGCTCTCGTAGAGCGCCGCGAGCGCGAGGAACACGACGAGCACCGACAGCGCGAACAGCATCGGCGCCTGCGCGCCCGACAGCCGCTCCTCGAACGACTGCCCCGACCACGAGAAGCCGGTGCCGGCCGGCAGCTTCCCGGCGAGCCGCTCGATCGCGGCCATCGCCTCGCCGCTGCTGTGGCCTGCCGCGGCCGAGCCGTTGATCGTGAACGACGGAAAGCCGTTGTAGCGCGTGAGCTGCGGCGGCCCGAGCGTCCAGTGCAGCGTCGTGAACGCCGCGAGCGGCACCATCTCGCCGCGCGCGTTGCGCACGCGCAGCTTCTTCACGTCGTCCGGATCGAGCCGGTGCAGCCCGTCGGCCTGCACGACCACGCGCCGCACCTGCGTGCCGTGCATGAAGTCGCCGATATAGTCGGAGCCGAACATCACCGCGAGCGTCGTGTTGATCTCGTCCATCGACACGCCGAGCGCGGACGCCTTCGCACGATCGATGTCGAGCTTCAATTGCGGCGCGTCCTGCGTGCCGGCGAACATCAGGTCGGTCAACGCCGGATCCTTGCGGCCCGTCGCAAGCAACTGCTCGCGCGCGGCGCTGAACGTCGCGTAGTCGAGCCCACCGCGGTTCTGCAGCCGGAAGTCGAAGCCGCTCGACGAGCCGAGATCGGGCAACGCCGGCGAGTTCATCGCGAACACCGTCGTGTTCGGCGTGCTCGCGAAGCGCTCGTTGATGCGCGCGACGATCGCCTGCACGTGCGCGTCTTCGCTCTTGCGTTCCTTCCAGTTCTTCAGCGTGACGAAGATCATCCCGCCGTTCGGCCCTTCGCCGTACAGGTTGAAGCCGCCGAGCGCATACGTGAACGCGGTCGGCTCGTCGCGGCGGATGGTCGACTCGACTTCCCGCACGCTCTGCATCGTTTCCGCGAGCGGCGTGCCTTGCGGCCGGATCACCATCACCATGAAGTTGCCCTGGTCCTCGTCCGGCAGGAACGCGGTCGGCAGCTGCGTGAGCATCAGCGCCGCCGCGCCGGTCAGCGCGCCGTACACGACGAGCCAGCGCACCGGCTTCTTCAGCATCTTGCCGACGCGCGTCGCATAGCGCTGCGTCGAGCGGGCGACCAGGCGGTTGAACCAGCCGAAGAAGCCGCGCTTCTCGTGATGGTCGCCCGACACGGGCTTGAGCAGCGTCGCGCACAGCGCGGGCGTCAGCGACAGCGCAAGGAAGGCCGAGAAGCCGATCGACACCGCGAGCGACAGCGCGAACTGCCGGTAGATGTTGCCCACCGCGCCGCCGAAGAACGCCATCGGCAGGAATACCGACGTCAGCACCACGGTGATCCCGATGATCGCGCCGCTGATCTGCTTCATCGCCTTGACGGTCGCGTCGTAAGGCCCGAGCCCCTCCTCGACCATCAGCCGCTCGACGTTCTCGACCACGACGATCGCATCGTCGACGAGGATGCCGATCGCGAGCACCATCCCGAACATCGTCAGCACGTTGATCGAGAAACCGGCCGCATACATCACGCCGAACGTGCCTGCGAGCGCGACCGGCACGACGAGCGTCGGGATCAGCGTCGCACGCAGGTTCTGCATGAACAGGAACATCACGAGGAACACGAGCACGCCGGCTTCGATCAGCGTCGTGACGACCTTGTTCATCGATACGCGCACGAACGACGACGTCTCGTACGGAATCTGGTACTTCACGCCCGGCGGGAAATACGCGGACAGCTCGTCCATCGTCGCGCGCACGCGCTTCTCGGTGGAGACCGCGTTCGAGCCCGGCGCGAGCTTGATGCCCATGCCGGTCGCGACCTTGCCGTTCACGTACGACGGATAGTTGTAGTCGTTGCCGCCGAACTCGATGCGTGCGACGTCGCGCAGGTAAAGCGCGGAGCCGTCGGCCCGCGTGCGAAGCGCGATCGCGCCGAAATCGGCAGGCGTCTTCAGCGGCGCGTCCGCGAACACGGTCGCCGCGATTGGCGCGCTGGCCGGCACCGCGCTACGCCCGATGTCGCCGATCGTCACGCGTGCGTTGTGCGCACGCACGGCCGACGCGATATCCGACGCGGTGAGGCCGTGCCCAGCCATCTTCACCGGGTCGGGCCAGATCCGCATCGCGTACTCGGCACCCCAGAACTGCACCTTGCCGACGCCCTCGACGCGACGCAGCGCCTGCACGACGTTCGCCGACGCATATTCGCCGAGCTGCACGTCGGTCATCCGCCCGTCGTCGGACGTCAGCGAGACCACGAGCTGGATGTTGTCGGCGGCCTTCTCGACCTGGATGCCGTCGCGTCGCACGGGTTCCGGCAGCCGCGCCTCGACCGTCTTCAGCCGGTTCTGCACTTCGACGGCCGCGAGATCGGCATTCACGCCCTGCTTGAACGTCAGGTACAGCGACGCCGCCCCGGCGCTGCTGGTGGCCGACGTGTACATCAGCCCCGGCGCGCCGTTCATTTCGCGCTCGATCAGCGCGGTCACCGATTCCTCGACGACCTGCGCGGACGCGCCCGGGTACGTCGCATAGATGCTGACGACGGGCGGCGCGATGTCCGGGTACTGCGCAACGGGCAGCGCGCGGATCGCGAATGCGCCGCCCAGCATGATGAAAATTGCGATCACCCACGCGAAGACGGGGCGATCGATGAAGAAACGTGCCATGGTGGTGTGGTGTTGACCAGTCAGGTTTGACGGGCGGCCGCCTGCGAAGCGGCCGCTGCCGGCGCGGCCTTCGACGGCGGCGCGTGCTCGACGGCCTTGACGGCCGTGTCGGGCGCGAACTGCGCGGCGTTGTCGACGATCACGCGCTCGCCGCCCGCGAGGCCGCGCGTGATGCGCCAGTCATGGCCGCTCATCTGGTCGGCCGTGACCTCGACGTCCTTGACCTTGCCGTTCGTGCCGACGACCCGCACCGACGTGCGGTCGGCCGTGCGCAGCAGCGCATCGCGCGGCACGAGGATCGCCCGCTGGTCGACCGCCGTGTCGAGCGCGATCCGCACATACGCGCCCGGCAGCAACTCGCGCTCCGGATTCGGGAACAGCGCGCGCATCGCGACGGTGTCGGTGGTCGGATCGACCGCGAGATCGCTGAACAGCAGCTTGCCTTTCAGCGGATACGCTGTGCCGTCGGCGCGCAGCAGCGTCACCGCGATGTCGTGCTGCGCGATGCCCGTCGCGCGCCCGCTCTTCACCGCGCGACGCAGTGCGTCGACGTCGGCGGCTGGCTGCGAGAAGTTCACGTAGATCGGATCGAGCTGCTCGACGGTCGTGAGCGGCGTCGCCTCGCTCTGGCCGACCAGCGCGCCTTCGGTCACGATTGCGCGCCGCGCGCGGCCCGCAATCGGCGCGGTGACGGTCGCGTAGTCGAGCTGCAACTGCGCGCGTGCGAGCTCGGCTTTCGCGGACGCGACCTCGGCCTTCGCCTGCGTGTCGGCCGCGACGGCCTCGGTGTGGTCGCGCTCGCTCACCGCACGATCGCGCACGAGATCGTCGTAACGGCGGCGCTTGTCGGTCGCCGCGAGCGCGGCGGCCTGCGCCTTCGCGAGCGCGCCCTGCGCGGCGTCGCGCGCGGCCTTCAGCGGTGCGGGATCGATGCGGAACAGCACCGCGCCCTGCTTCACTTCCTGGCCTTCCTCGTAGGTGCGCGCGGTCACGATGCCCGCGACCCGCGCACGCACTTCCGCCTGCCGGTAGGCGTCGAGCCGGCCCGGCAATTCGACGGTCATCGGCACGGCCGTCGGGCGCACCGTCACGACCGTCGCCTGTTTCGCGGCCTCCGGCGCGGCGTCCTTGTCGCCCTTTCCACATCCGGCCAGGGCCAGCACGGCCGCCAGCGCGAACGGCGCCAGTCGGTGGCGCAACAGGGAGCGATTGTTATTCATGTGTGACCTCGGATCGTTCGCCACCGATAAAATGCGGCGGCTCAGGGTGGCCGATTATAATCAGTCACGACTGATTAAATACACACCGCTTCAATCTGACCGTCACACTGTCTCAATAAAACGACAGCGAATTGTAAGGAATTTCAGGACATGGCCCGCAAGACCCGCGAAGAATCGCTCGCCATCAAGCATCGGATCCTCGACGCCGCCGAGCTCGTGCTGCTCGAGAAAGGCGTGGCGCAAACCGCGATGGCGGACCTCGCCGAGGCCGCCGGGATGTCACGGGGCGCCGTCTACGGCCATTACCGCAACAAGATGGAGGTGTGTCTCGCGATGTGCGACCGCGCGTTCGCGCGCACGTCGGAAGGCTTCGATGCGGGCGAAGGGCTGCCCCCGCTCGCCACGCTGCGGCGCGCCGCGTCGCACTATCTGCAGGAATGCGGCGAGCCGGGCCCGATGCAGCGCGTGCTCGTGATCCTCTATACGAAGTGCGAGCAGAGCGAAGAGAACGGCGCGCTGCAGCGGCGCCGCATGCTGCTGGAATTGCAGATGCTGCGGATCACGAAGGCGCTGCTGCGCCGCGCGATCGCGGCCGGCGAAGTCGCTGCCGATCTCGACGTGCACCTGGCCGCCGTCTATCTCGTGTCGCTGCTCGAAGGCGTGTTCGCGTCGATGATCTGGACCAACCGGCTGCGCGGCAATCTGTGGAACGACGCCGAGGCCATGCTCGACGCCGGCTTCGACACCGTGCGCACGTCCGCCGCGCTGCGAATCCGCGCGCACAAATTGCCGGACTGACGTAAATTGTCGTAATAAATGCTGATTTAACCCGATTTACCGCACTGCGAAACGAATGAGCTGACCCTCTTTAAAATTTTTAACGTTTCGCGGAACATCGGTAGACTGACGCTGTCATCTTTCTTTAGCGTCTTCGTGATAACCGGGTACGACCCGGCATGCACGCCGCCGTTCGAAGCGGGCACCGCCCCGCAGGTTGGGTCGAACGGAAACGACACAGGCCCCTGGCGGGGCCTGTTTTGTTGCACGCCCGCCGCCCGCCCCGTCGCCGTTCGACGGATGTGCCGCCGGTGGCCCCCGCCCACACCCCCTTTGAACCGCTTTCCTGGATGTGGACACCTTGGTCAAGTCTGCCGCTACCCCTGATGCTTTCGCGCCCGGCCGCGCGCAGCGCATTGCGCGCGCGCTCGTGCCGGCCGCCGTGCTCGGCGCCCTCGCCGCACTCGGCCTCGCCGCGCTGCCGGCCGTGTCGCAACTGCCGGGCGCCGTCGATTCGGGCACGGCCGCGCTGCCGCAGCGCGTGCTGTCCGACACGCCGTTCCCCACCGCGCAACATTTCGTGACGAGCGAACTCGCCCGCACGATCGGCGAGCGCAACGATGCGGGCGAACACAACGACCGCAGCCAGCAGCCGGGCCTGTTCGCGCCGCTCAGCGCGCACCGCAACGAGATGCTCGGCTATGCGAACCTGTTCCAGTTCGCGGCCCCTGAAAACCAGCACGGGATGCGCGCGGGCGACATCGAGCTCACGCTGTCCGATACGCTGAACCGTCTCGACGTGCCGCCCGAGGTGCGCATCCAGCTCGGCGATCTCGTCAGCGGCAAGGTCGCGATGCGGGCGAGCGCGCAGCGCGGCGACTATTACCGCGTCGCGTACGACACGAACAACGGCACCCCGCACCTCACCGCGCTGGAGCTGCGCGTTGCCGGCCGCACGTTCGGCGCGATCTGGTTCCGCGCGCCGGGCGCCGAGCACGGCGCGTACTACGCGCTCGACGGGTCGCCGCTCGAAGCCGCCGCCTTCACGATGCCGGTCAAGTGGACGCGCATCAGTTCGTTCTTCGGCGAGCGCATCCATCCGCTGTCGCAGGCGATGGCGTTTCACACGGGTGTCGATCTCGCCGCGCCGAGCGGCACGCCGGTCGATGCGGCGGCCGACGGCGTCGTGTCGTTCGTCGGCACCGATCCGGGCGGCTACGGCCGCTACGTGATCGTCGATCATGCAGATGGCTATTCGACGTACTACGCGCACCTGTCCGCGTACGCTCGCGGGCTGAAGGTCGGCGAAACCGTGAAGCAGGGGCAACGCATCGGCTCGGTCGGGATGACGGGCGCGGCGACGGGCCCGCATCTGCACTTCGAAGTGCGCGTCGCGAACGACCCGGTCGATCCGCTCGTCACGCTCGCGAGCGCGCAGACGGCGCTGTCCGACATGCAGCTCACCGCGTTCCGCCAGGAGGCGAAGCAATGGCGCTTCCGCCTCGCGTCGATCAACACCACGCCGTTCGCGTTCGCGCAGAGCGACGGGCCGCTGTGGGGCGATTTCGCGACCGGTCCGTCGACGCTGCGCGCGGTTTTCGATACGCACTACTCGGCGGAACGAAGCTGACTCTGAGGCACACGATCCTGGTGGTTGCAGAAGAGCGTACGGTCAAGTGCTCCGCCGCTCTTCTCCATACCGTCAGATGGTCACGGGCTTGAGCCAATGTTTTGGTGCGAGGTAAAGCAGACCTGCGCCCGATACCGCCTGCGGTATGCACTAACCCTCATGGTCATAGCGTCGGCGCAATGCCGGATCTCGTGTGATTCGCAACATGTCCACGTGCGCATCTAAATCGGTACTTCGAATTTGTTACGTGATACTCCGTCGAAAGAAGCTGTCCACCACGTAGCGCCGCTGCGGCCTGCAATCGCTCGAGCCCCTTCGGATCGCGTTGCTGTTCTCCGCGCCTGATTCGAGCACACTGCGGACACCATCCGCCGTCGACGATTCGAAGCCACAGCTTCCTATCGATGGCCTTCGGCACACTCCCATTCGTAATGCACAGCGATAGCGTTATACGTGTCGCCCTGTTTGACGGCAATTTCGAACAGACGGGCATACGCAACATCGGGCTTGCGACGTGTACATCCAGCAGAAGTACCTTGGCTCATTGCGTCTTCAGAACTGAGCAGTTCCCTGAAAACCAAGCGTCACGCGCGCGGTTGGAAAACCGGACGGCTTGTAGACAGGCGTACCCGCGAAGAGATCGTAACCGTATCCACCGAACCGAGTCGCGACACTTCCCTTGACGCCAATCACAGCACCCGCGAGCTGCGTGCCAACCAAGGCAACCGGCTCCGGCCCCCAGACCCGACCGTAGTCGAGACCAGCATAGGCCGCGAGCCCGGTCTGCGCGATGGGCACCTGCAATTCGTTGCGCCAGTAGAACCCGCGCGATCCCGCCAGCAGCGTTTCACCATCGAATCCCCGCACGGTATAACGACTGCCGATCGTGACGCTATCGAGGTATGAAACTGTATTGCCGGTGTACTGACCATGAAACGTCGTCACATATTTTAACGGCTGCGTACCGATGACGAACGGTGTCGACAGATTCGCATCGAGCACGACCATCTTGAATCTGTAAGTCTGTCCACCCTCCGCCGCGAACATGCTGTCGGTCGAGCCAAGCCAGCCGAGCCCCTGACGATAGGCAAGCGAGCCATCGAACTGCGACGAGCCGAAATAGTGCCGGTCGTTCAGCCCGAATTCGAGAAAGGTCGCGTTCTGATGTGACGACGGTATCGTCGTGCCTTCGATATAGCTGTCGCCGAAACGGCGCGTCAGGCGAACCTGTGCACCGAACACATCGTTCCGGCTGCGCGCCAACACACGATTGAGCCTGAAGTCGACCGTCTTCATGTTGCCGCTCGCAACGAACGTCTGGTTCACGGCCGCGAGTGGTTGAAAGTACGTACTGGTATAGGCCGAGAGAGTGCCGGTCCAATAACCCCAAGGAACCGAGTAGAACGCGTTCCAGCCGTGCGATCCGAAGCGCTTGTCGCCGAATTCCAGATCCTGGTTGAAGCCGACGTTGAAGATGTCATTGAGACCCAGCGGGTTGTCGATGCCAAGCGACACATTGCCTTGCAGCTTGCCGGTCGCGCGCGTACCGGAATTGTCGATGGACGCAACAACGGTCCACGGTTTGCTGCGCTTCACGTCGAGCACGACGTCGCTTTCGCCGGGCGTATCTCCGGGTGCAATCCTCATTGACACATCCTGACTTGAGACGCGCTTCATCTGCTCAAGCCCTTGCTCAATGTCGCGCAGGTTCAACACTTCGCCGTCGCGTGTCGGGAACGCGGTCTTCCACGTTCCGCGCAACTTCTCGTCCTCGAAACGCACGTGACGGATCACCCCCGGAATCAGGGCAAGCTTCAATGTACCGGTGGACAAATCCTGCTCGGGCACGAGTACGCGGGTCGTGATGTAGCCGCGTGCGAGGATGGCCTGCGACACCCCTTTGACGATCAGGTCGACACCTTGCTTGCCTACGCATTGGCCGGCATAGTACGCAAGCCAAGCGCGCGCAAAAGCGAAACGATCCAACGGTAAGGCGGATGCGCCCTGCACTTTCGCGGCGGCCGGTAACGAGTCGGGGACGTCGAGCGCGAAGCGGTCGATTCGAAAGCACGGTGATTCGGTCGGCAGTACCGGATAGGCTTCCGGGCGCGGCACGTCCGAGCGCACGCCCGGCGCCTGCACGGCGGCATCGCGCTGCTGGGCGTCGCGGCGCTGTTGCACCTGCTGGTTCTTCTCGGCATTCGCGCGGGCAGCGGCGGCCTGGTCGCTCGGAGACGGCGCCTGTTGTGCTTGCGCAGCAAGCGTGATCAGAGTAGTGATTGGCAAAACAGCTAGCCGTCTGGTCGTTTTCATTTAATTATTTTTTTGATTGACGGGAATAGACAGCAAACATCCCCTGTTATCGATATGGCACCAGCCATCAATTCGCATCAGCGCCCCAACTATAGTCGCGACTTAAATCAATCCCCCGCATTTCCGAGCCGGGCGTCTTGCCGCAACTTATCAATCAATTGATCCCACACATTCTCGTATAGCGGAAATGATTCCTCAGCCTGAGAAGCGGTTCTAGCCCGCGTCACAGCCGCCAGAAAAATTGACAGTCCGTTAGAATTCAACGATTCCGTTGAGATAAAGCTCATCCCTCCTTCTTCCATAGGAAGATAAACCTCATCCTTAACCCAAATGTCAGACAAGCCAAACTGATCACCGATTCTGCCAACCAAATAATCGAACTGACTCGTACTCACTGGAACGCGAACGTTCTTATAAATAACTATCGACCCTACCATTTCGACCTCACCTAATCATAATTGCAATTAACGAAATCTAAATTCATAAATCAAATCTAACAATAACATTGCGAACCTCTTTCTCTCTTTCGGGGAACTCATCCCCAAAGGCTAGCAACGTCACCCTCAATGCATTTCGAAACGTCTGGGCGTCAAAGATACGTTCAGATGGCTCAATTCCGCTCACATCAAGATCAGCCCACACCTTGTACGTGCCAGGGTGATCTGTGCACGGGATATGGTCTATTTCCCATCCTGGATCGCCACCCAATCCCCCATTAGGCTGCAATATTGCAGCCAACCAATGATCCAGGGGTACTGACTGTGCGACCACCCATGTAAGAACCCAATAAAGTAGCCTTTCGGGTTCCTCGACTTCATGCGCATGCCCCCATTTCATTCCGCACCTCGTGTTGGATATGCGATAGCAACCGATGGCGGCGAACCCGGCGTCACTCTGGTGGGTACCTCGAGCTCATTGCTACGCTGAAATTCCCAAATTTGACGGGAGATCGGCCACGAAATTCGCTCTCGGACCATATTGCGGTGCCAATTCACGGATACTCTTCGACAGTGACGCTCTTTCAGCATCCGTCATTTTTTGCAATTCACTGCCAATTTGCTCCAGCAACTCCATTGATGCATCCGGATCAATGATACTCTCATCGGAATATTCCAAAAATATCGAAACATCGACAATTATTCTCGCGAAGTACTTATTTTCCATTTGACGGGACCACCTTTACAGTGATGTTGGTTATTCCGAGATTATCGAACATTTTTTGAGCGCGCGCAGCTTGCTGGTCATTTGGAACTTCCCACCTCCCAGTAAGTCCATTTTGCGCGAGCGCTTGTGACTGACGACTGGCCTGATCGTACGCCTTGTCCGTTGTCACAACGGACACCTTCCGATCGATCATCACGTTTCCATCGACGCCATCGAATTTCACTATCCGAGTTGATCCATCAGGCAAGGTCCGCTCCAACGCAGGAGCAAGGCCTGTCTGGGCCCCCGGGTCGGATCTAGCACCGGTAGCTGAATCATTGTAGTCACGTGCCGTTGAGCCCATCCCAGCATTTTCATTCACCCAAACCACCTTTCCATTTCCGGTATCGTTCTTGTCAGCTTGGTTTCGCCCGTTACCGTTATTGAAAATCGCGTTCGACGGTGGGGTGCGGTCGGTTGCGCCGAGCGCCGCGTTCGCGGCCTGACCCGCGACCGAATCTACCAGCGCCACGCTCGGGCCTGCCATCGGCGGCTCGCCGCCCTTCGAGCCCAAGACTGTGTTTATCCCATTCGCCACACCCTGAGAAATCAGTTGGGTCGGCGACTGCGACATCTTGTCCTGAGCATCACGCGTCATCAGCGTGCCGAATTGGCTGACGGCAGAGTCGACCGCGTTGCCGATCGCATTTCGGACACCTGTAATCGTATTCAATCCGCCAACGGCCGCTGCCGCCGCCTGATTGAGCAGCCCCTGAAGTCCCGCGATTGCCGCTCGGTCGTCCGGTTTTTGGGGGTCGTTGCCTGCATTGTAAAGCTCGACGTTCGATGCCATCGCCGCACCCGCACTGCCACCCACCAGTGCGCCACCGACCGTTGCCGCGACGTTCGCAGCGATGTTGCCGACCAGCGACGAGCCGGTCGTATCGCCCACCGATTTGCTGATCTTCTCGGCCTGTCCGGCCAGCAGTGACGACGTGCCGGCTCCCGCTGCGCCGCCGATCGCCGTGAGCGCACTACCGCCGCCGAGCCCGCCGATCAGCGCACCGCCAGTTGCTTGTAAGCCCGCGCGCGACGCACCGCCCTCATCCCAGCTCTTCGCCTGGTCGATGTACGACTGCATCGCAACGAGGTCGCCGCGCTCGTATGCGGCCTTGGCCGCGTCGATCGCATCCTTGCGCTTGCCATCAGCGTACAGCCCGATCCCCTGCGAAATCGTCTGACCGGCCGCCTGCGCCGCGTTCATCGTATCGGCCTGCTGCGACAGCGTTTTCTGAACGTCGGGCGTCTTCGAAACGGTTCCGTTCAGATTCGTCGTATCGCGGTTCAGGTTCGCAACGTCCTGCGTCTGCTCGCCCGGCTTCGTGATATTGATCGTGCCAGCGCTCACCGCACTCTTCGTCGTCGCGCTCTGGTCGCCGCTGTCGTTCTGGAACACCATCGGCGTGACGCCGCCCGAGCCCGATACCGACGACGGACCAACTGCCTTGTTGCTCGGCCCCACCGATGCACCCGCGCTGAAGCCCGCGCTGTTCGCGCTGTAGTGAGAGTGGTTCTCGATGTCGCTCGTCGTCAGAGTGCCGGTCGTCAGGCTGTTCTTCGAGGGATCGGCCGTACTACCGATATACGCGCCCTTCAGGTCGGTGTTGCCTTTCACGGTCACGTCGAACCCGCCAGCACCGGCCTGGATGCCCGCCTGCTCGTTCACGCCCGCATAGTTGCCGTCTGCATGGCCATTCTGCGCACTGAAACTCCCACCGACGCCGCCAGCCTGACTAATCGTGAAGCCACCGCCCGCGCTCGACTGATGCGCGGCGCTCACGGTCGTATCCTGCACGCTCACGACGTTCAGGTTGCCGCCCACGTCGGCCACGACCTTGTTCGCGTTCACATTCGCGCCGATCACGTTCGTGTCACCGCCACTCACGATGGTTGCGGTCTGGCTCGCGTTGATGTGCGTATTGTTCTGGATCGCCGCGTCCGAATTGCCGTCGCCATGCGCACGCTGCATCGACGCGGACACGCCAATGCCGTTCGTACCGATCGACACGCCGACGCTCGACCCCGACGACGAGTTCGAACTCTGCGTCTTGTCCGTATCGGTCGTGTTGATGAGATTGACCTGGTTGTTCGCGACCAACGCCACGTTGGCCGCGTTCACGTTCGAGCCCGCGATCGTGATGTTGCCGTCCCTCGGCGTACCGTTGCCCGTCGCAATCAGTTTCGTGGTTCCGCCCGCATTAATAATGGAACCCCGCTGAATCGTCTGATCTTCCGACGACTGCATCGAACTGTGGCTCGAACCGACGCTCACTTGCACACCGATGCTCGGGGCCTGCGGCCCCTTTGCACCGTTCAGCAGCGCTGCGCCGCCCATGCCGCCGAATGCCACATCGCCGGCCGCCGCGATGCTATGCAGTGCCGATGCGCGGCCGTTGCTGTCCTTCGCCGATTCGCGCGCGGCCTGCGTCTCGCTGATCGCATTGTTGATCGCATCGCCTACCGAGCCCGACAGGCCGACCGTCAGCCCGCTCTTGCTCGTCTGCTGCTGTTGCGCTTGATGTGTGGTGTCGGTGGCCGAATCGATCACAATGTTCGCGGCCGTCCCGGTTACATCCTTGCCCGCGACCAGATCGCTGCCTTTCACGTGCAGCGTATTGCCCGCGTTGACGGTCAGATTACCGTCGACCGAACCGACCGTGCTGGCGTTGTTCGTCACGCTGGACGATTGATTCTGCTGTGCGAGCTTGCTGTTGCCGACCGAGAACGACAGGCCGCCGCCCGACATCAGGCCCGAGTGCTGTTCCTGATAGGTGGTCGACGACTGGCTGGTGTTCTGCGAAGTCGTCACGTTCACGTCGTGCGCCGCGTTCAGCACCACATCGTGCGTGCCGACGACCGTACTGCCCTGAACATTGATGTCCTTGCCGCTGCCGATCGACACGCCATCCGCCGAAATCAGGCTGCCGCTCGCTACGGTGCTGGTCGCGTCCTGGCTGCTGGCGATTTTCGTGCCGCTCACGACGCCGCTGCGACTATGCGTCTCGCGCGAGTTGTACACGTGCGTTTCGGTGGCCGCCCCGACGTTCACATCGCCGGCGGCCAGCAAGTTCGCATCGCCTTTGTTCAAGTCGATCGTGCTGCCGATGACATTGATGTCCTTGCCCGACACCACATTGAGCGTATCGCCGCCCTTGACGGTTGTGCCCGTCAGCGCCTGGTCCGCCCCGTGGCGGGTCTCCGCATAGCTGCGATTCCCTTGATCGCCCGCGCTATTGGCGTTGATGGTCGACGTGGTGCTCGCAGCGCCAAAGGTCACGTTGCCCTTGGCCGCGACCGTGCCGCCCTGACCGAAGTTGAGTTGCGCACCCTGTGCCGTCAGGTCGCCGCCCACACCGATGGCCGACTTGCCGCCGACGTTCACGGTGCTGCCGGTCGCGCTGTTGAGGTCCGTATCCGACACCCCGTTCGCACGCTGTACGACCTTGTGTTCACCGGTCTGCTGCGCGCCGAGATTCCAGTTCCCGCCGATATTGGCGTTCAGGTTGCCGCCGACGTTCAGGTTGCCCGCGTTCTGCTGGAAGTCGCCACCGGTTTTGATCGACGCGTCGCCAGCCACGTTCAAGTTGGCGGCCGGCCCGAGCGTCGTCTTGTCGCTCGTCGCGCCGTCGCGGCTGACCTGGTGCGTGGTCTGCGTCGCGGTATCCAGAATCAGCTTGTTGCCTGCGTTCAGCTCGAGGCTGCCGGCCTTCACATTGGCCGACGTGAGATCTACGTTGCCCGTCGTATCGAGCGACATCAGCCCGCCGCTTTGCAGCGCGCCGAATGCGTTGTCGATCTGCTTACCTTGAAGCGCGAGCGTCGTGTCCGCCTTCACGGTGCCGCTGTTCGTGAAAACCTGCGTATTCTTCAAATCGATATTGCCGGCCGTGATCAGGGGGCCGTTCGCGTTCTGCTGATCGGCCTTCGCCAGATACACGACCGGTACCAATACCTGCTCGCCGCCGACCGTCTCGGTCTGCATGATGATCACGTTGGTCGTGAGCGCGGCCACCTGCTGCGCCGACAAGCTCATGCCGAGCGGCAAGTTCAGCGACTTCGACAATTCAGCACCCGCGAGCATCAGCGACTGATACATGCCCTGAAGGTCAGTATACGGCCCCAATACCGCCTTGCCCGTCAGTTGCGTGACCTGGTTGCGCACGAGCTGCTGCTCGTAGAACCCGTCACCGAGACGCTTTTCGGTCGTCAGCGGATTCACGCCGATCTGGTTCAGGTAATAGTCGCTCGACAGGAAATTGTTCATGCGAGTGAACGCGGGGTTCGTCTCGATGAGGTACGTCGGGTTCGGAGCCGGATTCGGCCGATACAGTCCGCCTTGCGGAATCGTCAGGTTGTTCAGCACATTGACGGCCGTCGCACTCGCGATCACCGGATCGACCCAGGCGGGCGTGCTGCCCTGCATCGCGGCCGACGACGATTTCGCGCCGTTCGCATTGCCGCTGATCGTGCCGATCGTCAACCCCGGCACGGCCTGACCGGGCAATAGCCCCAATGACGGAATCGTCGCGTTGGCTGCCGTGTTGTTCACGCTGACGCCATTGCCCGAGATCGTGCCGGTCGCCCCCCACGTGGAACGATAGTCGGGGAGACTGTATTGCCTCACGTCGGCCGGCGCTGCCTGCGTATAGCCGCCCGGCCCACCAACGAACGGCTTGTCGCCGAACGGCAACGTCCAGTTGTGTTCCGAATTGTCGTAGTTGTTGTAGTGGTAGTACCCGGAATACGTGACGGTCACGCCCGGCGCTTTCTGGCCGGATGCAGCCCAGCCGTCCATATCGAGGCTCACGGGCTGCTTGAGGTTGCCGACCGCCGTCACGCTGCTCCAGTAGTTCTGGAACGTCTTGACCGTGGACGCGTCGAGATCGCCCCCTGACGCGATCTGCGCGCCCGGGCTCAGATTCGTCACGGTGTTGGCAACCGCCTTGCCCTCATAGGTCGTGTACTGATAACCGCTGTTCCACTGACCGCCGTTCGGCGGTACCGTGAAGACGCCACCCGGCTGCAATTTGAGTGCGGCGATGATCGGAGCGGGATCGTAATCCGGGTAATTCGGATCGTGGAACAGGTTGATCCAGTGCACGTCCTGACCGCTACAGGCAGCGATGTAGTAGGCGGCACACCCCGACATGCTGATGCCGAGCTGTTGCAACAGGTCCGGATCGACCTGAGTCGTGTCGCCGGATGTCTGCATGACGCGACGCGTGTTCGTGACCTTATCGGCGTGCAATTCCATCGAGCTGCCCGATTGAATCATCGCCGATGAATTGTTGATCAACGCCGCGTTCGTATAGTTGCCGCTCGCATCCTTGCCACCGGCCAAAGCCACTTTGCCGAGCCCGAAGATCGTCGCGGTCGGCATCGAATCGCCCAGCGTCGTGTCATCGCGGTTTTCGATGTCGTGCGCGAGCATTTCCAACAGGCCCGACGTGTCCGATGCACCGATCAACGCGACCGGGCCTAGGTTCGACACCGTGCCGCTTGCCTGAATGGCCACGCTGCCGCCGACCATCGCGCCATAGTTCGTCAGGTCACCCGAATGTGTACTCAGCAAGCTACCGGCCGTGATCGCCCCCGTGTTGACGATATTGCCGGCGTTGACCGTCAGGTTGTTGACCGATTGCAGGTTCGCACTGTTCGTGAACGTGCCCGGCAACGTGAAAGTCAGATCGTGACCGATGTTGAACTGCGTCTGTGGCGTGGTCGTGAAGTTGCCTTGCAGGTTGATCGTCGCGTCGTGCGTCGCGCTGTATGCGCCGCCGCCAAGCAGCGTCGAAGCCGCTATCGTCAGGTCACGAGTCGAGCTGATCGAACCGTTGGCGTTCGAAATCGCGCCCGTCGTCGCGACATCCACGTCGCCGGTCGCGTTCGCGACGTTGCCTATTTGCGCGCCGGAATTGTCGACCGTATCGCCTTTGACATGGAGCGATCCGCCCATCAGCTGGCCGCCCTGCGTGTTCGAAATCGAACGCGCGCCGATCGTCACATCGCCTTGCCCCGTCATCTGCCCCATGCCGGCGACACCACCCACATGGCTGTTCACGATCTGGCCGCCGCCCTGCACGTTCATCGCGCCGCTGCCGAAGTCGTGCACCGCGCCATCCGTATTGTCGATCGACGCGGCCTGAATTGACAGCGTGCTGACGTCACCCGTCTGACCGGCTTCGATGTGCCCCTGCTGATTCGACAATGCGCCGCCGCTGATCAACGATAGATTTGCGTTCGAGCGCATCAGGCCCTGAGCGTTGTTCATCGCCCCGGCGATCGTGGTCGCCAGACCCAGTTTCGCCGCGATAACGCCGCTACCATTATCCAGACTACCGGCCTTCGCGATGGCCTGCCCGTTGGTGCCAATCGTACCGCCGATATTGTTCAAGGCGCCCGCGCCGTTGCCGGGCGTGAGGGTTAGCGTGCCGGTCCCGCCGTGCGTGATGGTGCCGTGCGAATTCTCCAAAACGGCCGGCGCAAGCGTCAGGTCCGTGCTGTTGGTCTGGATGACGCCGCCATTCGAATTGTCGAGCGTGCCGGAAATGGCAAGCGTGGTCGGTCCGCTCTGCCATTGCGAAATGCGGCCGCCCTGGTTTTTCAGGTTCGCGGCCGTCAGTGAGAGCTGATTGCTTTCGATGTCGCCATTCTGGCTGTTGTCCACCAGTCCGGCGACGGTTGCCGCGAGCGTGGGCGAAACGATTTTGCCGCCGAGGTTCGACAGCGAGCCGCTATGAATCGTCGTGGTCGCCGTCTTCGAACCAAGCTCGCCACCGTCGTTGACCAGTGCACCGCCCGCGGTCACGTCGACGTTCGCGTTCGACGTGAGCTTGCCGCTCATATTCGTGATCGAGTCGGCCGCATCGACGCTCAGGCCCGTTTGGCCGGAGGCGGAGCCGGCCGAGTTATCGATCGTCTTGCCCTGCAGGACGGTTCGGCCATTGCTGGCGATGGTGCCGGCTTTGTTGCTGACCGTACCCGAACCGTTGCCGACCGTCAGCGTGCCCGTGCCGACGTGCGTGATCGTGCCGCCGTTGTCGTTGATCAGGACGGCGGGCGTGAGCGACAGATCCGTGCTGCGCGTCTGGATCAAACCGTTGTTCGAGTTGTCGAGCGTGTCGGTAATCGCAACCGTCATTGGGCCGGTGCCGGTCTGCGTGACTGTCCCGCCGTGGTTCAACAGCGTTGCACCGTTAAGCGACACCTGCGTTGCGTTAACGCTGCCGAGACTGTTGTCGAGCGTCGTGCCATTCAGCACGGCGCTTTGTCCCTCGACCCGCCCGTTGGCATTCGCAAAACGATTGCCGGCGTCGACTGTCGCAGTCTGTCCCGCATGCAGGATACCGTTGCCGTTGTCGACGCTCTGGCCGATCACGTGCAGATTCGCGTCGGCCGACACCGAGCCGCTGTTCGTGACCATGTTGCCCTGTACGATCACATCACCCTTGCCGCCGATAACGCCGCCCGGATCGCCGCTCACGTTCGCACCGGCCGCGTTCGTAAGTGCGCCGGTTGCCGTCACCAATAGGCCGTCTGCGTTCAGGGAAATCAGCCGACCCGCGCTATTGTCGACCGATGTGCCAGCAATCGTTTGCTTGCCCGCGCTCTGAATCAGCCCGGCATTGTTCTGGATCGCACTCCCGCGAACGTCGGCCGTGCTTTGCGAACTCAGCATGCCGTTTTGGTTCGACACGGTGCCGGCCATCTGTACCGACAGCGGGCCTTGCGAATTGGCGCGGCCGCCCTGATTCGACAGGTTGCCGCCGCCGAGCGTCATGCCCGCGCCGCTGGATAGATTACCCCGGTCGTTGATGACCGTGCCGCTCGCCTGTGCGTTCACGGCGCCCTTGGCGCTGACGGTCGAGCCGGCCAGATTCGCATCGCCCGCCGTCGCAGTCAGCGCGAGGTTGCCGTTGGCGGCCGTTGCGCTGTTCGACAGATCGACACCGCTACCGGTGAAGGCTGCGTTGCCGCCCGCGCTGTTGGTGCCTGTTGCGCTCAGCTGTCCCGCGCTCGTCACGCTCAGATCGCCGCTCGGATCGACCGTGCTGTCGGCGTTGATGCCTGCACCAAGGGTACCCGTCGAGTTCAGGCTGCCGACGTTGGCCGTCAGGTTCTGCTGCGCCGTGAGTGCTCCAGTGTTGGTCAGGTCGGCCGCGCCCGTGTTGACCGTGACTGATTGCTTGCCATACGTAACGCCGCTGTTCTGGATGCCCCCCGCGGCCGACAGCGACATGTTGCCGGCCGCATTGGTGTGGCCCGAGAGCACGAGACGACCGTTTGCCTGCAGCGTCAGATCACCCGCCTGTGCCGCGATGTCGCCCGCGTTCGCAACACCGACTCCATTCTCGGAACTAACGAGAAACACCCTGTTCGCGTACATACCACCGAGCTGGCTAACATCGATCGCGATGGTGGGCGCTGCGCCGTTGCCTGCGATCGGCGTGGCGTTCAGCGTGTTGTAGTCGACCTGATTCGATCCAGCGACCACGTTCAGGTTCTTCGCGTAAGCCTTGGCGTTGATCTGTACGGCGCGGGCCAACAAATCCACCTGATCGACATTGGCCGTGTCGAGCCCCGCGCCGACAACCGAAATCAAGCCCTGGTTGACGCTGAAACCCGTGAGCGACCCGTCAGGCCCGAAGTTCGGATTGCCGGTTGTCAGCGTGGCTCTGCTCGTATTGATGAAGCCGCCACCATCGACGACCAAGCCGGCCTGATTCGCGATCACGAGCTGCGCGGCTGCGCCCCCGATCTCGACCTTGCCGCGAATGAAACTCGGGTTGTTGCTGTTGACTTGATTGACGATCAGACGTGCCGCGTCGCCCGCCTGGAAATTGGGATTACCACCGATAATGCCGCCCAGTTGAGTCTGGACGTTAACCGGGGAGTTGTTGAGAATAATCCCGGGCTTGGGTACGTCGAACTGGTTGTACGTGTTCATCGACACGCCCGACGAGCCGGGGCGATTGATGTTCACCTGTTGAAGTCCGTTCTGTGTCTGGATCACGGACGGCGCATGCGCGCCGCCCGCAACAACTTGGGCATTGGCCCATATCGGCATCACGCCGGCCGCAACCAGTACCGCGAGTGCCACCTGACGAAGCGCGAATCTTGCGAATGCGTGCGGCGAGCGAATGGCGAAACCAATTTCACCCCGCCCCGCGTTACCTGATGCACTTGCGGTTTCTTCCACCGCAACCAACATACCGCGCACACGGCTGAATACCAGCCGATAATGGTTTTTATTCATGATCTTGGTCTACTCGCGATTCGTCCGATCCGCTCTCACGGGCCTCGAACATCACACGGAATCTACTAGAACAGCGTCAACAAGTGTCAAGCGTTGTGGAGAAGCGACGAACCGGGGTCTCTACACACGCGTATTAGCGACAAGCGCGCCGATCGGCAATCTCAACCGCTCAATTCGGCTAGTCGCCAATATCGACGTATTGGCTATGCAATTCGCGCGAATATTACCTCCCCCACCATCTCAAGAATCCCTGACAGTATTGCGAGGTCGAATCGGAACACAACCGGCAATTAACTTTCTTTCAATCACACACGCCTTCTTGAACACAGCTAGCCAAGGCCGCTCCGCCGATGCATTCCCGCACCAGCACACTTCGCTCAGGAGTTTCCGTGATCACTGATCCCCCTAACTTCGTGCTGATCGGGCTGGGCATCGCGCTCCTCGCAATGTTCACGGTGAGTTTCTATTTGCTCGCCACCAGGGACCGGTCGATACGTAGACACGCTCCTGTCGCTCGCTCACCGGCTCTCGACACTTCCGTCCCAGGTTCCGCCGACGCCGACGAATTCGACGGTCAGGGAGTTGTACCCGCTCATTCTCGCCCACTTGACCGATCCAACCCGCACGACTTGACATGGGAGCATCCAATGTGCCGACCAAAAGCCTGTGGGGTTCACTGAAAATGGCACGCGTGCAAGGTCACTCGAATCGGCACGCTACCTGTAATCAGATCTCTTGTAACCACTTATAAGGATTACGTCATCGCGCGGATTTGATCCGTTCGACCGCCGTGCCCTCGACACGCCGCTCCCGCGGCCCTCGCGACAGCAACCACCGCGCCGCACCGTCGAGCGACGTGCACAGCACCAGATAGATCAGCCCGACGAACAGGAAGATCGGCGCCGGATACACCATCAGCCGGTTGTTCACCTGCGTCGCGACGAACGACAGTTCCGGCACGCCGACGATATACGCGAGCGACGTGTCCTTCACGAGCGCGACCCATTGGTTGACGAACGACGGCGTCATGATCCGGATCGCCTGCGGCAGCAGCACGTAGCGCACCGTCTGCCAGCGCGTGAGCCCGAGCGACAGTCCGGCCTGCCATTGCCCGTCGCCGGCCGCGACGATACCCGCATGCACCGCGTGCGCGAGATACGCGCCGCCGATCAGCGCCAGCGCGCACACGACCGTCGCGAGTCCCGGCACATCCATGTGCAGCAGCACGGGCATCAGGAAATACGTCCAGAAAATCAGCATCAGCACCGGAATCGCGCGGAAGAAGCCGATGAACGCGAGCAGCAGCACGCGCGCCGGGCCGCGCGCGAGCGCCATCGCGACACCGAGCACCACGCCAAGCACGGCCGACGCTATCGCGGACGCGAGCGCCAGCACCAGCGACAGCGCCGCGCCGCCGAGCTGGCCGTCCGGAAACGCGCCGACCAACAGATACCGCAGATTCGAGAGAAGCAGCGAAAGGTCCATCTTCAGCGCCCCGCCCCCAGCCGGTCGCGCCATTGCGTGGCCGCATACGCCCCGGCTTCGATCGCGGCCACCGCCGCGACGTACAGCAGCGTCGCGACGCCGAACGCGGCGAACGTCTTGAACGTCTCGGTCTCGACCTGCCGCGACGCATACGACAGCTCGGCCACGCCGATCGCCATCGCGAGCGACGAGTTCTTCACGAGATTCATGTATTGGCCGAACAGCGGCGGCAACGCGATGCGCACGGCCTGCGGCAGCACCACGTAACGTAGCGATTGCATCGGCGTGAGGCCGAGCGCGGCCGCCGCGTCGTGTTGCGCGCGCCGCACGCCGCGCAGGCCGGCTTCGCATTCCTCGGCGACGAACGCGGCCGTATAGGCGCTCAACCCGACCCAGCCCGCGACGAATTCGAACGACGGCCACGCAAGCGTGAACGGGCCGATGCTCAACGCGTGACGCGCGTTCAGCCACGCGATCCATGTATCGGGCAGCAGCGACGCGACGCCGAAATACCAGAACAGCAACTGCACGAGCAGCGGCGTGTTGCGGAACGTGACGACGTACGCGGCCGCCACCGTGCGCGGCGCCGTGCCGCGCGCATGCCGCATGACCGCGAGCAGCAGCCCGCCGGCGGTCGCTGCGACGGCCGATGCGGCCGCAAGGCCGAGCGTCAGCAGGAAGCCCTGCCAGAGCCAGGACAAATATTTGGGAGCCAACCCGAACATGCTGTAGAGCGCGCACGACGCGCGCGGTCGGATGAAAACAAAAAGCGCCGCGCGGTCGGTGTACCGGCCGATCGCGGCGCGCGTGCGGGACCTGTCAGGTCTTGTCGCCGATCCGGAAGATGCGCGTGAGCGGCGTCTTCGTCGTCGGCCCGAACCATGCGTCGTAGATCTGCGTGGCGCGGCCGCTTGCCTCGAGCCCCTTCAGCGTGTCGTTGACGAAGCCGAGCAGGCGCGTCTCGCCCTTCGGCACGCCGACACCCATGTAGTCGTTCGAGATCGTGAACGCCGGGATCTCGTAGTTCTGCTTGTCCGGCACGTTCGCGAGCAGGCCGATCAGCTTCGGGCCGTCCTGCGTGATCGCCTGCACGTTGCCCGCGCGCAGCGCGGCGAACGCGAACGGCGTGTCGTCATACGCCACGATCGTCGCTTTCGGGAATTTCTCGCGCAGCGTGATCTCGTTGGTCGTGCCCTTGTCGGCGCCGACGCGCAGCGCGTTCAGCTGGTCGGCCGATTTCAGTACGCCCTTCTTCGCGAGAAACTGCTGGCCCGACGAGAAATACGGGATGCTGAAGTCGACCTGCTTCGCGCGCTCGTCGGTGATCGTGAAGTTCGCGAGCACGAGGTCGACCTTGCCGGACGTCAGGAACGGAATGCGGTTCGCGGGATTGGTCGGTTGCAGTTGCAGCTTCACGCCGAGCTTGTCGGCGAGTGCCTTCGCGTAATCGACGTCGAGGCCGACGATGTGATTGCTTTTGCCGTCGACATAGCCAAATGGCGGGTTGCTGTCGAACGTTGCGACGCGCAGCACACCGGCCTTCTTGATGTCGTCGAGTCGGTCCGCATGCGCGACGGTGCCTGCGGTAATGAGCGCGGCTCCGACGAGCCACGTAGCGAGCGTGTGGAATTTCATGAGCACGACCTGATTTGTTATGAAGGCCGCCGCGGATCGCGCGGCGGCACGGTTCGACACACATCGCGACGGAGTGTGCCGTCGCGAAGCCGCTAACGTATCAGCGCACGCGGCGAATCCGAACCAACAAATGGTGCTTTGCTCTGCGAGTTTCGTAATGAGGCCGCATCGCGCGCCGCGATCACGGAAACGTGAACGAGAATTCCGCCCCGCCGCCCGCATAGCCGGGCGCCAGCTCGCCTTCTCCGCCGGTACGGATGTACTGCGCACGCAACGGCATCACCGCCATGTCGCCCGTGCGCCGCATCGGGTACTCGACGGCTGCGCCCGGCTCGCCGTACGCGATCCGCTCGCCGGTCAGCGCGTTCGTCATCACGATGTTGAACCCGCGTGCCACCGTCTGCCCGGCCGGCGCGCTCAGCTGCAGCAACGTCTTGTCCGGATTCGGCTTCGTGGCCTTGTCGCGGAAGCTGATCGCCGGCTTGGCCGACGCCGCGCATTGACTGAGCGCGATGTCGAAACTGACCGGCTTCGACGTCGCGTTCACGCTCGGAAAATTGCTGATCGAGAAATTGCCGAGCGTCACCGGCACGATCCAGTTCGATTGAATCTCGCAACGATTCGGCACATGGATTTCGCATTCGCTGCCGATGCACACGTTGCCGACGCCCGTATAGGTTTTCGGTAGCTTGCACAGGTTGGGCGGCACGGTCACCTCGGGCACAGTCACCGAGCCACCAATCGACGCGGCGCCTTTGGGCAAGTCAAGCGCGTAAATCGCGACGGTCGGATTGCCGGACAGGCTCTTGACGATCAGCTTGCCCTGCGGCAATTGCGAAGCCGGCTTGTCGAGCACCAGAAACTGCCGAAAGCGCATGATCATCGAGTCCGAACCGCCGCCGCCCGCGGAATTGAGGGCGAGCTTTGCCGTCGCCATCGGCTGCGGGCCTTGCCGCAGCGTGCGTTCGGTGCCATCGTCAGACACACCGGCCCATTTGAAGCCGATACCTTCGACGTTGGTTTGCGCGATGCCGTCCGGGACGACACTGCCTGGCAACCAATGGGCGGCAGTCACGAACTCGTGCGCCACCGGCGCCGTGCCGTACGTGAACTTCACGAAGATAGAAACGGTGCGCCCGTACAGGATCGCGTTTGGCGGCGTCGTACTCGTCAATGGCGTCCGCATTTGCCAGGGTGTCGCTTCGACGTTGCCGACACTGCAATCCAGCGCTGTCGTACCGTCGGCACCCTGCGCCGCGACATGCGTGCCGAATGCAAGAACCAGGTATCCCGCCATCGTCAGGCGTACGATCGCCCGGCCGATCCGCCAGGAGCTGCGCCATAGAATCGTCTTCATGCTGCTCTACCTTGGTATCGCCGACGGGCGCGCAGGTCGCCGCGCCCGCCGGCCGTTGCGTTACTCGATCACACCGAGATTGAGACCGGCGATCTTCTGCAGCGCAGCTTCACCGGACGCGATGCTGTTGCGAAAGATGCCACGGTTGATGCCGACGAGCCCGCCGAAAGTCTGCGTCGACGATCCGTTGACCCGGCCGTTCGCAGCGGAGCGTTCGACGAGTCCGGCGTTCATGCCGATCAAGCCGCCGAGCGTCGAGTAACTCCCCGCGTTGACCACGCCCGATGCCGACGCGTCGCGCACCGTGCCGAGGTTTTCGCCGGCAAAGCCGCCCACCGTGCTCGACGAACTGCCCGTCACGTTGCCGGTGGTCGACGCTGCCTCGATCGTGCCGGACGTCGTGTTGGCGCCGACGAAACCACCCACCGCCGCACCATAGCCGCCGTACACGGCGCCGCTCGCGTCGACGTTGCTCAGTTCAGCCGCGTTGCTGCCGACGAAGCCTCCCGTCTTGCTGTAGTTGCCGCCCGTCGTCTTGCCGCGCGCGACCGCATGCGCAATCCGCCCACCGAAGTGACTGCCGACGAAGCCGCCGTTGTTGCCCTGGCCGCCGTTCACCGCGCCATGCGCTTCCGCCATGTCGATGAATGCGTTCGCACCCAGGTTGATGCCGACGAAGCCGCCCGTCGAACCCGTCGATGCGCTCCACACGTCACCCAGCGCCTTGCTGTCGGTCACGATGCCCTGGTTCAGGCCGACGAAGCCGCCGATCGCTTGCGCGTACCGGCCGTCGACGGGGCCGCTCGCGCTCGACTTGACGATCTTGCCCGTATTGCTGCCCACGAGGCCGCCCGCCGTACCGCCCGAGCCGCCCGTCACCCGCCCGAGCGCGGCCGAGTCTTCGATCATGCCGAGCAGGTTCGCCCCCACGAGCCCGCCCACGTTCACGCCCGCGATGTTGGCGCCCGACGTGGTACCGCGGCTGGTCGACCTCAGAATGAGGCCATCCCGGTTCACACCGACGAGACCGCCGATCGATGCAAGATTCGATGCACCACCGGATACGGTCGCATTCGACTCGCTGTCCGATACGACACCTGAAAACCGGTCCACACGGTTCTCGCCGATCAGGCCGCCGACCGCATACGACATGCCGTTGCCCGCGACATAACCGCTAAACGACGCGCGGGATACTTCACCCTGGTTGATGCCGACCAGCCCGCCGAGCGCATTGCTGCGGTTGGCGCCTGCACTCACCTGCATGCTGGTCGCGGTCACGTTCGAAATCCTGCCGGCGTTTTCGCCGACCAGCCCGCCGATGGCCACCGGGCCGACGCCCGCCGCGGCATTGACGCGCAACGCGTTCAGCTTGAGGTTGGCAATCGTGCCGGTGTTGCGGCCGAACAGCCCCGCGTACGGGTCGCTGCTCGAAATGGCGAGGTTGCCGATCGTGTTGCCGAGGCCGTCGAACACACCGGCGAACGACGCGCCCGAACCGATGGTCCTGAACGCCGTGCCGTAGTAGGAACCGACGATGTCGTTGCCGAGCACGTACAGGCCGTCGAGATTCGCGTTGACCGCCTGCAACTGCTGCAGGTTCTGGACCACGGTATAGCGATAGCCGTTCGATTCGAAACCGGCCCCGGCGCCGGACAGCTTCACTGCCGCACCGCCGGTGAGCCATTGCGCCGCGCCGTAGTCGAGCGTCAGCAGCGCGTTCGCGCCGGTCAGCGCGATCGGCGCCGTGATCCGCACGTCCGTGCGTGCATCGATCGCAACACGTGCGTTCGCGCCGGTCGCGCGCAACGCGCCGTTGACCGACACGTCGCCCTGCCGGCTGGCCAGCGCCAGGCGGTTGGCGCTGGCCCACGTGATCGCCCCGTCGACCGAGGTCTGCCCGCGTTCGGCAACCAGCTCGACATCCGTCGTCGCGAGATTGCGCGACAGCGTGTCCGCCACGATCGTACCGGGCTGGTTCGCACCCGCCGTGACCGAGACGTCCGACGATGCGATGCGCCACGTGCCGGTCCGGCCGTTGGTCGCGCGCGTGTCGACCGTCGCGCCGAGCAACACCTTCACGTCGGCGCCGCGCGTCTCGACCGTACCGCCGTTGCCCGGCGTCGTCGCACTCGCGTTCAGCACGCCCGCGACGTTCACGGTGCCCGCATCGTGGCCGTCCAGCGAGATCCGGCCCGCGTTGTTCCTGAGCGTGCGTGCCTCGATGGTGCCTTGATTGTTCACCACCGTGCGCAGCACTGCATCGGCGGTCTTGGCGCTCATCAACACCTGTCCGCCGTCGGCTTTCAGCAACTGCTCGTTGCTCACCAGCGCGTCGAGGGTGCCCTTGTCAATCTGCACGTTGAGCAGCTTGCCGCCGTCGAAGTTCAGCGTGGCATCGCTGCCGGACGCCAGTGCGACGGTGCCCATCTGCGCCTGGACGATCCCCTTGTTGAACACGCGCGCACCCAGCAGCGCGATCGCGCCGCCTTCGCTCGCCACGATATTGCCGAAGTTCTGCACTTCGCTCGGAGTCTGGCCGGAGAACCGGAAGCGGCCGGCGTCGAAGTCTTCGTTCTTGATGTCCAGCGTCGTCGCGACCAGGCCGCCGACATTGATCTGTGCGCTCCTGCCGAACAGGATGCCGTTCGGATTGACGAGAAACACGCGGCCGTTCGCATCGATGCTGCCGTGGATCGCGCTGGCGTCCTGGCTGATGACGCGGTTCAACGCGATCGACGTCACGGACGGCTGGTTGAACGTGACACGCTGCCCCTTGTCGACGTTGAACGTCTGCCAGTCCAACACCAGCTTGTTGTCATGCTGGTTGATCGACATCTGCTGCCCGTTGTCGTAGCGAAGAATGTCGGCTTTCCCGGACACGATCTTCTCGCCCGCGGGTAGCGCATGCACGGGCATCGCCGCGCTGCCCGCGAGCCACGCCAGCACCGCGACGACGCCCGCGCGCGTGGTGGATTTGCCGCGCCGGCGTACGCGTTCGCCGGCGACCTGCCAGGCGCCTTGTCGGACGTTCCACACCAAAGCATAGGTCTTGTTCACTTTCGTTTTTCCCTTGTTATAGTCGAATCCCTGCCGATACTCCCCGGCAGGACGGGTCCTGCAAACATTGACGTGCCGCTCGACACGGCGGCACGGCCTGCGCCCGGTATTCGTGCGATGCGCCGCTCTCGTCGACGGCATCGAACACGATCGCGCCCGCGCCGATTTGCCTGTCGATCGGGATCTCGGCTCGCCCGAATGGCGCGACATCCACCGCGCCGTGTTTCAGCACGACAGGTTCGCCGTTCACCGACAGGCGCGTCAGCGTCACGTAGTAAGGCGTGGGATTGCTCGCGGCGATCGACGCTGCGGCCGGCGTGCCGTCGTGCGTCCATGCGAGCCGGCTCGGTGCGTCGTCGGGCTCGCCACGAAGCCCGGGCGGCCGAACCAGCAGCTTCATCCTGAACCGGTAGGCGATGCGCAGCACGGGCTCGCCGGTCGGCGCGGCGGGCGGGACTTCGAGCAGGTTGATCCAGAAACAGGACTCGCGGTCCGAGGCAAGCCCGCCGCCGACGGCCTGCACGCGGATCGACAGCGGTTGCCCGGGATCGAGCCGCGCAAGGGGCGGTGCGACGACGAACGGCACGCGCAGCCGGCTCGGGTCGGCATTCGAGTCGCCGTCGTCCAGCCACGCCTGCACGAGAATGGGCGCGCTGCCGCTGTTGCGGGCGAGGATCGTCAGCGCACGCGCATCGGCCGGATAAACGAACCGCGTGCCGACGACGGTAAGCGACGCGTCGCACCGGGGCGTGCCGACGCTCGCGACGCTGGCCAGCACCGCCGCTCGCACGATGCGGCCGGCAACCCATTGCCGGCACCCACGACGCGACGACAGGCGCGCGAGCGGAACGAAGCGAAAGCGTGAACGATCCATCGTGCTAGCGCCCCCCGGCCCGCTCGGCCCGCGGCCCGAGCGCGTTCGGCGTCAGCGTCGCCGCGCGGCAGGCGCCCGTCAGCATCACGTAGCCCGTCCCCGAGCGCTGTTCAGCAGGTACCGCGTAATCGATCACGCACTGCTGGTCGGCACGCGTCCCCCACTCGACGCGAATCTGGCCATCGTCCGCGGCACTGCGTACGAACAGTCGGCTGCCCTGCCCGACCACGCCGAGCGCAGCGCCGCTGCGTGCGTCGAGCGCACGCGCGGCGAAGGGCAGCGGCCGCCCGTCGTCGGTCTGCGCGTCGATCAGCAATGCACGCGCCTTCAGCGTGTCGTAAGACAGCATGACGACCGAGCCCGAGCGCGGCGCGACGCTGCGCGAGACGGTCTTCAACTCGACGTCCTCCGCGATGTCCTTCGGATCGATGTCGATCTTGTTCAGCTGATACGGAATGAGGCTCGGCACGACCGCATAGCCGAAGCGGTCGACGCGAGCACTCGTGTTCGCGACGAGTGCACCGCGTGCGTGCGGCACGTGCACGACGCCGATGGTCTCGCTCAACGTGGGCGCCGGTGTCAGGCCGCCCGGATGCAACACGAGGCCGCCCGTCGCGTTCGCCGACGCCTGCTGATAGTCGCGCCCGATGCCCAGGTTCGCCGACACGGACACGGCCGGCCGCTGATAGCCGATGCCGAAACTGCCCGACGATCCGCGGTTGTTGCCGTCGTAGCTCGACGCCACCGAGTACGAACCGTCGCCGCGCTCGCCGAAGCGGCCTGCCACGCTGGCCGTGGCGCTCGTGCCGGCGCTGCTGTCATGCGTGACGAGCGAGCTGAAGATCGGCGCGCGCCGCGAATTGCGCCCCAACGGAATCGATACGTTCAGGCTGACGAGCGTACTGCCTGACCCGCCGTCGAACGACGGCTCCCGTCCGGACAGGTTGCGCACGCGCTGCACCGACGCGGTCACCGTGGCGTCACGCCATTGCGTGCTGTAGCCAAGCGTGAAGCTGACCGTCTGCCCGCCGCCCGCCCAGTAGCTGAGCGCCGACCCGTTCGCATAAACGCTGCCCGCTCGCCCGATCTGCTGGCTCACGTTGAGATCGACCCGATCGCGCAACCGCGCAAACGCGGCCGCCCCTGCGCCCTGATCACCCCGACCGTTCAGCAGCATCGCATCGCGCAGGCCGAGATAGCCTTTCGTCGAGTAGCGATACGCGAGCAACGAGAAGTTCGTCCCGCTGTTCGGCAGGTTCTTGCTGTACGACACGCGGATACTCGAACCGGTCAGGCGCTCACTGCCACGCGGCTGCGTGCGCGCGACCGTGATATCGGCCGCGAAGCCGCCGATCGACGTATTGAGCGCAACGCCCGTCAGCACGGATTGGTAACGGCTCGCAAACGCGCCGCCGCCGTATGCCGTCACTGCGTTGCTGACACCGCGCTGCACGGTAAACTGGCCGACGTACTGTCGGCCGATATCGTCGCCCAGTTCGATCGCCTGCCCCGCCATCACGCTGAACCGCGTGCTGCCCGGACGCAGCAGTTGCACCGTCGTCGCGAATGGCACCACGAAGCTGCGCGTCTCGCCGTTGGCTTCCGTTACCGTCACGTTCAGGTCGCCGCCATAGCTCATCGCCTGCAGGTTGTCGATCGCGAACGGCCCGGGCGCGACGGTCGTCTCGTGCACCAGATAGCCGCGCTGGTAGATCGACACCTTGGCGTTGGACTGTGCAACGCCGCGCACGACCGGCGCATAGTAGCGCTGCTCGTCGGGCAACATGCGATCGTCGCTGGCGAGCTGTACGCCGCGGAACGACACGGCATCGAACATCGCGCCGCTGGTCGAGCTCTCGCCCGCCAGCAACTGCGCGTGCCACGCGGGCAGATCGGTTTGCGCGTACACGTAGCCGCGTTGATAGCGGGCGCCGCCGCGCTGCGACCAGGTCAGGTTGCCGTTATGACGAATCCGGACCGGACCCGCACTCGCCGCCATCGACATGCCCGTGTAGAACTGCGAAAACTCGTACCCGCCGGAACGCGTCGTAAACGCGCTCGCGTTGTAGTTCAGCCATGCGGCCGGCACACCGTTCGTCCAGTTCGAAGGGTCAACGTACGTGCTCTGGTTCGCGAGCCGCATATAGAACTGCGGCGCCGTCAGATACAACCGTTGCTCGGCCGCATCGAACGACAGCGCGCCGCCGGGTACGTAGCGGGACAGCGCATCGCAGATCGTCCCCTCGGGCATCGGATTCGACGGCTCGCTGCCGTCCTGGCCGCGCGCGCTTCGCTCCAGATCGATGCCTGCCCGCTGCAGCAGCGTGCGATCGTAGCAAGGCAGCACATCACCGCGCTCATCGGGGCGGAACGTGATGTCTTCCACGCCACGCCACTGACCATTGACGATCAGATCGGCCCGATGCAGTCCGGGCACGACCGCATTCGGATGTGCGAACGGCGTCGTATCGATCGGCTCGCTGCCCGCGCCGTGCATCAGCATCGAATCGTCGAAATGCGTGGCGCCCCCCGCCGACAGGCGCGGCGCCACGCCCGCGGTCGAGCGGCGCGCATCCTCCCGCGCGGCGGCGTCGACCGTATCCGCCGTGGCGGCGAAGCCATTCGTCCCGGACGCCATCGCGACCGATGCGAACACGGATGCGGCGGCCAGCAGACAAGGACGCTGCGGAAGCCGCGGTGCGCATGAAGATTGAAAACCCGCCGAACTAAGCATGAGGATACAATTGTTTAGCATACCGAATCTAGCTTATGACCCGGCGTGCTGTGTCGTGCCTTCTGGATGTGTTGCGTGAACCGGTTGCTCAGTCGGTCAGTTTTTTAGTTATGGTGCTGCGGCCGCCGTAGTCGTCGATCGCCATGTACCGCACGGCCGTCGGGCGCTGCGAACGCGCGGTGGTGCCGGGCAACGGGAAGCGCTGCGTATCGAACGGTGCGACCATCCCGCCGCCGGCCGGGATGAAGGCTCCCCCGACGTCGCCCTCGACCATGCCGAACGACACGTAATACGGCGTCGGATTGGAAACCTCGAGCGATATCGGTTGTCCGCCCGCGTGAGCCGCGTCGGCCGACACCTTCCAGACCAGCTTGTCCACTGCGGTATCGACGTCGTTCCCAAGCGCCGTGGGGCGGTAGAACAATTTGATGCGGGTCCGGAACGCAAAGCGCAGGCGATTGTCCGTGTCCTGCTGCACCGCCGGCACCTCGAGCACGTTCAGCCAGAACACCGATTCGCGGTCGGCCGGCAGTTGTGCCTGCATGTTCGTGATGCGCAGCACGGCATTTCGCCCGGCTTCGACGCGCGCCAGCGTCGGCTCAACCACGAACGGCGTGCGCATCTGCTCGGGCGGCACGTCGGCACGGCCGTCGTCGATCCAGCTCTGCGCGAGTACCGGTTCGGTACCGGCGTTTTTCATCCGGACCGTCACATCGCGAGCACGCTCGGGAAAAATCACCCGGGTACCGTCCAGCAGCAGCGCTGCCTGTGCCAGCGTGGCACAGGCAGCCCACGCCACGACCCCGGCCAGGGCTTGCAAACGAACGGAGCGAATGGACAGGTTCATGACGTGGAACAGGGATGGCATCGATCAGTGATAGGCGAGCACGTAGCGGATGAACGAGTTGCCCGAACCCGTCTTGATGGCAGCCGGCGCGGCCGTCGACACGTACTGCGCCGCATAGGACAGGGTGGCGGTGTTGTTCGCGACGGTCGCGACCTGGGCGTCCGCGATGTTTTGCGGCTGGCCGAGCATGATCTTGCCGTTCTTGCCGTTCCCTGCGTCCATGATCTGGATTTCGACGCCTTCCGCCGGCTTGGTGCCGACGAGTTTGAGGTTGCCGGTCACCGGATTGATGTTGATCGACCGCTGATCGAATTCGACCAGGACCTTCGTGCCGTTGGTACAACCCGCATTGCCGCCGATGTTCAGGTTGAACGTGACGGGATTCGAAGTCTTGCCGATTTCGGTGAACGTGTCCGTGCCGATCCGGTCGCCGAGTTGCACTTCCTTGCGATTGCCGGCACCCGGCGCTGCACCGTCGATGTTGCAGGTGACGTCGGAGATGCTGCCGTAGAACGCAAGCTCGCCGTCGAATGCCTGGGAGACCGACGGCATGAGCGCAGCACTCGTGATACCTGCGGCGACGCAACCCCGAAGCAGATTCATCTTCATCGTTGAATTCCTTTAAAAATTGACGTTTTCTCGGAACAGCCCGTTCGAAGCCGCGGCATTCGATCCTTTTTGCCGATTACCCGCAGCACGAACCGGGTCGCCTCACCCCGGAATGGAAAAATAGTTTCGGCCGGAAATTTGACGACCGGCAAATTTTATTAATTAAAATAATTTTTCGATATCGTACGAGTATGAAATATTCGCCCAATTTATCGAAACATGAGGAATTCGCATGAGCGCGACGATCCAACGCCGGCGCACCGATGCAGGCTTCGCAAGTACTCACGGTGCTTCGACCAATGGCCGCCATCGGAGCGAAGTTTCGAGAAGCGGTCCAATCGGCATCCTTCATTCCGAATGAAATACGATCCGAAATAATCTATCGCCCGCTCCAAATTAATGACGCATCGCTTCGGTCTTACGATGAAGTCTTATTGAAATTGAATTGGATTTAGTACAAATCTCATAGGCGTACGTCGCACGCCAATCTTCAGCCAATAATTGATCGGGAATATCGCGGACCGGCAACTGGATTACGCCTTCCGTACCGATTCGTCATGGCGGACGACAGACTTTTCCGCTGTCGCATCGATATACGTGTCGTCATGGACTCGTCCGATGTGCGTCATTCCGGTTTGGCACCGCCCCCGCCCGCGTACCGTCGGGCGGCTACGAACGCAGCGCGCAAAAAAAACGCCCGCTGCAAGCAGCGGGCGCGAATCCCAGTCAAGGAGGTGTCACACGAACTACAGGCCCAGATTAAGGAATTCGGCCGTCACGGACAACGAATCGATTTCAATATCGATATGACGGGACACGCTCACGCCGGCACTTCGCGGGTCGAGCAGTGGATGCCGCCGCCGCCCGCGGCGATGCCGTCGACGTTCAGCTGGATGATCTCGCGCCCCGGAAACAGGTCGACGAGCGTGTCGCGCGTATTGCGGTCGGCGCGGCTGTCGCCGAATTGCGGCGCGATCACCGCACGATTGCACACGTAGAAGTTGATATAGCCGGCCGCGAATTCGTCGTTCTCGTATTGATGCCGAACGGACTTCGGGCCCGGCAGCACGACGACCTTCAACGGGCGGCCCTTCGCATCGGTGGATTTCCGCAGGATCTCCAGATGCTGCCGCGTCACCGCGTGATCGTACGACGACGGATCGGTATCGAGTCCGGCCACCACGACACCCGGGCTCGTGAAGCGCGCATAGAAATCGGTATGCCCGTCGGTGATGTCCTTGCCCGCGATGCCCGGCAGCCAGATGATCTTCTTCAACCCGAGCAGCCGGCTCAACTCCGCCTCGCACTGGGCCAGGCTAACACCCGGATTGCGGTTCGGATTGAGCACGCAGCTGCGGGTGACGATCGCCGTGCCCTCGCCGTCCACCTCGATGCCGCCGCCTTCGAGCACCAGCCGTGTGTCGACCAGCCGCGCCCCGGCGCGCTCCGCCACGAACGGCGCGACTTCCGCGTCATGGTCGTGCTCCTGCTTGTTGCCCCAGCCGTTGAAATTGAAGCTCACGCCACCGAGCTGGCCCGACGCGTTCTTCACGAATACGGGCCCCGTGTCGCGCATCCACAGATCGTCGACCGGGCGCTGGACGAGCTCGACCGATGAACCGCACAGCCGCGACGCGATCGCATAGTCCTGCTCGCGCACCAGCATCTTGAGCGGCTCGTGCGCGGCGATCGCCTTCGCGATCGCGGCCAGGTTCGCGCGCGCGACGGGCAACAGCCGCGCGCCCCAGATGTCCTCGCTCGGGCCGAACGCCATCCAGGTCGCCGTATGCGGCGCCCCCTCGTCCGGCATGTGCCAGGTTGCGCCCTGCTGCGCGTGCGCGGCGCGGCCGAGCAACCCGCCCAGCGCGCCGGCGGCCAGCGCCGCCCCCGATACGGACAGGCCGCGCTTCAACAGTTGACGTCTCGTTGTCATGGCATTCCTCTTTCGCTTGCCGGTTGCTTCGTTTGCTTCGTTTGCTTCGGTGGTTTCAATCGTTCGGTGACTTCGTGATGCGCGGTCACGGCCGCGCCGTCTTGAAGCCGAGCCAGGTCCGGCCTTCCAGACGCATCGCCGCCGGCGATTCGGCGATCGGCGTGAACAGCGTACGCCGCGTCGCCTCGTCCGGATAAATGCCCGGATTGCGTACCAGCGCCGGGTCCATCAGCTTCAGCGCGCCCTGGTTCGCATTCGCATAGCGCGTCGAATTCGAGATCTTCGCGATCACGTCCGGGCGCAGGATGTAGTTGATGAACGCATGCGCGTTGTCCGGATGCTTCGCGGAGGCCGGAATGACCATCGCGTCGAACCACATCAGGGTGCCGATCCGCGGAATGTCGTACACGACGTCGCGTTTCGGATCGCGCGCCTTCGCCTTCTGCGCGGCCAGGCTGATCGCGCCGGAGAAGCCGACCGTCACGCACAGCTCGCCGTCGATCAGTTCGTTGGCATCGGACGAATTGACGAACTCGCGGATGAACGGCCGGATCTTCATCAGCATCGCCTGCGCGGCCGCATAGTCCTGCGCGGACGGATGCATCGGATCGCGGCCGATGTAGCGCAACGCCAGCGGGAGCACGGTGCTCGCGGAATCCTGGAGCCCCAGCCCGCATTTCGCGGCGACGCGCGCCGCGATCTCCGGCTTGAACAGCAGGTCGAGGCTGTCGGCCGGCATGTCCTTGCCGAGGATCGCGCGCACCCTGGCGCGGTCGTAGCCGACGCCCACGGTGCCCCACATGTACGGCACGCCGTACTGGTTGCCCGGATCGGATTGCGCCATCTGCTTCACGAGCGACGGATCGAGATACTTCAGGTTCGGCAGGCGGTTCCTGTCGAGCTTGCGAAACACGCCGGCCTGGATCTGCTTGGCCATGAAGTCGTTGGTCGGCCACACGAGGTCGTAGCCGCTGTTGCCGGTCAGCAGCTTCGACTGCAGCGTCTCGTCGCTGTCGTACGCGTCGTAGCGCACCTTGATGCCGGTTTCCTTCTCGAAGCCGGCCAACGTATCCGGCGCGAAGTAACTGCTCCAGTTGTACAGGTTCAGCACCTTCTCTTCGTCGGCGCGAGCCGTGCCGGCCAGCACGCACAGCGCGAGGCCCGGCACCGCGAAGCGCAACCCGCCTTTCCGTTTCATCGCGCGTCCCTCACCGATAACACGACGACACGCCGTCGCTGGTCAGCAACGTGCGGTACATCTCCGGGCGACGATCGCGGAAAAAGCCCCACGATTGCCGGTCGGCGCGGATCGCGTGGAGATCGAACGTGTGCACGAGCACGGCTTCATCGGTGCGGTTCGCCTCGGCGCGCTTCTCGCCGGTGTGATCCGCGATGAAACTCGACCCGTAGAACACGCCGGTGAGCCCCTGCTGCGCCGGATTGCCATTGCCGAAGCCGACTTCGCGGCCGATCCGGTTCGCGGCCACCAGCGGCACCATGTTGGCGGCCGCGTGGCCCTGCATCGTGCGCTGCCAGTGGCCGGACGAATCGAACTCACTGCTGAACGGCTCCGAGCCGATGATGGTCGGAAAGCACAGGATCTCCGCGCCCATCAGCGCGAGGCTGCGCGCCGTCTCCGGGTACCACTGGTCCCAGCAGATGCCGATGCCGATCCGGCCGAAACGCGTGTCCCACACCTTGAAGCCGGTGTCGCCCGGCGTGAAATAGAACTTCTCCGTATAACCCGGCCCGTCCGGGATATGGGTCTTGCGATAGACGCCGAGCACGCGCCCGTCCGCGTCGGCCACGGCGATCGAGTTGAACGCGGCATTGCCTGCACGCTCGAAGAAGCCGATCGGCAGCACGATGCCGAGTTCGCCGGCCAGCGCCGCGAAACGGGCGATCTGCGCGTTGCCTTCGAACGGCTGCGCGAGTTCGAGATGGCGCACGTTCTGGTCGAGGCAGAAGTACGGCATCGCGAACAGCTCCGGGCACAGCACGAGATTTGCGCCCTGTGCGGCGGCCGCGCGGATCAGGCGCTCCGCGGTGGCCATGTTGTCTTCGAGATTCCAGCTGCCCGACGCCATCTGGACGGCGGCGACGGTGATGTGTTTGGACGGCATTGCGATTGCTCCTCGGTCGAACCGTAAACCGCTGACGAAACGTCGCTCAGTTCGCGACGGACGGCTGCTGCTGCGTCGAGCAGTGGATGCTGCCGCCGCCGATCGACAGCGTCGGGATCGGCAGCATCTCCACGTTACGCCCGGGGAACGCGCGACCGAATACCTCGCGCGCCGCCTGATCCTGCTCGACGCCGAACGCGGACACGATCACCGCGCCGTTCACCAGGATGTAGTTCGCATAGCAATCGCAGTAGCGCTCGGAGCCGAAGCGTTCGGTGACGATCGGCGACGGCAGGTCGAGCAACTCGAATCGGCACCCCGCCGCATCGGTCGCGAGCTCCAGCGCGCGGCGGTTTTCCCGCATCACGTGAAAATAGTCGCCCTGCTCCGGCAGCGCGGTCTGGCACAGCATCCGGCCCGGTGCGATGAACGACGCGATGCCGTCCACGTGCCCGTTCGTCTCCACTTCGTCGGGATTGCCCTGCAGCCAGATGATTTTCTCGACGCCCAGCATGCGGCGCAGCTCCGCCTCGATCTCCGCGCGGCTCAGGTGCGGATTGCGATTCGGATGCAGCAGGCAGCTCTCGGTGGTGATCAGCGTGCCCTGCCCGTCGACATAGAACGCGCCGCCCTCCAGCACCATGTGCGAGTTGAAGATCTCCGCGCCGGCCGCGCGTGCGATGTCCTGCCCGGCCTGCTGGCAGCCGTCGTACGGCTGGTACTTCTCGCCCCAGCTGTTGAAGCGGAACACGGCCGCGCCCAGCCCGCGCTGTTCGCTCAAGAGGAAGATCGGCCCGCAGTCGCGCAGCCAGTTGTCCTCGGCCGCGACCGGCAGCACGTCGACGCTCGCACCGACCATCTCGCGCGCGGCATCGGCCTGGCCGTAGTGCGCGGCCACCACGCAGCGCTGGTAGCGGGCGATCGTCCGCGCGACCAACGCGAATTCACGGCACACCTGCGCGTAATGGCTCCCCCACAGATCCTCGCGATCGTGGAGAACCGGCCATCCGAGCCACGTGGCATCCATGGATTCCCATTCCGCGGGCATCCGGTAACCGCGCCGGCGAGCATCAAAGCGACCCATCGTTCCGTCTCCGTTGTGATTGATGGCCGATTGTGCGTCAGGTTAAACTTGATGAATATTGATATTTCTTGGCCAAATCAATCAATTCACCTCATATCTCGATGCAACGCGTTCCGTCGCTGAAACTGCTGACCGGCTTTGAAGCCGCGGCCCGATTGGGTAATTTCTCGCGCGCGGCCGACGAGCTGCACCTGTCGCAATCGGCGATCAGCCATCAGATCCAGCAGCTCGAAGCGCAACTCGGGCAGCCGCTGTTCCGCCGGCGCGGTCGCGGCGTCGAACTGACCATCGCCGGCGAGGTCCTGCAGCGCAGCGTGCAGCGCGCGATGGACACGTTGCGAGGCGGCCTCGACCGCATCGCGACCTACCTGAACCCGGGGCTGGTCGTGCTGGTGTGTCCCGCGCCGTTGCTGCACGGCTGGCTGCAGCCGCGCCTCGAGCAGTTGCAGCAGGCCCTGCCCGATCTGTGCCCGCTGCTGTCGACCGACGAAACCGCACGCTACGTCGACGAGATCGACGTCGACATGACGATCGGCACGCGGCCGATGCTGCAGCCCGGCCTGCTGGATATCCCGTTCATGCGGGACGAATGGGTGACGGTATGCGCGACGCCGCTGGCGGAACAACTCGAACGCGTGCCGCGCGACGAGCACCCGCGGCATGCGGGCGTCATCTGTCTCGAAGCCAGCCTGACCGACGAGCGGCTGGCGACGGTGTTTCGCGAGCAGCTGTCGGCCTTCCGGATGCATGCGATCTACGACGACCAGCGGCTCGTGCTGGACGCGGTGCTGCGCGGCCGCGGCATCGCGTGCCTGCCGCGCCTCGTCGCGCAGGCGGGTATCGACCAGCGCACGCTGACCGTGCTCGCGGACTACCCGCGCCTGCCCGGCACCACGTGGTGGCTGTCGCGCATGGAAGGCCCGTCGCGCTCGCCGATCGTCGAGCGGATGTTCGAATGGCTCGTCGAGCAAGGCAGCCTGTCGAGCGCGTCCGATCCGGCGCCCGCCCACGCGCCGCCTCCGCCCGCGTAATCGCACGCCGCAAAAAAAACGTCCCGCCAGCTGGCGGGACGTTTGTCATGATACGAATGCGCGCAATGCGCAGCCAATCACGGCTCGTGACGCAGATACCCTTCCTTGCTCGGATCGCGCATCCGCCACGACACGAGCAGCGAGATCGCGCACAGCACGGTCACGTACCAATAGAAGGTTTCCTCGCTGCCGATCGACTTGAACCACAGCGCGACGTACTCGGCGGAACCGCCGAAGATCGCATTCGCGACCGCGTACGACAGGCCGACGCCCATCGCGCGCACTTCCGGCGGGAACATCTCGGCCTTGATCAGGCCGCTGATCGACGTGTAGAAGCTGACGATCGCGAGCGCAACGGTGATCAGCACGAATGCGGCCACCGGGCTCGTCACGTCCTTCAGTGCATGCATCAGCGGCACCGTGCCGATCACCGCGAACGAACCGAACAGGATCATCGACGTGCGGCGGCCGATCTTGTCGGACAGCGCGCCGAACACCGGCTGCATCAGCATGTAGACGAGCAGCGCGACGGTCATCACGTTGCTGGCCGTCTTCGCATGCATGCCGGCCGTGTTCACGAGGTACTTCTGCATGTACGTCGTGAACGTGTAGAAGATCAGCGAGCCGCCGGCCGTGAAGCCGACCACCGTGAAGAACGCGCCCTTGTGCTGCCACACGCCGCGGATCGTGCCCGCGTTTTTCTTGTCACGCGATTCGGACGTCGATGTCTCGTCGAGCGACTTGCGCAGGTACAGCGAGATCAGCGCGGCCGCCGCGCCGACCACGAACGGAATGCGCCAGCCCCACGCCTTCAGTTCGTCGGCCGACAGCGTCTGCTGCAGGATCACGAGCACGAGCAGCGCGCACAGCTGGCCGCCGATCAGCGTCACGTACTGGAACGACGCGAAGAAGCCGCGGCGGCCCTTCAGCGCCACCTCGCTCATGTAGGTCGCGCTCGTGCCGTATTCGCCGCCCACCGACAGCCCCTGGAACAGCCGCGCGACCAGCAGCAACGCCGGCGCGAGCGAGCCGATCTGCGCATAGGTCGGCAACACCGCGATCACGAGCGAACCGCCGCACATCATCAGCACCGAGATCATCATCGCGTTGCGACGGCCGTGGCGGTCGGCGATGCGGCCGAACAGCCAGCCGCCGATCGGACGCATCAGGAAGCCGGCCGCGAACACGCCTGCCGTGTTCAGCAGCTGCGTCGTCGTGTTGCCGCTCGGGAAGAATGCCGGCGCGAAGTACAGCGCACAGAACGAGTAGATGTAGAAGTCGAACCACTCGACGAGGTTGCCCGACGAGGCGCCGACGATGGCGAACACGCGCCGCCGGGTGTCATGCGCGGACAGCGCAGCTTGGTCGCTCTGGACGTCCATGGATGGGTCAGTTCCTTTTAGTGCTTTCTGGGCGAGACGGCGGAGGCCGCCGCGTGCGGTCGCGCGTGGCACCGGTTCCGGGGCACGGCGCTACGGGATTTTAGCGAAATGTAAAGTAACGGGCTCTCCGGGTTCGTCCGGATGTAGAAAATTTTTCTCCCGCCACGTGCTCGTCATATGAAAACGCCAGCCCGCGGGCTGGCGTCCGGTGCAAACTCTCCGCTGCCGATGTTCAGATCCGCACCTCCGGCGGCACATAGCGGCACTCGTAGCGCTTGCGCACGGTACCGGCCTCGTCGACGCTTTCCAGGAAAACGTCGAACTGCCAGAGCCGCGCCATGTGCTTGAGCACCTCGTCGCTGTCGTTCGACAGGTGGCGGTTGTCGGTCATGAAGTGGCGCAGCGTGAGGCTGCGGTCGCCGCGCGTGTTCACCGCCCACACCTGGATGTTCGGCTCGCGGTGATGGATGTCGTACTGCCGCGACAGCGCCTGCCGCACGTACTGGTAGCCCGAATCGTCGTGGATCGCCGACACCTCGAGTGAATCGCGCATGTCGTCGTCGAGCACCGAGAAGAGCCGCATGTCGCGGATCAGGCTCGGTGACAGATACTGCGCGATGAAGCTCTCGTCCTTGAAGTTGCGCATCGCATAGTGCATCGCCGGCAGCCACGGGGTGCCCGCGATCTCCGGAAACCACTTGTAGTCTTCTTCCGTCGGCGCTTCGCAGATCCGCCGGATGTCGCTCATCATCGAGAAGCCGAGCGCATACGGGTTGATCCCGCTGTAGTACGGCTTCGTGACGGGCGGCTGGTAGACCACGTTGCTGTGCGAGTGCAGGAACTCCATCATGAAGCTGTCTTCCAGCTTCCCCTGGTTGTACAGCGTGTTCAGCAGCGTGTAGTGCCAGAACGTCGCCCAGCCTTCGTTCATCACCTGCGTCTGCCGCTGCGGGTAGAAATACTGGCCGATCTTGCGCACGATGCGGATCACTTCCCGCTCCCACGGTTCGAGCAGCGGCGCATTCTTCTCCGCGAAATACAGCAGGTTCTCCTGCGGCTCGGGCGGATAGCGGTCTTCCTGCTCTTCCATCAGCTCGGGTTTCTTGCCCGGCAGCGTGCGCCACAGTTCATTCACCTGCGACTGCAGGTACGCCTCGCGTTCGCGCCGCAGCGCAGCTTCCTTCGACAGCGAGGGCTTCTGCGGCCGCTTGTAGCGGTCGACGCCGTAGTTCATCAGCGCATGGCACGAATCGAGCAGTTCCTCGACGCGATCGAGGCCGTAGCGTTCCTCGCATTCCGCGACGTAGTTCTTCGCGTACACGAGATAGTCGATGATCGCGTGTGCGTCGGTCCACAGCCGGAACAGGTAGTTGCCCTTGAAGAACGAGTTGTGCCCGTACGCCGCGTGCGCGATGACGAGCGCCTGCATCGTCATCGTGTTCTCTTCCATCAGGTACGCGATGCACGGGTTCGAGTTGATGACGATTTCGTACGCGAGCCCCATCTGGCCGCGACGGTAGCTCTTCTCGGTCGACAGGAAATGCTTGCCGAACGACCAGTGACGGTAGTTGACGGGCATCCCGACCGACGCGTACGCGTCCATCATCTGCTCGGCGCTGATCAGTTCGAGCTGGATCGGGTAGATGTCGAGTTCGTATTGTTCGGCGACCTGCGAGATGTGCGTGTCGTATTCCTCGAGCAGTTCGAACGTCCAGTCGGACGGGCACGGCAGCGGCTTGCGTTCGGCAACGTTCATACGCGCTTCCTTTTGCCCGGAGCCGGGCAAGTCGGCGGCCGGCGGCGGTGGTTCGGCCTGCCCGCTTTGCTGCGATGCGGCAGGGCCGGCCGTGTCGTCGCCGGAAGGGCGCGGCGCATAGCCGCGCGACTCGTTGTGCAGATGGCGGGTCGTCATGACATTTCCACCTGCTTTTCGAACAATTCGCGAAACACCGGGTAGATGTCCGCAGCCGATTCCACTTTTTTCATCGCGAGATGCGGCTGCGACAAGGCCAGTTGCGCGTATTCCAGCCACAGGTTCTGCTCTTCCGGCGCGACCTGGATATACGCGAAGTAACGCGTCTTCGTGAGGATATCCTCTTCCAGGATTTTGCGACACTTGGGCGAATCGTCGGTCCAGTTGTCGCCGTCGGACGCCTGCGCGCCGTAGATGTTCCACTCGGTCGGCGAGTAGCGCTCGTTCATCACCTTGCGCATCAGCTCGAGCGCGCTCGACACCACCGTGCCGCCGCTCTCGGTCGAATGGAAGAAGGTATCTTCGTCGACTTCCTCGGCGCGCGTGTGGTGACGGATGAACACGACCTCGATGCGCTCGTAGTTCCGCTTGAGGAACAGGTAAAGCAGGATGAAGAAGCGCTTCGACAGATCCTTGCGCTGCTCGTCCATCGAGCCCGACACGTCCATCAGGCAGAACATCACGGCCTGGCTCGACGGTTGCGGCTGCTTCACGCGGTTGATGTAGCGCAGGTCGAACGGGTCGATGAACGGAATCCGCCAGATGCGCCCCTTCAGGTGATGGATCTCGGCCTCGAGCACCGCGATCTCCGCGCGCCGGTCTTCCGGATCGATCTTCATCGCCTCGAGCTGCGCCTCGAGTTCGCGCAGCTCGTTGACGAGCGGCGAGCCGAGCGCGATGCGACGCCCGAGCGCGCTGCGCAGCGAACGCACGACGTCGATGTTGTTCGGCGTGCCTTCCGCCGACCAGCCCGCGCGCACGTTCTTCCAGCTCGGCACCGTCAGCAGGTGCGTCTTCACGAGGCGCGGGAGTTCTAGATCGTCGAAGAAGTACTGCATGAACTCGTCACGCGACAACTCGAACACGAAGTCGTCCTGCCCTTCGCCCTCGTTGCTCGCCTGACTGCCCCCGCCGCCCGAGCCGCCCTGCGGGCGCGGGATCTTGTCGCCGCGCACGTAGTCCTCGTTGCCGGGGTGCACGTATTCACGACGTCCGCCAGGGGCGTGCCGAAAATTCGGCTCCGCGATGTCCTTGCGCGGAATCGTGATGCTTTGCGTGCTCTGGATATCCTTGATGCTACGGTCGCGCACCGCATCGGACACGGCACGACGAATGTAGTTCTTGACGCGACGCAGAAAGCGTTCGCGGTTGGCGATACTCTTGTTCTTGCCGGCCAGCCTGCGGTCGATGATTTGATGAAGCACTCCCGGTCTCCCGCTCGAAAATCGATATGCCGGGACGCTCGCCGCACATGCCGTCTCCCGTCATGCGGGCGGCGTCTCTGAAAACACCCGTACGGCGACGCCGTACGGGCGCGGTACCGCGCGCGTCATGACGACTTGCGCACGCGCAGGTACCAGTCGCAAAGCAGCCTCACCTGCTTCGGCGTATAGCCCTTCGCGACCATCCGGTTCACAAAGTCTTCATGCTTGCGCTGCTCCTCCGCCGAACCCTTGGCGTTGAACGAAATCACCGGCAACAGTTCCTCGGTGTTCGAGAACATCTTCTTCTCGATCACGACGCGCAACTTCTCGTAGCTCGTCCACACGGGGTTCTTGCCTGCATTCGCCGCCCGTGCACGCAACACGAAGTTCACGATCTCGTTGCGGTAATCCTTCGGATTACTGATGCCGGCCGGCTTCTCGATCTTCTCCAGCTCCGCGTTCAGCGCGGCGCGGTCGAAGCTCTCGCCCGTGTCGTGATCGCGGAATTCCTGGTCCTGGATCCAGAAGTCCGCATACGTGACGTAGCGGTCGAAGATGTTCTGGCCGTACTCCGAATACGACTCGAGGTAGGCCGTCTGGATCTCCTTGCCGATGAATTCCGCGTAGCGCGACGCGAGCACGTCCTTCACGAAGGACAGGTACTTCTGCTCGGTTTCCGGCGGGAACTGCTCGCGTTCGATCTGCTGTTCGAGCACGTACATCAGGTGCACGGGGTTGGCCGCGACCTCGCTCGAATCGAAGTTGAACACGCGCGACAGGATCTTGAACGCGAAGCGTGTCGACACGCCCGTCATCCCTTCGTCCACGCCCGCGTAGTCGCGGTATTCCTGGTACGACTTCGCCTTCGGATCGGTGTCCTTGAGGTTCTCGCCGTCGTACACCTGCATCTTCGAGAACAGGCTCGAATTCTCCGGTTCGTGCAGGCGCGACAGCACCGAGAACTGCGACATCATCTTGAGCGTGCCCGGCGCGCAGACGGCCTCGGCCAGCGACGAGTTGCGGATCAGCTTCTCGTAGATCTTGGTCTCTTCCGATACGCGCAGGCAGTACGGCACCTTCACGACGAAGATCCGGTCGAGCAGTGCCTCGTTGTTGCGGTTGTTGCGGAACGCCTTCCACTCCGACTCGTTCGAGTGCGCGAGGATGATCCCGTCGAACGGAATCGCGCCGAAGCCCTCGGTGCCCTTGAAGTTGCCTTCCTGCGTGGCGGTGAGCAGCGGGTGCAACACCTTGATCGGCGCCTTGAACATTTCGACGAACTCGAGCAGCCCCTGGTTCGCCAGGCACAGGCCGCCCGAGTAGCTGTACGCATCGGCGTCGTCCTGCGCGTACTGTTCGAGCTTGCGGATGTCGACCTTGCCGACCAGCGACGAGATGTCCTGGTTGTTCTCGTCACCCGGCTCTGTCTTCGCGATGCCGACCTGCCGCAGGATCGACGGATAGCGGCGCACCACGCGGAACTGGCGGATGTCGCCGTTGTATTCGTGCAGCCGCTTGACGGCCCACGGACTCAGGATGTTCTTCAGGTAGCGGCGCGGAATGCCGTACTGTTCCTCGAGGATCGGACCGTCTTCGTCGTAGTCGAACAGCCCGAGCGGCGATTCGTTGACGGGCGAACCCTTCAGCGAATAGAACGGCACGCGCTCCATCAGTTGTTTCAGACGCTCGGCGATCGACGACTTGCCGCCGCCCACCGGGCCAAGCAGATAGAGGATCTGCTTCTTCTCTTCGAGCCCTTGCGCAGCGTGGCGGAAGTAGGCGACCACCTGCTCGATCACCTCCTCCATTCCGTAGAACTCACGGAATGCGGGATAGACCTTGATGACCTTGTTCGCAAAGATCCGCGACAGGCGCGGGTCGTTGCGGGTATCGATGTGTTCAGGTTCCCCGATTGCTTCCAGCATGCGTTCACCAGCCGTCGCGTACGCGGATGGATCGTTCTTGCAGAGCGCGAGATACTCCTCCAGCGAGAGCTCTTCCTCTCGCGTTTTTTCGAAGCGGTTCGCGAAGCTGCTGTAAATATCCATGCTACCTCCCTCGCCTGAGTCTGAAGACGTGCCTGCCTTCGTACGACTGCGCAGAAGCAAGCGCGTTCGAATTCATCCTAAACCCTTTCTTATTTTTTTTCACGAACTCTTCGTACGAAGTTCGTCATTCTCGACAACACCGCTTGGACAACACATTTCGTCGTTTTACAATCGACCTCCCGAGCCGCAGAAACTGCATCCGTCGCGTCTCGTCGAACAACGGAACGTCTTGTGTGTTGGACACATCCGACGTCGTCACTTCCCCCCTTCATCCCTATACGTTCGAGCGGTCGTTTTCGACGACACGTTGTGCGCGCCGTTACAAATTTTTTTCGCAGCGCCCTTACGGAAATACCCGTACGACGGATGCGGGAACTTCACCTGCCCCTGTGCACGCATCGGTCGATGCTGGTCACGCGATGCACGCGACGCTGCGCGATCGTCATTCACGCACGTCGCCTGTCGCAATGTTCGAAGGCAGAAACGACAACGCCCGCATGTCGCGGGCGTCGTATGTCACCAAATGGGGATAGATGCGCGGCGCGCGAATCAGAAGGTTTCCCAATCGTCAGCGGTAGCGGCCGTTTGCGCGGGCGCCGGAGAAGCAGCGACGGGCTTGCGTGCCGGCGCCGCTGCGGCTACGCGTTTCGGCGGTGCGTCGCGATCATCGCGCGCAGCAGCCTGGACGGGCACCGCAACCGTCGCGGCGGCCGCACGCGGCGCGTGACGCACGGCAACCGGAGCCGCGACGCCCGTGCGTGCCGTGTCTTCATTGAGCTGGAACACCGCTGCCGTTTCACGCAGGCGCCCGGCCTGTTCGTCGAGCGATTGCGCGGCAGCCGCGGCTTCCTCGACGAGTGCCGCATTCTGCTGCGTGACCTCGTCCATCTGCGCGACCGCGCGCGCCACCTGGTCGATTCCGCCGCTCTGTTCCTCGGACGCCGCCGCGATTTCACCCATGATGTCGGTCACGCGCTGCACCGCGCCGATCACGTCGCTCATCGTGCGCCCTGCTTCGTCGACCAGCGACGAGCCCGACCGGATCCGCTCCACCGATGCGTCGATCAGCACCTTGATCTCCTTGGCCGCGGTCGACGAACGCTGGGCCAGGCTGCGCACTTCGCCCGCGACGACCGCGAAACCGCGGCCTTCCTCGCCCGCCCGCGCGGCTTCGACTGCGGCATTCAGCGCGAGAATGTTGGTCTGGAACGCGATTCCTTCGATGATCGCAATGATGTCCGCGATCTTGGCCGAGCTGTCGTTGATCTCGCCCATCGTGCCGACCACCTGGCCGACCACCATATTGCCCTTGTTTGCAATCTCCGACGCGTTCGCGGCCAGCGAGCTCGCCTGGCGTGCATTGTCCGCGTTCTGTTTCACGGTGCCGGTCAGCTGCTCCATGCTCGACGCGGTTTCCTGCAGCGCCGCGGCCTGTTCCTCGGTGCGCGACGACAGGTCGATGTTGCCGGCCGCAATCTGGCGCGCCGCGGTCGCAATCGACTCGCTGCCGCCGCGCACGGTGCGCACCGTATCGACGAGCCCGCGCTGCATCCTGCCGAGGCCCTCGAGAAGCTGGCCCATTTCGTCACGGCGATCCACGACGATCGGCCGGCGCAGGTCGCCGGCGGCGATGGCGTCGAAATGCGCGAGCGCGTCGGCGATCGGGCGGCCGATCGCGCGGCTCAGCGTCAACCACGACACGACCGCGGCCGCAAGGCCGGCCAGCAGCGCGGCGATCGCCAGCACGCGCAGCGTGTCGTACGTCGATTCCGCGTGGTCGAAGCTGGTTTGCCCGTCAGTGAACTGGAAGTTGCGCAGCGCCTCGCTCGCGGTCGCGAGGTCGTTGTAGCGCACCTGAAGCTGCTTCGCGCCGTCGCCGAGCCGGTCGGTCTGATTCGCCCCGATCACGCTCGCGAACGCGTCGCACTCACGCTGTAACGCCTGCCGCTTCGCGGCGACGTCCTGGGCGAGCCGGTCTTCCTCCGGGCCGCGCGGCAACGCAAGGTACTTCTGCCACCATGCGTCGGACTGCGCGCGCATCGCACGGCTTCGCTCGACTGCGGCCGCCGCGTCGGGCGTGCTGGCCAGAAGCGCCGCACGGTCGAGCGCCAGGCGTTCGCGCGCGGCGTAGATTTCGGCAACCGAGACGTCTACCGCGCTCGGCATCAGGTTCGTGAACATATCCCGCGTCGTCTCGTTCGCGCGCGTCATGCCGTACACGCCGAGCCCGCCGATCACACCCAGGAGCACCGCCAGAAACGCCATCGTGAGACCGATGCGCGCACGAATCGTCAGGTTCTTGAACACCATCATCCTTCCTGTGTTGCGTCGTGATGGACGGGACAGGCCCGTCGCTTCGAAGCATTGCTTCAATTGGTACATTTACGACCATGCACCGCACAACTTGATGATGTTTGCGTTATTTTTTCGAATTATTCGTCTATTCATTACAAATTGCTGAACGAATAATGTGCCTTTCAGCGTGTGCTGGAAGCCAGGCGACGGGAGGCTCTCCGCTGCCGGCGAGCGTCGTGGAGACGTGGCCGGCCGTCGTCGGCGACGGGCCGGCCGCGATGACTGATCAGGCCCTGTCAGGCCAGTTCGGCCAGCGTGGGAATCGAAGGCTGCGCGCCCGCTCGCGTGACCGACAGTGCCGCTGCGCGTTGCGCGAAGCGGATGGCCGTATCGACGTCCGCGCCGGCCGCGAGCCGTGCGGAAAAGCCGCCGATGAAGGTATCGCCGGCCGCCGTCGTGTCGACGGCCTGCACGGCCGGCGCCGGATAATGCCGCGCCGCGCCATCGGCCGTCAGCGCCAGCACGCCGCGCGCGCCCAGCGTAACCAGCACGTTGCGCGCGCCGCCTGCCTGCAGCACCCGCGCGGCGGCTTCCGCGTCCGCCGGATCGCGCACCGGTAGGCCGGTCAGCGCGGCCGCCTCGACCTCGTTCGGAATCAGGTAATCGACGAGCGGCAGCCAGCCGTCCGGCAGCGGTGCGACGGCCGGGGCCGGATTGAGCACCACGGTGCGGCCGAGCCGACGCCCGGCCGACAGCGCCGCGAACACCGTGTCCGGCGGCGTCTCGAGCTGGCAGATCAGCACGTCGGCCGACGCCAGTGCGGCCTCGTGCCGGGCGACCGTCTCGGTCGTGACCTCGCCGTTGCCGCCCGCGACGATCACGATCGCGTTCTGGCTCGCGTCGTCGACGACGATCAGCGCGACGCCGGTCGACGCCGACGCGCTCGTCGCGAGCCCCGCACAGTCGATCCCCTCGGCTTCGAGCCCCGCGCGCAGGGCCGCGCCGTGCGCATCCGCGCCGACGCAGCCGATCATCGCGACCTGCGCACCGAGCCGTGCGGCCGCGACAGCCTGGTTGCCGCCCTTGCCGCCCGCCGCCTGCGCGAACGCGTGACCGGCGAGCGTTTCGCCCGGCAGCGGCAGACGCGGCGCGCGCACGACGAGATCCATGTTGAGGCTGCCGACCACCGTCACGCGGCCGGTGCCTGCCGCCGGCGCCGTCATGCGCGACCGCCGGAAGCCGGTGGCTCGCGGTAAACCGCAGTCGATTCGCGCAGCACGAGGCGCGGTGACACGACGCGGCGGCGGCTCGGCACGGTGGTCGAGCCGCCGCCGATCCGCTCGATCAGCGTCTGCGCGGCCATTTCGCCGAGCGCGCGCACCGACTGGCCGACCGTCGACAGAGCCGGATACGTGTACCGGGAGAATTCGATGTCGTCGAACCCGATGATCGAACAGTCGTCGGGCACGCGCATGCCGCGCTCGGCCGCCGCGCGCAGCGCGCCGACGCCCATCAGGTCGTTGCCCGCGAAGATCGCGCTCGGCCGCACCGATTCGAACAGCCGCGATGCCGCGTGATAGCCGCCGAGGCACGAGAAGTCGCTTTCCGCGATCGCGCCCGGCACGATGTCGACCCCGCGCTCGGCCATCGCGCGGATGAAGCCGTGCACGCGCATTGCGCTGACCGCCGTGTCGGTCGGCCCCGTGATGCAGCCGATCTTCGCGTGCCCGAGTTCGAGCAGGTGACGCGTCGCCAGGTACGCTCCGCGCTCGTGGTCGATCTGCACGAGGTCGGCCGCGAGCCCTTCGATGTTGCGGTCGACGACGACGAGCGGCGCGTGGATATCCGCGAGCGTCTGCGCGAGCACCGCATCCTCGCCCGCCGATGCGACGATCAGCCCGTCGATGCGCTTTTCCTGCAGCACGCGCAGGTAGTTGCGCTGCTTGACGGGATCGTCGTCCGAGTTGCAGAAGAACACGCAATAGCCGTTGGCCGCGCACTGATCCTCGATCCCGCGCGCAAGCTCCGCGAAGTACGGATTCGTGCTGTTCGGCACGACGAGGCCGATGGTCGCCGTCGCACGCGCCTTCAGCGAGCGTGCCACGGCCGACGGCACGTAATTCAGCTCGCGGATTGCGCCCTCGACCTTTGCACGCACGTCCGCGGACACCGGCCGCGAATTGTTCACCACGTGCGAGACGGTCGTAAACGACACGCCCGCCATGGCCGCCACATCCTTGATCGTCGCCATTTCCCGTTTCTCTCTGGTCTGTTCTGTCTGTCTTTCTACCGCACGCGGGTGCGACGGCTGCGATACGTATCGAGCACGACCGCCACCACGATCACCGCGCCGGTGATGATCCGTTTCGTCGGCTCGTTCGCACCGATCTGCGCCAGCCCCGCGGCCAGCACGGAGATGATCAACACGCCGAAGAACGTGCTGATCACCGAACCGCGCCCGCCCATCAGGCTCGTGCCGCCGATCACGACGGCGGCGATCACCTGCAGTTCGAGACCGACGCCCGCATTCGGGTCGGCCGCCTCGAGCCGCGAGATCTGGAACAGCGACGCCAGCCCTGCGAGGGCGCCCATCAATGCGAATACGAGAATTTTATACGGCCTCGGGTTAACCCCTGCAAGTCGGACCGCTTCTTCGTTCGTGCCGATCCCGACGAGATAGCGCCCGAACACGGTGCGCGTCAGCACGAACTGCGCCGCGATCATCACCGCGACCGCGATCAGGAACGCCGGCGAGATGCCGAGCGCGATCGGGTTCGACAGGAAATCGAACGCGTCGCCGATGTAGGCCGTGCGCGAATTCGTCAGCTGGTACGCGAGGCCGCGCGCGGCCTCCAGCACGCCGAGCGACACGATGAACGACGGAATCCGCCAGCCGACCGTGACCGCGCCCGTCAGCGCGCCCGTGACGGTCGCGACCGCGATGCCGATCAGTGCGGCCGGCAACGGACCCCACTGCCATTTCAGCGCGGCGACGCTGACCATCGACGCGGCGAGCGCGAGCACCGAGCCGACCGACAGGTCGATCCCGGCGATGATCAGCACGAAGGTCATCCCGACCGACATCACGACGAGATCGGGAATCTGGTTCGCGATCGTGCTGAACGTATCGTAGGTCAGGAAATGCGAGCTCAGCACCGAAAACAGCGCGATCATCGCGGCGAGCGCACCGGCGAGCCCGAGGTAGTTCGACAGGCCGAGACGCGTGCCGGACAGCGTGCGTGCACGGCGCCCCGTCACGTCCTGCTGCGCGCCTGCGTCGGTCGGGGTTACGGGAGGCTGGGTCATTGCTGTCGTCCTGTATTCGAAGTACCGGGAGCGGCGCCCGGCGCCTGCCCCGCGTCCGGATGCTGCGCGCCGCCCGGCGGCGTCTCGCGGCCGAAGCCGGCGAACGCCGCGGCCAGCAGCGCATCCTGGGTCCAGTTGCCGCGCTCGAACACGGCGGTCATGCGCCCGGCCGACATCACGCCGATCCGGTCGCAGATCAGCATCAGCTCGCGCAGGTCGCTCGACACGACGACGAGCGCGCGGCCTTCGCGCGCGAGCGCGCCCATCAAAGTGTAGATCTCGAACTTCGCGCCGACGTCGATCCCCCGCGTCGGCTCGTCGAACAGCAGCACGCCCATGTCGCGTGCGAGCCAGCGGCCGATCACGACCTTCTGCTGGTTGCCGCCCGACAGCTCGCCGACCGCCTGCGTCGCGCCGTGCGAGCGGATCCGCAGCGCGTCGATCTGCTGCTCGGCGAGCGCCGTTTCGCGCGCGCCGTCGACGATCCCGCCGCGCGCGAGCCGGTCGAGCTGGCCGAGCGACACGTTCGCGGTGATCGACTGCGTCAGCAGCAGCCCTTCGCCCTTGCGATCCTCGGTGATCAGCGCGATGCCTTGCTTCACCGCCTCGACCGGCGAACCGATCCGCACCGGCTTCGGCGGTTGGCCGATCGCGATCGTTCCCGCGTCGAGCGCATCCGCGCCGTAGATCAGCCGCAGCAGCTCGGTGCGTCCCGCGCCGATCAACCCCGAGATGCCGAAGATCTCGCCCGCGCGCACCTCGAGCGACACGTCGCGCACCGCCGTCCCGCGGCTGAGGCCCGACACGACGAGCCGCGGCGCGCCGATATGACGCTCGCCGAGATCGATGTGCTCGCCGATCTCGCGCCCGACCATCAGCGTGACGAGCCCGTCGGACGTCGTCGCCGCCATGTCGCCCGCGTGGACGAGCCGGCCGTCGCGCAGCACCGCGACGCGCTCGGCGACCCGCGCGAGCTCCTCGAGCCGGTGCGAGATGTAGACGATCGCGACGCCGCGCGCCTTCAGCCGGTCGATCTGCTCGAACAGCAGCTCGACTTCACGCGCGGTCAGCATCGCGGTCGGTTCGTCGAGAATCAGCACGCGACAGTCGCCGATCAGATTGCGCGCGATCTCGACCATCTGCTGGTGGCCGATGCCGAGCGCGCCGACCGGCGTATCGGGATCGACCGTATCGAGCCCGACCTGCGCCATCGCGGCCCGCGCGTCGTCGCGCAGCCGCGCGCGATCGATGATCCCGAAGCGCCGCGGCAGGCGGTTCAGGAACAGGTTTTCGGCAACCGTCAGTGTCGGCAGCAGGTTCAGCTCCTGCATCACCATGCGCACGCCGAGCGCCTCGGCCTGCGTGCGGCTCGCCGGCGCATACGGCTGGCCGCCGAGCTGCATCGTGCCGGCGGTCGGCTCGACGAGCCCGCCGATGATCTTCGACAGCGTGCTCTTGCCTGCGCCGTTCTCGCCCGTCAACGCAAGCGCGTGACCCGCCTCGAGCGTCAGCGTGACGTCGGCGAGCACGGGTTCGGCATAGGTCTTGCCGATGCCGGAGACGGACAGCACGGGAGCGGCTGCGCGGGAGGGTTGGGAAGTCGGGTCCATCGCGATCCTGGTTGCGGCCGCGCGCACGCGGCGCGCGGGTGTGACGCTCACAAGTGCATGTGCATGCAGTGGCCGTGATCGCGCTCACCCCGGATAACGGCCGCCGCGCCCGATTCTTGAGGGCGGCGGCCGCATCGGGGCCGCGTCACTTCGTCACGAGATCCACCGGCGTCTCGACCACGCCCGACATGTCGGCCTGCTTGCGATGCTCGGCAATCGCCTTGAGCGCCGTGTCGATACCGAACACGGCCTGCTTCGCCGCATACTGATCTGCGGTCGCGAGCACGCGGCCGTCCTTCAGCATCGGCTTGATCGCGTTGATGTTGTCGTAGCCGACCACGAGCACCTTGCCCTGCTTGCCGGCCGCGCGCACGGCCGACACGGCGCCGATCGCCATGTTGTCGTTGCCGCACAACAGCGCCTTCAGGTTCGGGTATTCGTTGAGCATCGCGGCGGCGACCGCATTGCCCTTGTCGATTTCCCATTCGCCGGACTGCACCGACACGACCTTCATCCCGCCCGCCTTCATCGCGTCCTGGAAGCCGGCCGTGCGCTGCTGCGCGTTCGTCGTCGTCGACACGCCTTCGACGATGCCGACCTGGTCGCCCGCCTTCAGCCGCTTCGCGAGGTAATCACCGATCTTGCGCGCGCCCTTGCGGTTGTCCGGGCCGACGAACGGCACGTTCAGGTTCTTCGACTTCAGCACGTCGGGATCGAGCCGGTTGTCGATGTTCACGACGATGACGCCCGCGTCGACCGCCTTCTTCACGACCGGCACGAGCGCCTTCGAATCGGCCGGCGCGAGCACGATCGCGTCGACCTTCGACACGATCATCTGCTCGACGATGCGGATCTGGTTCGCGGTGTCGGTCTCGTCCTTGATGCCGTTGGTGATCAGGTCGAACTGGCCTGCGTTGTGTTTCTGGTATTCCTTCGCGCCCGTTTCCATCGTCAGGAAGAACTCGTTGGCGAGCGACTTCATCACGAGCGCGACCTTCGGCTTGGCTGCAGATTGCGCGTGGACGGCCGGTGCGGCGGCAACCGCGACGGCGGCGAGCGCGGCGGTCAGGAAGCGACGGCGAAAGAGGACATTCATACTCATCTCCTGGCGACTGGCCCAAAGGGCCGACTTTTATTTGACTGTTGTTTTAATGTGAGCAAACGTTTGCGCCACACTACCCGGGCAATGGCCATCGATGCTGCTGTCGGTACCACGGAATGGAAGCGAGGCAGACGGCCGACTGCCTGGCGCGCTGTCGTTTACGCGCCGCCGCCGGCGGGACGCCGGCGGAGTGAAGGCTATGCTGTACCGATTCGCGTCGGTGCGCAACCTGTCTGATCAATATTTAAGGGTTTATTCGGAGCGCGTGTCACGCCGGGTCCCGCGGCGCCGGTTCGTCTTCATCGGCCGACGGCGGCTCGCCAAAGCGGTTCACATGCGGCGTGCCGGCGATGAAGCCGTTCATCACGAACAACGCGAGCGCGCCGACGATCGGCACGAACAGCAACAGCATCCACCATCCCGACTTGTCGATGTCGTGCAGCCGCTTCACCCCGACCGCAATCGACGACCACACGGCGACGACCGCGATGACGACGAGCGCCAGCATCGCCAGAAGCGGCAGATCGTCTTCCGGCGCGCCGCGGGAACCCGCATCGAAAATCGCGCTGAGCACGGTGGAAACCAGCGCGTAGATCCACCACGGCAGGCGCCCGATCCGGCCTTCGAAGGAAAAGAGAAGCCATTTCAGATTCATCGTTTACCTCGTCGTCACGCGTGTTGCGTGCTGCGCGATATGTCTCCGAGTGTGTCGGGACCGGCAATCCGCATTGAATCACATTTGCCGGCCAATGGATCGCTCGATATGGCAGACGGCCTGAACCAAAACAAGGCTTATACGTGCCCGCTCTTGTTCATGTCGTTGTGCTGGCAAGCGAATACGGGTCGTTCGCCACGTGCGGCGAAGAATGGGACGGGGAAACCGCGATGGCGGTCGATGATTCGGAGAGTCGAACCACCCAGGCAGCGGCAGGTCGCCTGCCGCTGCCAATACATGACAATCCGCGCCGGTAGGTCGCGCCATCCGCCGCGATGGCGCGGATGGCGCACGACGCGCCGTCGTCAAACGGCTTCGCGCAACAGCCCCGCGATTTCCGCTTCGTTCAGGTGCGGCGCGAACATCTCGATCAGCCGGTACGCATAAGCGCGCAGGAACGCACCCTTGCGCAGCCCGACCCGCGTCGTGCTCGCCTCGAACAGGTGCTGCGTATCGAGCGCGACGAGCCCCGTGTCGCGCTGCGGATCGTAGGCCATCGCCGCGACGACGCCGATCCCCATCCCGAGTTCGACATACGTCTTGATCACGTCCGCGTCGATCGCGGTCAGCACGACGTCGGGCACGGCACCCGCCTGCGTGAACGCCTGGTCGATGTGCGAGCGGCCGGTGAAATCCTGGTCGTACGTGATGATCGGGTACTCGGCGATTTCCTCGAGCGTCAGGTTCTCGCGGCCGACGAGCGGATGGCCCTGCGGCACGACGACCGTGTGGTGCCACGAATAGCACGGGAACGTGACGATGTCCGGATAGCGGTCGAGCGCCTCGGTCGAGATGCCGAGATCGGCCTCGCCGTTCAGGATCATCTGCGCGATCTGCTGCGGGCTGCCCTGGCGCAGCGCGAGATGCACCTTCGGGAACACGTCGGTGAACTGGCGGATCACCTTCGGCAGCGCGTAGCGCGCCTGCGTGTGCGTCGTCGCGACGACGAGGTGGCCGCTGTCCTGGTCGGCGAACTGGCGCGCGACGCGGCGCAGGTTCTCGGCGTCGAGCAGCATCCGCTCGATCAGCTGGTGCACGGCCTTGCCGGGCTCCGTGAGCCCCGTCAGCCGCTTGCCGCGCCGGATGAAGATGTCGACGCCCAATTCATCCTCGAGATCCTTGATCTGCTTCGACACGCCCGACTGCGACGTGTACAGCACGTTCGCGACTTCCGTCAGGTTCATGTTCTGGCGCACCGCTTCGCGCACGAACCGCAATTGCTGAAAATTCATGGGTATGCCTCTTAGGCTGTCGTTGTTTGATCATCGAATCGGAGCAATTTCCGCCCCCTGCCCTGCATTCTGGCGTCAACGCGCGGGAAACACCCGCACGGCGCGCGGCACGGCGGTCGCACCATCGCCGACCTGCAGCGACAGTGCACGCCACGCATCGCGATCGAGTTCCGCCTCGAGCGCGCCGCCTGCACGCGCCTCGAGCTCCACGCGCACCGAGCCACCGAGCGGAATCACGCGGCGCACGTCCACCGCGATGCCGTCGCGGTGCCCTTCTTCGCCGACCGGCCACAGCTGCAGGTCGTGCGGCCGCACATAGGCGTTCGCAGGGCCTGCGAAATCGGCGTCGACCTCGATCGGCGCGGCCGCCCCCTCGGCGACGAAGCCGCGCCCGGCGACCGTGCCCGGCAGCCGGTTGGCCGCGCCGAGGAACTCGTAGACGAACGCGCTCTGCGGATGATCGTAGACGTCCTGCGGGCTGCCGACCTGCTCGACGTGGCCGCGGTTCAGCACGACGATGCGATCGGCCACTTCGAGCGCCTCCTCCTGGTCGTGCGTGACGAAGATCGTCGAGATGTGCAGGTCGTCGTGCAGACGACGCAGCCAGCCGCGCAGCTCCTTGCGGACCTTCGCGTCGAGCGCGCCGAACGGCTCGTCAAGCAGCAGCACCTTCGGCTCGACCGCGAGCGCGCGGGCGAGCGCGATGCGCTGGCGCTGGCCACCCGACAGCTCGGACGGATAGCGCTGCGCGAGCCAGTCGAGCTGCACGAGCTTCAGCAATTCGTGCACCTTCTCGCGGATCGCGGCTTCCGACGGCCGCTCGCGGCGCGGCTTCACGCGCAGCCCGAACGCGACGTTCTCGAACACCGTCATGTGGCGGAACAGCGCGTAGTGCTGGAACACGAAGCCGACCTGGCGGTCGCGTGCGCCGACCGATGCCACGTCGAGCCCTTGCAGCACGACCTGGCCGGCGTCCGCGTGCTCGAGGCCCGCGATCACGCGCAGCAGCGTGGTCTTGCCGCAGCCGGACGGCCCGAGCAGCGCGACCAGTTCGCCGGGCGGGAAGTCGAGCGATACGTTGTCGAGCGCCGTGAAATCGCCGAAGCGCTTCTGAAGGTTACGGACGGTGATACCCATTCTGGTTGCCTCTTTACGATTTCGACGAAACGGCGCCAGCGGGGCCGGCATGTGCGGGAACGGCGTCGTGCGCGTCGGCCAGTTCGGCCGCAAGATGACGCTCGGCGATCAGCTTCAGCGCGAGCGTGACGAGCGCGAGCAGCGCCAGCACCGACGCCACCGCGAACGCCGCCGCGAAGTTGTATTCGTTGTACAGGATCTCCACGTGCAGCGGCATCGTGTCGGTCACGCCGCGGATGTGGCCGGATACGACCGACACCGCGCCGAACTCGCCCATCGCGCGCGCATTGCACAGGATCACGCCGTACAGCAGGCCCCACCTCACGTTCGGCAGCGTCACGCGGCGGAAGATCTGCCAGCCCGACGCGCCGAGCACGCGCGCGGCTTCTTCCTCGTCGGTGCCTTGCGCCTGCATCAGCGGAATCAGCTCGCGCGCGACGAACGGGAACGTGACGAAGATCGTCGCGAGCACGATGCCCGGCACCGCGAAGATGATCTGCACGTCGTGATCCTGCAGCCACGGCCCGAACCAGCCCTGCGCGCCGAACAGCAGCACGTACACGAGGCCCGAGATCACCGGCGACACCGAGAACGGCAGGTCGATCAGCGTCGTCAGCAGCGCCTTGCCGCGGAATTCGAACTTCGCGATCGCCCACGATGCACACACGCCGAACACGAGGTTCAGCGGCACCGCGATCACGGCGACGGTCAGTGTCAGCTTGATCGCCGACCACGCATCGGGATCGGCCAGCGATTCGAAATAGAAGCCGACGCCCTTGCGCAGCGCCTCGACGAACACCGCGGCGAGCGGCACGACGAGGAAAAACGCGAGGAACGCCAGCGCGATGCCCGTAAGCAGCCAGCGCACGACGCGCGACTCGCTGACGGGGTCGAGCCGCTTCGTGGCACGCGCGGCCGGCGACGCGGTTTTCAGCACGACGGTGGCCTCCTGGCTCATTGCTGGCCTCCTGCTGCGACAGCGTTGACGGTGGCGGGCGCCGGGCCGCTCGCGCCCTTGCTCGTACGACGCTGCAGATACCACTGCAGCGTGTTGATCAGCAGCAGCATCAGGAACGACACGACCAGCATCACGACCGCCAGCGCGGTCGCGCCCGCGTAGTCGTATTGCTCGAGCTTGGTGATGATCAGCAGCGACGTGATCTCGGATTTCATCGGCACGTTGCCGGCGATGAAGATCACCGAGCCGTATTCGCCGAGCGCGCGCGCGAACGCGAGCGCGAAACCGGTGAGCAGCGCCGGCAGCACGGCCGGCAGCACGACGCGGCGGAACGTCAGCCAGCGCGACGCGCCGAGGCACGCGGCGGCCTCTTCCTGCTCGCGCTCGAAATCCTCGAGCACCGGCTGCACCGTGCGCACGACGAACGGCAGCCCGATGAAGGTCAGCGCGACCAGCACGCCGGCCGGCGTGAACGCGATCTTGATGCCGAGCGGCGCGAGATACTGGCCGACCCAGCCGTTGGTCGCGTAAACGGCCGCGAGCGAAATGCCGGCGACCGACGTCGGGAGTGCAAACGGCAGGTCGACGACCGCATCGACGAGGCGCTTGAACGGGAACGTGTAGCGCACCAGAACCCACGCGACGAGAAAGCCGAACACGGCGTTGATCAGCGCGCCGCCGAGCGCGGCCGAGAACGTCAGCCGGTACGACGCGAGCACGCGCGGCGAAGTGACGGCTGTGACGAACTGGTCCCACGACAGCGTCGCGGTCTTCAGGAACGTGGCGGCGAGCGGTATCAGCACCACGAGGCTCAAATAGGCCACCGTGATGCCTAGCGTCACGCCGAAACCGGGCAGCGCGCTCGGCTTGCGAAAGGTGTACGTCGTCATCGGATGCTCTTGCTGGGTCGATGCTGCTCATGGGTCCGACGCGAACGCCGGCGCAGTGAATCGCGCCGGCGGGCCGTCGGGGATGCGGCGCGCTGTCGTGGCGCGCCGCTGTCGTTATGGCGTTACTGCGGCTTGTAGATCGAATCGAACACGCCGCCGTCCGCGAAATGCGTCTTCTGCGCATTCGTCCAGCCGCCGAAGGTATCGTCGACGGTGTACAGCTTCAGTTTCGGGAACTGCTTGGTCAGCTCCGCCGGCACGTTCTTCGAACGCGGCCGGTAGTAGTTGCGTGCCGCGATCTCCTGGCCCTGCGGGCTGTACAGGAAGTTCAGGTACGCCTCGGCCAGCTTGCGCGTGCCCTTCTTGTCGACCACCTTGTCGACCACCGCGACGGGCGGCTCGGCCAGGATGCTCACCGACGGCACGACGATCTCGAACTTGTCGGTGCCGAATTCCTTGACCGACAGGAATGCCTCGTTTTCCCATGCGATCAGCACGTCGCCGATCCCGCGCTGCACGAAGCTCGTGGTCGCGCCGCGCGCGCCCGAATCGAGCACGCCAGCGTTCTTGTAGAGCTTCGTGACGAATTCCTTCGCCGCCTGCTCGTTGCCGCCCGGCTTGTGCAGCGCGTACGCCCACGCGGCCAGGTAGTTCCAGCGCGCGCCGCCCGACGTCTTCGGATTCGGCGTGACGATCGAGATGCCCGGCTTGGTCAGGTCGTCCCAGTCCTTGATCCCCTTCGGATTGCCCTTGCGCACCAGGAATACGATCGTCGACGTATACGGCGACGCATTGTCGGGCAGGCGCTTCTGCCAGTCCTTGTTGACGAGCCCCTTGTTCGCGAGCGCATCGATGTCGTACGCGAGCGCCAGCGTGACGACGTCGGCCTGCAGGCCGTCGAGCACCGAGCGCGCCTGCGCGCCCGAACCGCCGTGCGACTGCTTGAAGTTGACGGTCTCGCCCGTCTTCGCCTTCCACTCCTTGCCGAACGCCTGGTTGAAGTCCTGATACAGCTCGCGCGTCGGGTCGTACGACACGTTCAGGAAGGTCGTATCGGCCTGTGCGTGCGTCGCGACGCCCAGCGCCGCCGCCGCGCCCAGCGCGAGTGTTGCGATCAGGCGGCCCACTCCGCCCACCAGCCCCGTGTTGCGCTTGCCCATCCTTGGTTCTCCAGTGTTGTCGGTATTGCGATGTCGGGCCAGTCTAACGAACGGGTTACATGATTAAAAATAATCGTTCTTCATTTTTTAATACTCAAAAGTGCTAACGCAGACGGGATGGACGGTTGCGGCAGATAAACCGGCGCCCGGACGTCGCGAAATCGCGCCGGAACCGGCGCGATCGCGTCGAACCTCACGTAACACTTGAAATTCGCGAACTACTGTATAAAAATACAGCTCACTGTCTATCCATACAGTTGAGCCATGACCAAACTCACCGCCCGTCAGCAGCAAGTGTTCGACTTGATCCGTCGCGCGATCGAGCGCTCCGGATTCCCGCCCACCCGTGCCGAGATCGCGGCCGAACTGGGCTTCAGCTCGCCGAATGCGGCCGAGGAGCACCTGCGTGCGCTGGCGCGCAAGGGTGTGATCGAGCTGGCCGCCGGCGCGTCGCGCGGCATCCGCCTGCTCGGCATCGACGATGCCCCGCACCAGTTCACGCTGCCGCACGCCGGCCTGATGCAGCTGTCGCTGCCGCTCGTCGGCCGCGTCGCGGCCGGTAGCCCGATCCTGGCGCAGGAGCACATCTCGCAGCATTACGCGTGCGATCCCGCGCTGTTCTCCAGCAAGCCCGACTACCTGCTGAAAGTGCGCGGCCTGTCGATGCGCGACGCCGGCATCCTCGACGGCGACCTTCTCGCCGTGCAGAAGCGCACGGAAGCGAAGGACGGCCAGATCATCGTCGCGCGTCTCGGCGACGACGTCACGGTCAAGCGCCTGATGCGCCGGCCGGGCGGTCTCGAGCTGATCGCGGAGAACCCGGATTACGAAAACATCTTCGTCAAGGCCGGCAGCGCGGAATTCGCGCTGGAAGGCATCGCCGTCGGGCTGATCCGCTCGGGCGAACTCTGACATTCCGTCTCGCTCAGGAGAACAACATGGAACGCCTTGCCCGTCTGCTGCCTTTCCGTCAATTCGGCCGCCTGCGTCACCTGCGCGGCCGCACGCCCTGCGCACCGCTGTCCGCGGCGGCGCCTGTGCAAGAAGAAGTCGCAGTCGAACGGCAGGCGTCCCTGCTGCCGTCGGCGCTCCCCGCTTTCGCGCGGGTATCGCTGAACGCCGGCCTGAATCACGCCGAACCCGCGCGTCGCGCACCGGTGCGCATCTATCACGGCCGCTCGCGCCTGATCATGGTCGGCACGATCGATGCCGTGTGCCGGATGATCGATCGCTGCATCGCAGAGGAACGATCGGCCACGCCAGGCGGTCTCTGATTGCGGAACATCCCCGCACCGGAGGCAACGTGACCGGATCTTCGGGCCGCACGTGGCGGCTCAAACCCCTGCTGATCGTCGTGCTGGCCGTCGCCATCATTGTGGCGATCGGCTATGCCTACGCGTCGCCGTACGTCGCGCTCGGTCGCCTGAAATCGGCGATCGATGCGCGCGATGCGCAGGCCGTCAGTGAATATGTCGATTTCCCGTCGCTCCGCATCAGCCTGAAGCAGCAGGTCACGGAGGAGTTGATGCGCCGTATCGACGCGGTGAAGAAGAACAATCCGTTCGCGGTGATCGGTGCACTGATCGGATCCGCACTGATCGGCCCGCTGGTCGATGCGTACGCGACCCCTGAAGGCGTAGCCGCGCTGATGAGCGGATTGCCGCCGCGTGGCAATCCAGGCGAGCGTCCACCTGAATGGTCGAATCTGCCGCCAGGCGGCAATGCGCCGGCTGCATCGGCGGCCAATCCGGCCAATCCGGCCCCTCCGGCAAGCGCAGCCGCTCCGGGTAACAACGCGGCCGCTACGGCCGCGTCATCGCCACCACCCGCCGCTGCCGCACCGGCCAGCCCGGCCGATGCAACGCATGCGCCTCGCCAGCAGCAAACCAGCGCCGGCTACCGGAATATCGATGAATTCGTGGTGACTTACCAGCGCAGTGCCGACGGCACGCGCTATGCGGCGATATTCCACCGCTCCGGCCTGTTCTCGTGGAAGTTGTCCGCGATCGACCTGCACGCTTGAACGGTCCTGGGTGGCCGCGGCCAGCGCCCACCCCACGGACGTGGCACGACGCCCGGCCGGCGCGATTCGCCGGTCAGGCAGTCGTCGAATCATTGGATCATTTGCCGTTCGCCGTGGCCGCTTCACGCTCCCGCGCGATTTCTTCCTTCTGCTCCTGTGCCGACGAACACGCCACCAGAATGCTGCAGTTCACGCGATCGAGCAGTTGTGTGTTGCCCGACCCCATCCACCATCTGGACAACCCGCTACGGCACCGATGGCCGACGACGACGAGGTCGGCCTTCAGCTCCGTCGCGAGATTCGCGATTTCGTCGATCGGATAGCCGAACGCGAAATGGCCTTCGGCCTGCACACCGCGCTCGCGCAGCCAGTTCACCCCTTCCTGCAGGATTTCACGCGCGGTTTCCTCGAACCGGCCGCACGCGACGTCGGTCAGCAAACCCGCGCTCTGCGCAATGCTCGAGCGCATGTCGACTACCGACAGCAAATGCGTCTCGGCCTTCAGGTCCATCGCGAGATTGGCGCCGCAACGCAGTGCCTTGCGTCCTTCGAGCGTGCCGTCGTAACACAGCAAAATCTTGTTGTAGCTAGCCATGAAACCTCCCTATCGCAACAACGAGCCTACGCATTCATCATGGTGCGCCGCAATTCAGGACGCAAGGGATGGAAAACGCTGATTCGCCCCGCTCGGCTCGTGCGCGATGATGCAGTGCACGATCGGTGCGCACATGCATCGCACCGTGCAGGCATGCCCTGAAGAGACGCAATCGATGCACTAGAATGGCCCGTTCGTACTCCAACGGGTCATCAAGCGCCGGCGTCGTGCGCTTCGGTCATGCCCGTCTGACACGCAATCGTCCGACCGGTTCGTCAACCGGCCACGCATTCAGCAGCGGAACGCTTCCGCGCCCGCCTACAACGACAACATGCCCATGTCCGTTGCACCGATCGATTTCCGGAACGTCGAAAAGCGATACGGCGACAAGCTCGTCGTCAACGGCCTGTCCTTCACCGTCCAGGCCGGCGAATGCTACGGCCTGCTCGGGCCGAACGGCGCCGGCAAGACCACCACGCTGAAAATGCTGCTCGGCCTCACGCATCCCGATGCAGGCACCATTTCGCTTTGCGGCGAACCGGTTCCATCGCGTGCGCGGCACGCGCGCCAGCGCGTCGGGGTTGTCCCGCAGTTCGACAATCTCGACCCCGACTTCACCGTGCGCGAGAACCTGCTCGTCTTCAGCCGCTACTTCGGCATGTCCGCTCAGGCCGCGCACGCGCTCGTGAAGCCGCTGCTCGAATTCGCGAAGCTCAAGAACAAGGCCGATGCGAAGGTCGGCGAGCTGTCGGGCGGCATGAAGCGCCGCCTGACGCTCGCCCGCGCGCTCGTCAACGATCCCGATGTGCTGGTGCTCGACGAGCCGACGACGGGCCTCGACCCGCAGGCGCGTCACCTCATGTGGGAGCGGCTGCGCTCGCTGCTCGCGCGCGGCAAGACGATCCTGATCACCACGCACTTCATGGAAGAAGCCGAGCGCCTGTGCGACCGCCTGTGCGTGATCGAGGAAGGCCGCAAGATCGCCGAAGGCGCACCGCACGCGCTGATCGAATCGGAGATCGGCTGCGACGTGATCGAGATCTACGGGCCCGATCCGGCCACGCTGCGTGACGAACTGTCGGCGTTCGCGAAGCACACCGAGATCAGCGGCGAGACGCTGTTCTGCTACGTGAACGATCCGGAACCGCTGAGCGCGCGACTCAAGGGTCGCACGGGGTTGCGCTATCTGCATCGCCCGGCCAATCTTGAAGATGTGTTCCTGCGGCTCACGGGCCGCGAAATGCAGGACTGATCGATCATGGACGTCCGCAACTATTCCACCACCGCACCGTCGGCACCGCCGCGCGTGTCGCGCTTCGCGATCGCCATGCCCGCGAACGCGACCAACTGGATCGCCGTCTGGCGGCGCAACTATCTCGTCTGGCGCAAGCTCGCGCTCGCGTCGATGTTCGGCAATCTTGCCGATCCGATGATCTACCTGTTCGGGCTGGGGTTCGGGCTCGGGCTGATGCTCGGCCATGTCGACGGCGTGTCGTATATCGCGTTCCTCGCCGCCGGCACGGTCGGGTCGAGCGTGATGATGTCCGCGAGCTTCGAATCGATGTATTCAGGCTTCTCGCGGATGCACGTGCAACGCACGTGGGAGGCGATCATGCATACGCCGCTCGCGCTCGGCGACATCGTGCTCGGGGAAATTGTCTGGGGAGCCAGCAAGGCGATGCTGTCGGGGGCCGCGATCATGCTCGTCGCGGGGGCGCTCGGCTATGCGCAGTTTCCGTCGATGCTCGCGGCGCTGCCCGTGATCGCGCTCGCCGGCCTCGCGTTTGCCAGCATCGCGATGATCGTCACGGCGCTCGCGCCGTCCTACGATTTCTTCATGTTTTATCAGACGCTCGTGCTGACGCCGATGCTGCTGCTGTCGGGCGTGTTCTTCCCGACCACGCAGTTACCGCCGATCGCGCAGCATGCGGCGCAGGCGCTGCCGCTCGCGAATGCCGTCGAGCTGATCCGGCCCGCGATGCTCGGCCGGCCGGCGACCGACGTCGCGCTGCATGTCGCGGTGCTCACCGGTTACGCGGTCGGCGGATTCCTGCTGTCCGCGTGGCTGTTCCGGCGGCGGATGATGCGCTGACGGCCGGCGCACGAGCGCCGGCTTCCTGCGACGACGTTATTCGTCGTCGTCGCTCCACGGGATCTCGACGTCGGTCAGGAACGCGACGGTCGCGAGCGGGCCGCCTTCCTGGCGGCCGAGCTTGCCGTCGGCGCGATGCCATTCGACGCGGAACTGCGTGCCCGGATCGTCGGCAACCAGATAGACCGAGCGCAGCTCTTCCTTGTCGGCTTCGGCCACCGGGCCGTCGAACGACACCAGCAGCTTCTGCGGCCACAACCCGTTGACCGGATCGTAAATGCGGTCGCCCTGCGGAATGTCGATGCTGGCGTCGACGCCGATCGTTGCGGAGGCCTCGATGATCATCGTGCCGAGTGCGTTCAGCACGGCAGTCGCCCGCGCGGAATTGGCCTGGCGGATCGCGAGATCGCCGCGCGTCAGCGCCTTTTCGAGTCGAGGATGGATCTTCGGTTGGGTCATGCGTTTTCCTGTTTGCTTCTTGTAAATGGCGCCGCACGCGTGAAACGGCGGCGCCGGATGAATATGACGATTGCGCCCGTCGAGCGCGCCGCTCGCGCGCGTCAGAACCCGAGCGCGACCGCGAGCAGGCCGCTCGCGATCCCGAACACGACGACGAGGATCGCGACGATGGCCAGCATGTAGGGCTTGAACGAACGTGCGAGCATCGCGAGCGACGGCACGCTGATCGGCGGCAGCGTCATCAGCAGCGCGGCGGCCGGGCCGACGCCCATGCCGAGCGACAGCATTGCCTGGATGATCGGCACCTCGCCGGCCGTCGGGATCACGAACAGCATGCCCGCAACCGCGAATGCGATGATCCAGCCGAGATGATTGCCGATGTCCGGGCCGATATGCGGGAACAGCCACGCGCGCGCGGCGCCGAGCAGCAGCACGAGCACGATGTATTCGGGCACGAGCCGCACGGCCATGCGCGCAAGCAGCTTCATCCAGCGAACGAACGGGTTGCCGGCCGCAGCCTGCTCGGCCGCCAGCGCGGCGAGCTGTGCATCGTCGATGCTGCGGTCTTCCGGACGTGCAATGCGGTTCAGCAGATAGCCGATCCCGAACACCATCGCGATGCCGAGCACGAGGCGCAGCGCACTCCAGTGCCAGCCGAGCACGAAGCCCATGAAGACCAGCGCCGCCGGGTTCAGCACCGTGTTGCCGAGCCAGAACGCGACCGCGCCGCCCGGCGATGCCTGGCGCGCACGCAAACCCGCGACGACCGGCGCCGCACAGCACGTGCACATCATGCCGGGCAGCGACAGCAAGCCGCCCGCGGCGACACTGCCGAAGCCGGTGCGGCCGAGCACGCGCGCAACCCAGTGCGCGGGCAGCAGCGCCTGCACCGCCGAACCGAGCAGCAGGCCCAGCACCATCGCCTGCCAGATCGCCTTGCCGTATGCCCACGCGTAGTCGAGCGCGGCCTTCAGCGACGGCTCGGGCGCGGACGCAGACGAGCCCATTAGGATCGACTGGCCGATCGAGTGATGCTCGGCGGCCACGAACGCCTTGTTGTAGTACGGGAACCATTTCACATAGAACAGGCCCGCGACTGCGATCAGCAGGAAGGTCATCCAGCCGAGGGCCGGACTGGGTTGGGTGCGTGTGGTTGTCATCGTGTGGTCGTCGATTGGTCTTGGTCGGTTTTGGATGTCGCGCTTGCGGCGAGCGCGGCCGATGCGGGCAACCCGGCTTGCGCGAGTTCGGCCAGCAGCGCACGCGCCTGGTCGCGCCCATCGGCGGCGTTGGGCCGGAACCTGAACGTCAGCGCCCGGTTCGGCTTGTTGTACGTCGCGCGATAGGTGCGCGCATAGGCGGGATCGTAATGCTTGTCGATCAGTTCGGTGAACAGTTCGGCCCGTGCGTCCGCATCGATCAGCGCCTTCCAGTGCATCACCTGTTCACGGCTATGCAGGCCGATCAGCCGATGGAGCTGCGCCTTGAACGCATCCGGTTCATCGAACAGGTGTGCGTAATCGTCGAGGAGGAATGCGATGCGTTCGTCGTGCGCCGCGTCGACATGCACCCACGGCCCCGCGTGAAACGCTTCGATCAACGCAATCGGCAACTGCACGAGCCCGATCCGGCGGCTTTCCGACTCGACGAACACCGGCCATTCGGGGTCAAAACGGCCGAGTGTTTCGACGAGCCCTGAATCGAACCCCTTCTGCGCCGGTTGCGGCTTGCCCGGCAGCGCGCCGAGCAGCGAACCGCGATGGCACGCGAGCGCCTCGAGATCGAGCGTCTGCGCGCCAACGTCGCGCAGTGCGTTCAGCAGGCGCGTCTTGCCGCAGCCCGTATGGCCGACGAGCGCGATGTAGCGAAAGCGCGTCGGCAGCGAGTCGAGCGTCGCGCACACCGACTGGCGGTACGCCTTGTAGCCGCCATCGAGCTGGCGCGCCTTCCAGCCGATCAGGTTGAACCAGGTCGTCATCGAACCCGAGCGCTTGCCGCCGCGCCAGCAGTAGATCAGCGGCCGCCAGTTGCGCGGCCGGTCGGCGAATGTCGTGTCGAGATGGCGCGCGATGTTGCGCGCGACCATCGCCGCGCCGACGCGCGTCGCCTCGTACGGCGATACCTGGCGGTACATCGTACCGACGAGCACGCGCTCCTCGTTGCTGAGCACGGGCGCGTTCAGCGCGCCGGGGATATGATCCTCGGCGAACTCGAGCGGCGTGCGCACGTCGATGATCTCGTCGAACTCGCCGGCGCGATCGAGGGTGACAATCAGGTTCTTCAATTTGGCGTCGAACAGGGGCGATACGGCTCGATGAGCCGCATGGGCGCGGAAGGCGGATTGACGATTATCTCACGGGCCGGCGTCTCGGGCCGCGCGCGGCAGTCGGCGGCGCCGACGCGGCCTGCATCGCGTCGATCAGATGGTCGCGGAACGCGCGAACCGACGCGGGCAGATCGCGCCCCGCCATCGTCTGCACCTGGATGCTGCGCTCGCGTAGCTGCGGGTTCGTCACGGGCACGACGACGAAGCCGTCCGCGGCGCAGCGGTCCCGCACCGACAGCAGCCCCGTGAACATCACCGCGCCCGTGCGCCGCGCATAGCCGTACATCGCCGCCGTGTTGTTGCTCGTCAGTTCGGGCTCGAGCAGCAGCCCGTCGAGTGCGCACGCGATGTCGATCAGTTGGCGCACCGTCGTGCCGGCCTCGGGCAGCACGTGCGGGTGACGCGCGACATCGGCGAGCGACACTGCTTCCTGCGTCGCGAGCGGATGGTCGTGCCGCACCAGCGCGAAAATCGGCGCGCGCTCGGTATGGTCGACGCGCACGCCCTTCTCCGGCGCGAGGCTGAAGCTCAAAGCGATGTCCACATCGCCGTCGCGCACGCGCCGCGTCGCGTCCGCCGGCGACACCACCCATACGGAGAAATCGACACCCGGATGGCGCGCCTTGAAGCTGGCGAGCGTGCCGGGCAGGAAGTCGATCGCGAACCCTTCCGAGCACGCGATCTTCAGCAGGCTGCCGTGCAGCGCATCGAGCCCGCCGATGTCCTTCATCACGTGCTCGGCCTCCAGCAGGCTGCGCTGCGCGAACGCCAGCAGCCGCTCGCCCGCCTCCGACAACGCCATCCCGCGCGGCCGGCGCTCGAACAGCGGTGCGCCAAGCTCGCTCTCCAGTTTCGCGATCTGGCGGCTGATCGCCGATACGGCCACGTGCAGCCGCGCGGACGCGTCGCTGATCGAGCCGGTGCGCGCCACTTCGACGAAATACCGCAACGCCAGGCCATGCAGGAAAGCCGCCATCGTTCTGTCTCCGCCCGGCTGCCTGCCGTGCCGCTTTGCCTTTTCGGCAAAGAAAGGTTCGAAATTCGATCATTGTGACAAAAAAAACGGCTTCCTAGAATCGATCGCACTTCACGCTGCATGCCCGATCCGGCGCATGCGGCGAAGCCGTCAGAGGAGACACGACTTGAGCCGTACCGCCGCCATCCAGCACGCGCTGAACCAGTTCAAATCCGGTGCGTTCTTCACGACCCTGAGCCGCCGCGTCGGCCTGCGCACCGAAAGCCAGGAAAGCGGCAACGGTGCCGCACTGCGCGCCTACCTGACCGACGAGATCGCCCCCGAAGCCGCGCGCCTCGGCTTCACGTCGCGGATCGTCGACAATCCCGTCGACGGCGGCGGCCCGTTCCTGCTCGCCTCGCGCCACGAAGACGACGCGCTGCCGACCGTGCTGATCTACGGCCACGGCGACGTCGTACGCGGCTACGACGCGCAGTGGCGCGCACCGTTGTCGCCGTGGACGCTGACGGCCGACGGCGACCGCTGGTACGGCCGCGGCAGTGCCGACAACAAGGGCCAGCACACCATCAACCTGGCCGCGCTGGCGAGCGTGCTCGACGCGCGCGGCGGCCGGCTCGGCTTCAACGCGAAGCTGCTGATCGAGATGGGCGAGGAAACGGGTTCGCCGGGCCTCGACGCGCTGTGCCGCCAGGAGCGCGACGCACTCGCGGCCGACGTGCTGATCGCGTCCGACGGCCCGCGCATCGCCGCCGCGCGCCCCACGGTATTCCTCGGTTCGCGCGGCTCGGTCAATTTCAAGCTGAGCCTGCGCGCCCGCGATGGCGCACATCACTCCGGCAACTGGGGCGGGCTGCTGCGCAATCCGGCGATCGTGCTCGCGCATGCGCTCGCGAGCCTCGTCGACGCACGCGGCGCGATTCGCGTCGCGGGGTTGCGTCCGCCGCCGATCCCGGCCGCCGTGCGCGATGCACTGGCCGACCTCTCCGTCGGCGGCGGCCCCGGCGATCCGGCGCTCGACGCCGACTGGGGCGAGCCCGGCCTCACCGCGCCCGAGCGCGTGTTCGGCTGGAACACGTTCGAGATCCTCGCGTTCAAGGCCGGCAACCCCGAGCACCCCGTCAATGCGATCCCGCCCGCCGCGTACGCGCACTGCCAGTTGCGCTTCGTCGTCGGCACCGACTGGGAAGCGCTGCACGCGCATCTGCGCACGCACCTCGACGCGCACGGCTTCGCCGACATCGAGATCGACGTCGAACGCGGCGCACCGGCGACGCGCGTGCCGCCGGACGATCCGTGGGTCCGCTGGGCCGTCGCGTCGCTCGCGCGGACCACCGGCAAGAAGCCCGCGATCCTGCCGAATCTCGGCGGCACGCTGCCGAACGAAGTGTTCGCCGACACGCTCGGGCTGCCGACGCTGTGGGTGCCGCACTCGTACCCGGCGTGCTCGCAGCACGCACCGGACGAGCACCTGCTCGCGAGCGTCGTCAGCGAGGGGCTGCAGATGATGGCCGGCCTCTTCTGGGATCTCGGCGACGACGCGCCGACCGTTCGCCGCGCGGCGCCCGCCGCTGCCGGCGCCGCCCTGTAACGCGCTTCGCCCCTTTCACGGGACCTGCATACACGATGAATACGACCACCCTGACCTCGCAGGAAGCCGCCCGCCCCAGCGCCGCGAAGATCCGGCGCATCATCTTCGCGGCGTCGATCGGCAACGCACTCGAATGGTTCGACCTGATCGTCTACGGCTTCTTCGCGGTCACGATCGCCAAGCTGTTCTTCCCCTCCACCAGCGAAGCGACGTCGCTGATGCTTACGCTCGGCACGTTCGGGCTGTCCTACCTGATCCGGCCGATCGGCGGCTTCGTGCTCGGTGCGTACGCGGATCGCGCGGGCCGCAAGGCGTCGCTGCTGCTGTCGATCGCGATGATGATGGCCGGCACGCTGCTGATTGCGCTGATGCCGACCTACGCGTCGATCGGCATACTCGCGCCACTCGGGATCATGCTGTCGCGGCTGATGCAGGGCTTTTCCGCGGGCGGCGAATTCGCGAGCTCGACCGCGTTCCTCGTCGAGCACGCACCGCAGCGGCGCGGGTTCATGTCCAGCTGGCAGTTCGCAAGCCAGGGCCTCGCGACGCTGCTCGCATCGGGCTTCGGCGCGTTGCTGACATCCACGCTGACGACCGCGCAACTCGAAAGCTGGGGCTGGCGCGTTCCGTTCCTGTTCGGGCTCGCGATCGGCCCGGTCGGGCTGTACATCCGCCGCTACGTCGACGAAGGCGTCGAGTTCAAGACGCAGGCACGCTCGGAAGCACCCGTGCGCGAGCTGTTCGCGGAGCAAAAGGTGCGGGTGCTGCTGTCGATCGGCGCGCTCGTCATCTCGACCGCGATCAACTACATGATCCTGTACATGCCGACTTACGCGATCAAGCAACTCGGGTTGCCCGCATCGACGGGCTTCGCGGCCACGCTCGCGACCGGCTTCGTGCTCACGCTCGTCACGCCGATCGTCGGCCACCTGTCGGATCGCACCGGGCGGATCCGCATGATGGCGGTCGCGGCGGTCCTGATGCTCGTCACCGTGTACCCGACGTTCGCGTGGCTCACGCGTCACGCGTCGTTCGCGACGATGCTCGCCGCGCTGGTCTGGATCGGTGCGCTGAAGGCGATGTACTGCGGCGCGCTGCCGGCGCTGATGGCCGAGCTGTTCCCGTCGCAGACCCGCGCAACCGGGCTCGCGGTCAGCTACAACACGGGGGTCACGCTGTTCGGCGGTTTCGCTCCGTTCGTCATCACCTGGCTGATCAGCGCGACCGGCAACCGGCTGTCGCCGGCGCTCTATCTGATGGGCTGCGCGCTGCTGAGTCTCGCTGCGCTGTTCGTCGCGCGCACTCGGCTCAAGATGCGATAACGGAAGAAACGGCGGTGCAGGGCTGCGCCGCCGGTGCGGCCCGTCGCGGCATCGCTGCCGCGCGGGCCGTGCGCCATTTACGGCGCAGGGTTCGGCTGCAGTTCGTGCAGCGCGTCGATCTCGGCGAGGACCTCGTCGGACAGCTTCACGTCGACGCTGCCGATGTTCTCCTTCAACTGCTCGAGTGACGTCGCCCCGACCAAGTTGCTGCGCGTGAACGGCCGGCCGTTGACGAACGCAAGCGCGAGTTGCGCGGGCGACAGCCCGTGACGCCGCGCGAGCGCGACATAGCGCGACGTCGCCTCGACGGCCTGCGGCTTGCTGTAGCGCTGGAAGCGTTCGAACAACGTGATGCGTGCGCCGGCCGGACGCGCGCCGTTCTCGTACTTGCCGGACAGCCAGCCGAACGCGAGCGGCGAATACGCGAGCAGGCCGACGCCGTCGCGGTGCGTGAATTCCGACAGCCCGTTCTCGAACGTGCGGTTCAGCAGGCTGTACGGATTCTGGATGCTCGCGATCCGCGGCAGCCCGAGCTTCTCGGCCGCGCGCAGGAACTGCGCGACGCCCCACGGCGTTTCGTTCGACACGCCGATCGCGCGCACCTTGCCGGCCTTCACGAATTCCGCGAGCACGCCGAGCGTTTCCTCGATCGGCACCGTATAGGCGTCGTCGACCCACGGATAGGCGGGACGGCCGAACGTCGTCGTGCTGCGATCGGGCCAGTGCAGCTGGTAGAGATCGACGTAGTCGGTCTGCAAGCGCTTGAGGCTGCCGTCGAGCGCTTCGGTCAGGTTCTTGCGGTCGAACTGGTTGCCTTCGCCGCGGATATGGCGCGGATTGTGCGGCTGCCGCGCCGGCCCGGCGATTTTCGTCGCGAGCACGATGTGCTCGCGTTGCGCGCGATGCTGTGCGAGCCAGGTGCCGATGAACGCCTCGGTGCGCCCCTGCGTATCGGGTTTCGGCGGCACCGGATACATCTCCGCGGCATCGATCAGCGTGACGCCCTGCCCGATCGCGTAGTCGATCTGCTCGTGCGCATCGCGCTCCGAATTCTGCTCGCCCCACGTCATCGTGCCCAGGCCGATCAGGCTGACCTCGATGCCCGAATCGCCAAGTGTGCGGTATTCCATGCTGTTCCTGTCGCGTCGGTGGAAAGCAGGAACGCTATCACATTGAAGCGACCGCTTCAGACAGGCTCCGCCTACGCTTACAGGCGGCCTTCTGCACCGGCAAGAAGGTTCACGCGCCGGCCCGGACGATGGCGCCGCCGCCCGCGGTTACTGCGGCCGCTGGATGAAGCAGGTTGCCGACGCATGCGCGACGATCTTGTCGTCCGCGGTCTTCAGCGTGCCCTCCGCGACGCCCAGCGAGCGCGACAGGTGAATCACACGCCCTTCCGCGACCAGGTCGGCATCGCGCGGCACGGGCCGCAGCATCTTCACATGCAGATCGACCGTGCCGTAGCCGACGCCCGCATCCAGCATCGAATGCACCGCACACCCGGTGACCGAGTCGAGCACCGTCGCGGCGAACCCGCCGTGCACGCCGCCGAGCGGATTCAAATGCCGGCCGTCCGCCCGCGCCGAAAATTTCACATAACCGAGCTCGACGTCGAGCGGACGCATCGGGATCGTCTCGGAAATCGATGCGAGCGGCGCATCACCCGATACCGCCGCGCGCAGCAGATCGAGACCAGACAAGGAAAGCGGGTTCATCGGGTTGTCTCCGGGTTGAAAGCGCGTCACCGCGCGAGTAAGTTCTAAATTGGAACTCATTATTGACAACGACCGATGCCGTTGTCAACGTGGCCAGGCCCGTTGCAACCGAAGACGGGTTCTATAATCGAACCCACTATTTCGCTGAACCGCCGCAAAGGATGCAAGAGACTCGACGATGAAATGGGATGACATCGGCACGCTGAACTGTTCGGTCGCGCGTACGCTCGCCGTGCTCGGCGACCGCTGGACCATGCTGATCCTCCGCAACGCGTTCCTCGGCTGCCGCCGCTTCGACGCGTTCCAGACCCAGTTGGGCCTCACGCGCCACGTGCTGGCCGAGCGGCTCGCGCGACTCGTTGACGAAGGCGTGCTGGTCAAGCGCGCGTATCAGGAGCGGCCGCCGCGGTTCGAATACCGGCTGACGGACAAGGGGCTCGACCTCTACCCGACCCTGCTCGCGCTGACTGCGTGGGGCGACCGCTGGAAAGACGACGGCCAGGGGCCGCCGGTACAGCTGCGTCACCGCACTTGCGGCCATCTGATGCATGCGGTCACCGTATGCTCCGCGTGCGGCGAACCGCTCGACGCGCGCGACGTGCAGCCGGAGCGTGGCCCCGGTTGGATCGCAGCCGAGGCAGCCGGGGCGCCCGCGGACGAGCATTGATGCGGCGTCGTGCATCCATGAATGAATGCGTGACGCACACGGATCGTTAGTCGGACTCGCGTTGCTGTTGCGTGCTGCGCCGAGCCCGCCCGGCTGCACTCGCGCAGGGCTCAAACTCTCCCACTCCGCCATCAGCGCACGCGCAATCACGCGCTGCTATCGCCCGCATCCACTGATCAACCCGATCACGCACTCGAATCCCGCACAACGCAACTTTGCGTCACCGCCTCTGCCATCGCGGTCATCGCGGTGACTCATCCCGTCTCATCCGCGCGTGACCGGGCCGCCACGTCTGCGTTACACTCACGGCCCGCTGTCTCGAAATTGTTCGCTGTCCAAGATGTTGTTGCGCAATCGCCTCGCCGCTGCCTGTCTCGCCGCCTCCCTGCTCGCCACTCCGTTCGCCGCTTTCGGCAAGACGCAAAGTGAATCACTGCTCCAGCAGGCGATCGACCTCGTGTCGCGTTGGCTGCCGGCCCCCACCCACGAAGCACCCGCGACACAGGTCGTCGAGTCGGCGTTTTCGCCCGACGGCGGTGCTGAAGCGCTCGTGCTGAAAGCGATCGGCGCCGCGCGCAGCTCGATCCGCGTCGCCGCATATTCGTTCACGTCGCCGCCTGTCACACGCGCACTGCTCGCCGCCAAGCGACGCGGCGTGAATGTCGCGGTGGTCGTCGACGACAAGGGCAATCGCGCAAAGAGCAGCAAGCAGGCGTTGAACCTGCTCGTCAACGCCGGCATTCCGACGCGGACGATCGACGCCTATGCGATCCATCACGACAAGTATCTCGTGATCGACGCCGAGCACGTCGAAACGGGGTCGTTCAACTACAGCGCATCGGCGGCCAGCCGCAATTCCGAGAACGTCGTCGTGGTGTGGAACAACCCGCAACTCGCGTCACGTTATCTCACGCACTGGCAAAGCCGCTTCGACCAGGGCACGCCGTACCGCTCCAGCTACTGACGCAGGCCGCGGGGTGCTCGCCCCGGGTTCGATCCGCCGTGTTGCCGATGATCGGCGAGCGCGGCGCGAAGCTCAATTCAGCCGAATGGCCAGCGCGGCGCCACACATCAATGGATGTCGGGCGTCCGCCCGTTCGCCGCACCGGCGTGCGTCGTCGGCGCACAGCGATTCGTCTGTCCGCTCGCGCCGCTTGCCGAAGACGTCGGCGAGCCGCCGGGCAGCGCGCTGCTCACGCAAACGACGCCGAATGCCAGCGTGTTCTGAACCATCGGATAAAGAAGATACAGCGCAAACGCGAGGTAGCCCGCGTACAGAAATCGAACCATGGTGCGATGGGTAGCGATGAACGAATGGACTCGCCCTGTTTACGGCACTGCGCCAGGCACCTTGAGGTACCGCGCCTCCGATTGCGCATCGGTGCGAAACGCGGACCCATGACGCCCGCTTCTCCCCCCATCTGCATCGATTCGTGCCGAGGCGAAACCACCGGTCGGCGGATTTGCAACGTGGCGATGCGCCGAACAATGCGCGATACTGTCCGACATACGATCCCGTAACCGGCCTCGCAGCCGGGACAAAAGACTAGGCCCATGCAAATCGCACCGAAACCGACCGACGAGGCGGCCCGGCTCGATACGCTTCATTCGCTCTCGATCCTCGACACCCCGCCCGAAGAGCGCTTCGATCGCCTGACGCGTCTCGCACGCAGGCTGTTCGACGTACCGATCGCCCTCGTCAGCCTCGTCGACGACGATCGCCAGTGGTTCAAGAGCCATGCGGGGCTCGACGTCAAGCAAACGTCGCGCGACGTGTCGTTTTGCGCCCATGCGCTGCTCGAGGGCAATACGATGGTGATCCAGGATGCGTTGAACGACAATCGCTTCCACGACAATCCGCTCGTTACCGGCGCGCCCGGGATCCGCTTCTACGCCGGTCGACCGCTCACGGCACCGAACGGCGCACCCATCGGCACGCTTTGCCTGATCGACACGCGGCCGCGCTCGCTCGAACCCGACGAGCTCGCGCTGCTCGGCGATCTGGCCCACATGACCGAGCGCGAGATCGCCGCGCTGCATTTCGCGACCACCGACGAACTCACGCAACTGACCAACCGGCGCGGCTTTGAGATTCTCGCCCGCCACGTGCTGAGTCTGTGCAGTCGCCTCGACCGTCACGCGGTGCTGCTGTTTTTCGACCTGAACGATTTCAAGTCGATCAACGACCGCTTCGGCCACGCCGAAGGCGACCACGCGCTCAAGGCCTTCGCCGACACGCTGACGGGCGCACTGCGCGACAGCGACGTGATCGCCCGGCTTGGCGGCGACGAATTCGTCGTGCTGCTGAGCGCCACCGATCCGGCCGACGTCGCCGAGCCGGTCGAACGCGTGACGCGCGCGCTCGCGCTGCGCAACGCGGCCGACGCACGCGGCTACGACATCCGGTTCAGCGTCGGACATGTCGACTACGATCCCGCACACCATCGCGACGTGGCCGACCTGCTCGCCTCGGCCGATCGACGGATGTACGAGGACAAGCAGCGCGGCAAGACGGCTGGTGCGTAAGCGCGGACGGCCCGGGCGTAAGCGCGGACGGCCCGGGCGCAAGCGCCTGCCGCCCCCTGCCGCTCAACTGCCGTTGCGTGGTTGCGTCAGCTTCCGCACGGCGGCGCGCTGGCCATGGCCTCCGCGATCTGCTCGGGCGTCAGGTCGCGCTGATGCGTCGCGAGCGACCAGCGATGGCCGAACGGATCCTCGACCTGTCCGTAGCGATCGCCCCAGAACATGTCGGCAGCCGGAATCGTGACCGTCGCGCCGGCCGCGACCGCCTTCGCGATCGCCGCGTCGGTGTCCGGCACGTACAGGTGCAGGCAGACCGGCGTGCCTTTCAGTGCCTTCGGCCCGAGTGCGCCGTGCTCAGGCATTTCATCCACCAGCATCAGTGTCGAATCGCCAATCACGAGGCACGCGTGCGCGAGCCGGCCGTCGGGCATCGAGAGGCGAAACTGTTCGTTTGCATTGAACGCGCGCTTGTAGAAGTCGATGGCCGCTGTTGCGCCGGCGCAGATCAGGTGCGGCGTCAGTGTGCGCATCCCTTCCGGGATCGGTTTGACGGACGTGGACATGGGTGTCGCTCCTTCGGTCGGTTGTCGTATCGGAGTCGGGACGGACGCGCGATGCGCACGCCTCCGATGCTACGACGGACGAACCTGGCGGAAATCGACACGGCGCCCGACATTTTTTGTTTTCTCGGATATCGGCGCACGCGGGTTCCCCGCATCGGCGTCATCGGCCCGTTCGGTCGGCCTCGTTGCCCGGTATGCCGAACTGCCGGCGGCATGCCTCCAGCAATCCGGCCACTGCATCGAGCGGCAGATCGGCAAACCGGGCGATCGGCAGCATCACGCCGCCCGGTACCTTGTTGCGCGATGAAAGCGCCGAGAACTGGTAGCCGATGTAGCGATTTCCGGCGACGCTGATGATCCGGAATTCGGTAACGTCGCGCCACGGCGTGACGGGTTGCTCGCGCAAAGCTCCGATCAGCCTGAAGCCCGTCTCGTCGACACGCAGCGCCATCCTGCGCCGCGACGACACGAAGAAGGCAGCCCCCGCCAGCGCCAGCAACACGGCCAGTGCCGCCACCGGCCAGAGCGCCGGAGCCGCCGCATAACCGCACAGGCTCGCCACGGCCAGTATCGCGCACACGATCGCCCTTCGTCTCAGGCTCCGGCCGTCGACCGCCAGCGTCATCGGCAACTGGCCGACGACGGTTCCCGCGTCGGGATCGACGTGCCAGCCGGAATCGGTGGTTTCGCTTTCGTCGTTCATTGCGCAATCGCTCACATCGACGACAACCGGCTCATCGAGGTCGGACATTCTATCGACACCCCAAGACGGGCCGCCTGTCGACAGGAAATGATCGGGATCGACGAAGGCAAGCATCGACGCACGACAACGCGCCTTCGTCCGCGCGGAACGGGCCACACTCCGTCGGCATCGGTCATGTTCAGTTGCACACCTTGACGGTGCCGTTGGTCGTGCATTGACCAATGGCCCAGTGACTCTGCCCTGCCAGATGAGGTGCCTGGCCGACGCCACGGATCGGCTCGGACGGCGACGATGCCGGAACGGCAGCGGCAGCCGACGCGGTGTCGGGCGATGGCAGCGCAGGCGGCTCGGGCACCGTCTGACAAGACCACAGCGCCAGACAAAGAACGGATGCCAACAGGGCGATGAGCGGTCTGGACATGATCTCGTACGCGTTTGCGATGCTCGCTTCCGGTAAAACGGGCTCGCTCGAGATCACGTGCCCCGTCAGACCGTTCGGCGCAACCGCCAATGCAGCATGACGGTCATCCAATACTACTCCTCGCGATCGACGTCGCGCGAGCGGCCATTCGGCCAGGTGCCGCCATTCATGCGGCGGCACGCCCTGTCGCTGGCGCATGCCGCGCGGGTCAGATTTGCGGCAGGTCGCGCAAAGTGCGCGACTCGTTCGTTGCATCGATGTCGAGTTCGATGCCTTCCGATGCATCGCGATACAGCACGCGCTTCAGCCTGGGCCCGATCGCGGTGGCGTCCGATGCCGAGAAGATTGCGCGGACATCGTTTCCGGACGCGAGCGCACGCGCCACGTCCGCCACCGGCGCTTCGCTTGGCGTCGCCGCCCACGACCGGTCGGCCGGATTCACGGCCGCCCAGCGCACGTGCGTCACGCGCGCGCTGAGCGGATCGATTCGCACGCCATTCACCGCAAACATCGACATCGGCATCTCCTTCGAATTTTTTGCGGCCCACCGTACCGATGCGCGGTCACGGATGGCCCCATATCTCGCAGACGTTTCCCGCCGGATCCGCCACGGAAATCTCGATCGTGCCGTCGCCGTAGTCCCATTCGTTCAGGATACTGACGCGACACGACTCAAGTCGCGCGACGGCTTACGAGACATGCGCCACTTCGATGGCCAGCGCAATGCCATGGCCGGTCGGACGAAACTCAGGGTACGGAAACTTGCCACCGCTACCCGTATGGATGGTCAGCGTCGCCCCATCCACGACAAAGCGACGCCACGGATTCCCCGCAGCCGACACGCCTTCGGCATGCACCGGCAGCGCGAGCGCCAACCGACAGAAATCCACCACCGCCCGGAAGCGGTCGTCTTCGACCGGCACCAGGATGCCCAGACTCGCGATCATCTGCGCTTCTCCGGCCCACGCGATTTTCGATGATACATTGGGACGCTTTACAACCGTCAACAGACAATCGTGCACGGGAGAAACACATGACCGACGCCTGGGGAACCTTCCCTGCCAGAATGGGCGACCATCAGGCTTTCATCAGCTTCAACCACAGCTTTGCGGAAATCGCCGAAGGCGATCCGCGCACATCGCTGCTCAGCGTGCGCGTCCCCTTTGCGCATCCGACGCAGGAAGGCCTGCCGACCGGCGACGAATTCGCCGGTCTCGCGCAGATCGAGGATTTGCTCGACGCCACGATCACCGCGAAAGGTGGCGTGCAGGTTGGCCGCATCACCGTCGACGGCCACAAGGATTTCCTTTTCTACGTGCCGTTCGACGAAGAGGCAGCGACGGAGATCGTCGATGCGCTGGCCGATCAGACGACTTACGCACTGCAGTACGCGCACCAGGACGATCCAGACAAGGAAGCGTACTGGCAGACGCTCTACCCGACCGACGACGACTGGCTGATCATGCGCGACATGCGCGTGCTGGATGAATTGCGGAAGAAAGGCGACGCCAGCGACATAAGCCGGCGCGTGATGCACTGGGCGTACTTCCCCGACCCGAGCGACGCGCATCAGTTCGCGGACTGGGCCGAATCGAAAGGCTATCCGGTCGAATCGGTTGCGCCCACCGAGGACGGCAAGTCGGCCGTCCGGTTTTCACATGAAGGCACCATGGCGCTCGCCGACATCACGCGCCACACGATCGCGATCAACCACGAAGTGCGTGCACTCGGAGGGAATTACGACGGATGGGAAACCAGCGTCGAACAGGCTGGCTGAGCGGGGCTGCGTGCCCGCCGTGCGACATGTGGATGCAACGCATCCGGCGCAAAAAATATCCCGGCGGCATGCTTGCGCGCCGCCGGGACCAAGGCATCACCGGCCTAAACCGGCGATGGGCCTGAGGGTTCGCTCAGGCACGAGGAAAGCGATTCGTGCGGATCAGGCGAACGGATGCCGGGGCGCGCAATCGATGCGATCACGCCGCCCGCCGGACGCCTGTCCGGTTCCGTCGACGCACCCTTCCCACGTCGGACGGGCAAAAAGCCCCCGCTCCTGCGCGAGCGAGCGGGGAAATGGTTGACCGGGCCGGGGAAGAACGGTCAACCGGCCAAATTGTGAGCGTGGGCCGCGCAATGATCTGTGCGGCAACTCACCATTTGGTGACAATGCTGCAGCAATTGGTTCGCCCGCGCGCCGCGCGGATCGTGTCACGGTCCGAGCGCAACGCCCGCCACCGGCGCAAGCATCACCACAATGATGGGCGACAGCACCACGGCCCCGATCATCATCACGCCGTCAGCCGCAAGCGTGACAGGCGTCGCGAGCACGCGCACGGCCTTGCCCGCCGACGTGATGCGGTCGGTGACCTGGATCTTGTACGAATGCGTAAACGACGACCACGTCTTGCCCTGCGCAAAACCATCGGCGAGATAGCGCGATCCGGCCAGCGCACCCTTCATCTCCAGATCTACGCTTCCGAGCTTCGTGAAGCCGTCCTCCAGCGCGCGGTCCCGATCCTCCTCGGTCATGTCACTGCGGTGGAGCCGCAGCGAGAACTTGCCAGAGATCTTGCTGCCCTGCGCGACGAACCCATATAGCGACGCATTGATCGACTTCCGGTAAGGCGATGCCAGTACGGCGCCGAGATGCTCCGGCGTATCCAAGATGTAGTGATATTTCGTGCCGAGCACGACGAATTTCTTGCCGTCTTCGCTGACGAGAAATCGGTCGACTGTCTCTTCGTATTGGCCGTCTTCGAACAGCATTGCAGTGCAGCCTGTCAGCCCCGCGGCGACAATGACCGCGCCCGCCGTCAACAGCGTTCTTCTTTTCATGTCTGGAGTTTTATTTTGTTTTAATTCAATCGGATATTTTCAGGCCCGGGCGCAGTTTCCGGTAAGTCGAAGCTGTTGTCAAAGCAGGTTTATTCTATTTTTCCGATCGACACGATTCCGGTTTCATTTTCTTGTACCGATTTTTTCGAAACCGCGTTTTGCGAACACCGGGGCTCGCGTCATGACAACCGGTGGTCGCCATCGTGACGGTCAGCTGAAAAACCACTCTGCGACCATCTCGATCCAGTCGAGATCGCCGGCGATATCGATGACGGTGTCGCCGACGATTTCCGCCGTCGATGCGGTCGATGCGGTCGATGCGGTCGATGTGGTCGATGTGGTCGATGCGGTCGATGTGGTCGATGCGCCCGTCGCCACCGCTCCCGCAGCAACCGCGTTCGCCTTCGCCATTCCAACCGAAGCGCCCGATCCGGGATCGGCCAGCCGCTCCAGCCAGCAGACGATGTTGGCACGCGCATCCTCTTCATCAACGAAATCATGTCGCTCGAGAAAGCGATCGAACACGATCCACGCAAGGGTCTTGCTTCGTGAATCGGATTCGAGATGCCAGTCGACAACGCCTGTTCGACCGGACGCCCTGATTTCGAGCATCGCGGTGAAACAGTAATCGAGGTACTCGATCTCAAGTTTCGACGACATGTTTTTTCCGGTCAATCCGCCCTCTCTGTTCTTACGACGACTGGCACGCGCCGGGTTTCGCGACGCTGTGTGAATCTTCGATGAAATTCGCGCGGTGCGTCATATCCGCCGGCAGTATCGCGATATTCTCTTGACCTGTCGATATCGGTCGCCGACACATGACCGCATTCGACTGCCCCACCCTTGCTCTCCGCGCTTTTGCTCGCGGCTCTGGTTCTGCCGCGGATAGCTCCGATTTTCTATTTCGAGTATTGCCTTGCTTCACCACCGCAATCGCGCTGCTAAACTGGAATCAATAAGACCGCTTGCAACACAAGAGGAAACAATGGCACTCGCCCACGCAGAGGAAAATGGCGTAGAAGTCTGGATTATCCAGCTTCCCGGGCACGCCCCCTATGCCTACACGCATCTCAAGCGGGTATTCTCGTCCGACGATACGCGACACAGGGTCGTGACGATCGACCTGACGAAACTGCTGGCATGTGCCGACCGCGACACGACGGACTACGTGTTGCCGTCTGTTCTGCACTGGGCCCCTGGAAAAGCCGCGGGCATTCGTGAATTCCTCGATCCTGAACAGGACAGGATTGCGGACATGCCGTACATCACGTTTCGCGAGACGAGAACGCGAACGCTGCTCGGCATCCCCGGCCTGTCGAAGGTCGGCGTCGCGTCGTTCCGCAATGGCCAGCATCGCGCGCGCTATCTGGCCTATGCAGGTGCAACGACCCTGCCCGTCGAAGTGCACGAGACGGAAGCCGATCTGCTCGTGCGGTATTGCGGCGAGTGACGGCGGAGTACGTTCGGGTTTCGCCCGGCGATGGCCGCACATCGTGCGACCGTTCGCTCGAACGTCGCCAGGCCACTACGCCTGTATCGCATAGATCCGATCGGTGACTTCCGTCTGGCCGATGCGGCTCGTCTCGATACCCGCCAGTTGCCAGCCGTTGTGCTCATAGAAGCCAATCGCGCGTTCATTGTCCTCCAGCACCTTCAGGTGGACCTTGTCCACGCCAATCGCGCGCGCCCAGGAGCGAACGGCTTCGATCATGCGCTTGCCCGTGCCGCTTCCGTGACGCGAAGGATGGACGTGCAGGCAGTCGAGCAACACGCCGAGCACCGGGTCGACCGGGCGCTCGGCACTGACGAAGCCCACGGGCTCGCCATCCATCTCGGCGACCAACACCAGGCCCCACTCCTTTTCATTGCGATCGAGATAGTGCCGCCAACGGATCGCGTGCTCCGTCGGCACTTCGTCGGTCAGGTAGGCAGCCGGCAGGATGTGGCTGTATGCGGTTTGCCAGCTCAGCGTGTGCAGGCGAGCGATGTCGTTTGCGTCTTGCGCTGTCGCGGCACGCAGCGTGGCCCGGGTTTCCGGCATCGGTAGTCACTCCTTCAGCTTGTTTTCTTGGTGGGGACGTCTCACCGCAAAATATACCGCGCGTTGCGGCATACCCCCCAAACGACGCTGCGCTCGAACGATACCGTGTCGGCCCGTCACTGGACGACGACACCAAGGCGTCGCACTCCGCACGTTATCGTCGCGTACCCTGCATGCGCCGTCGCCACCCACTGGCTCGTGACGTTCGCCAGCGCGTATTCTTCACGTCTGACGCGATCTTGTCGGCGCCGGCCGCCGGGCGTCGCCGCAACTCGTTGCCAGTGCAACGGGATGCAGGCAAAAAAAATCCCGACTCCGTCATTGGTCGTCGGGATCGAACGGCCCTGCAAAGCATGAGGGCACGAGGAAGCCGGCACATTACACCAATGTAAGACTGTTGCGCGCCGTCGGTTGACGCCAAATCCCTGTCCCGTTCCGCCATTCATGCGCAAAGCGCGGCCAAAAACGAAAAAAGCCTGCTCACGCGAAACGCGAGCAGGCAAGAAAACGGATCAGCATTCGAGGCACGAGGGCTGTCCATGGAAGATAACGGCACGGGGCGCAAGAACCTTAGCTTGGGCAGGAAACTTCGCAACAGCATGTCGACGGAATACGGCCATCCAATCTCGCGTAGGAGATCCATTGATGAAAACCGGCGACACAGTGACGATATCCTGTCGCTCGCAACTCTGGCCGTCTGCCAACCGTGCGAAGCCCCACCCGGCTTGCTCGTAGCGAAGCACCCGTCCGTCTAATCAGTCACGTATGGCAAACTTCTACTCCGAATCGACGCAGCGCGCACTCTTTATTGCAGGGGAATCATGTACGTCTTGATCTACATCGCAGCAGTCGCTGTCGCGAACCTGATGGTCGCTCATTTCGGACCGGCTGCTACACCGATCATCGCGTTCTTTCTGATCGGACTCGATCTCGCGATTCGAGACCGGCTCCACCTGGACTGGCGCGGCCGTGCGCTTTGGTCAAGGATGCTTGCGTTGATCGCGGCCGCGGGCATAGTCAGTTACGCGCTCAATCCCGCTGCCAAGGAAATCGCCCTCGCGTCTCTCGTTGCGTTCGGTTCGGCAGCCATGGCAAGTGCAATCGTGTTTCAACTCGCACGTCGCTTTCCGATACTGGCGCGCGCCAACGGTGCGAACGTCGCGGGCGCGGCTGTCGACTCCATCGTCTTTCCGCTTATTGCGTTTGGGGCAGTGTTTCCGACGATCGCCGCATTGCAGTTTGTCGCAAAGGTGGCGGGTGGCGCTTTGTGGTCGTGGGTGGTTTTTCGAAACACCCGAACGGTTCAGGCGGGGATTGCGAGCAATGTGGTCGATCGTTGAGCACGGGTTGTGCGTATAGCGGCATTGTTCGTTGCCGAGGTCGTCGTCGTTTCTGTTCGCCCAGGCATTTCTCGATTCGACCAAGTTCACACGATCACGGAACAAAGACCAAAGTGTCGTGGTGTTTGCCGGTTGCGCGGACAGCACAACGATCGAATGAAGATCGTAAAGCGACGAGGCCTGTAATTCCCAATTTTGGAATTCCAAAACAAAAAACGGCACTGTCTTTTGGGACAGTGCCGTTTTTAACGACTTGATACTGCTTGGAATTCTTTGGGGTGGCTGATGGGACTCGAACCCACGACGACAGGAATCACAATCCTCTCATCGACACATTCCGGGATGTTGACCAACATTCCAGCCACAACACAAACCATTGTCATCATTGAGTTTTTCAGGAAAACCGGTTACAGAATCCTGTTGACCTCTGTTGATTGATGTGCCAATAATGGGGTTACACGGCAGTTACATGGCTCTCATGTAACCCGTAACCCGACGGGTGGCGCAGTGGCAAAGGTCAATTTCACGGCAGGTCGCGTCAACGGGCATAGCTGTCCGGCCGGCAAGTCCCAGGCGTTTCTCTGGGACAGCGGCGCGTCCGGCCTCGGCCTTCGTGCTACGGCTGCCGGGTCACTCGCTTATATCTTTCAAGGCAAGCTGAGCGGAGCGACCGTGAGGGTCACGATTGGTTCGCCGAAGGACTGGAGCATTGACGCTGCTCGAGACGAAGCGCGCCGCCTACAACGTCTGATTGACGCCGGCAAAGATCCGCGCGAAGAAGCCGCCGAGCAGCACAAAGCACGCGAAGCGCGTAAAGCAGAGGCACGCCGCCAGGACGTGACGCTGGCAGATGCCTGGAAGGCGTACATCGACGCGCGCCGCTCGAAGTGGAGCGACCTGCACTACCGTGACCATTTAGCCCTCGCCAGTGCCGGCGGCCAGCCGAAGAAGCGCGGCAAGGGGCTAACGGAGCCCGGGCCGCTCGCCACACTTATGCCACTGAGGCTTTCGGACCTGAACGCCGAGCGCATTGGCGACTGGCTGGCCGAGGAAGCTACCCACCGGCCGGCCCGTGTCCGGCTGGCCTTCAATCTGCTGCGCATCTTCGCAACGTGGTGCGAGTCGAGAGCCGAATATCAGGGGCTCGTCGACCCGCAGGCCGTCGCTACTCGCCTTTCGAAAGATGCCCTGCCGAAGCAGGCCGCAAAGACCGATTCCATTCAGCGCGAGCAACTGGCCGCGTGGTTCGGTGCCGTTCGCCAGCTCAGCAACCCAGTCATGGAGGCATATCTTATTGGCCTGCTGCTGACCGGCGCGCGTCGAGAGGAACTGGCTGAGCTTCGTTGGGACGATGTGGACTTCCGGTGGCGCAGCCTGCACCTGAAAGACAAGGTGGAAATTGACACCGGCCGGATTATTCCCCTGACACCGTATTTCGCCACCGTGCTGCTCGAGCTGAAGCGTATCAACGACACACCGCCGAACGTGCGCCAGATGCGCAGCCTTGAGGCCAAGGGTGAAACGTGGCAGCCGTCGGAATGGGTATTCGCCAGCAAGACTTCGGGTGATGGCCGGCTCGCCGCGCCGAACAACGCCTTGCATCGCGTCTGCGGAATTGCCGGTATCGCGCCCGTGACGTTGCACGGCCTGCGCCGTTCGTTTTCGAGTCTTGCCGAGTGGACTGAGGTTCCGTCAGGCATCAAAGCCCAAATCATGGGACATAAGCCGTCTGCCATCGCTGAGCGCCATTACAACGTGCGCCCGCTCGACCTCCTGCGCAAGTGGCACGACAAACTGGAGGCATGGATCCTCGATGAAGCCGGGATTGAATTCACGCCGGAACCGGAGAGGCCGGGACTGAAGGCAATTACCGCAGCCTGACGGCATCAGGCAAAGCGGCGGCGCGGGTGCTGGAACACTTCGCGCCGCCTGACCACAACACGACCTATCAGGGAGGTCCGTACCATGGCTAAGCTCAATTCTACGTCGCACCCCACCGCCCTCGTTCAGCTTCCAACCGTCCACCGGACGAAGGGCCGTCGGCGTACGCGTCCGATTGCCGGTCAACCCCTCGCTCCGGTTTTACGTCTCGTGGCGAACGAGAACCACCGGAAGCCTCAATACGGATACGAAGCGGAATCTCAAAAGCTTTACGAGGACCTATCTTCCATCGCTGAGCACATCATCAAGGTCGCTGACATCCTGGCCGAAATAAAAATGCCGCGGCCGGTGTGATATGCGGCCGACCATGCTTCGCGCGTGCATTGCGCGCGCCCTGTAACTTGCCAAGGGGCCGACCATGAGGCTCGAACAATACGAAACGCGCGACCGTGCTTACGGCGCCTGGCATCGCGCGCCTTCGATTCGCCGATATTTGCAGGCAACTCAAGCCGAATCGCTGACGATGGTTGACCTCGATTCGGTGCTGTTCACGGAGTACGACAACGGCGCCAAGGTTCCCTTGGCCCTGGTTGAAGTGGCTCGAGACATCGGGCAGGAGAAGCCGGCCGGCGTGATACAGCATCTCGCGCAGCTTGCCGATGTGCCTGCCTATGTCGCGCTATATACGCCATCCGACGCGGCGAATCCAGCCAACCCCAATTGGTCGGACATCATGGCATTCCGCGTAAAGCGCCTGTGGCCGCGGCCGGAGCCGGGATGGCGTGTGCTCTCCCCCGCGCAATGGGCGCGAGCGCTGGTGCGGATCCGCGGGTGGCAGATGCGACGGTTCGAAGTGCAAGCTGCTGCGAACGACGACCGCTATTGACGGCCTGTTGGCTGTAGCATCGTGGTTTGCTCCTGCCTAGCTCGACGGGGCGAAAAGCCGGACACCTTCACCGGCCTGGCAGGGGCTCCCAATTGAAGGGCTGCGCATGAAGGTGTGCGGATGGCAAAGCCAAACTGGCCTCACTGGGCAAGCTCGAGCATGCAGTTTTGGTCGCCCGAGCAAGCAATCTCCCTCTCGCTCCACGTCAACCCTGACCAGCCAGTTCCCGAACACTTGCGCACGTCCTACGCGGAGCGCTTGCGTGAGCTACAAGGCGCTATCGAGGAAAATAGCCCGCATCTCACGGTGCGGCGCGGGAAGGTCGAGCGCCGCACCTTCGTGTTCTGGGCGAGCCAGTGTGAAGACCACGAAGATTGGGAAATACCGCGAGAATCACCCCTATACAAGATTGCGGACGACGAACCGATTCAGGAGCAGGGTGAGTTGCGCTCGGCGCGGCATGTTGCCGATATGCGTGACAACGGGTGGCGCAGTTTCTCGCTGGAGGACGGTGACGCGCCGGCCATCGACTGTGAGAAATACATTCAAGCGCTCGTCCAGGCGAAATACCAGGACGGTCCTGACCTTGCCCCCGAAGAGAACGACGCCATCCGCGAAGCTGGCGCCGAAGTATTGCGCCAGTCCGTCGAAGGGGCGGCGCGTCAGGGCGTACTGCAACCGCGCGGGCGTGACATGCTGCCTATGCTATCCGGCCTCCCAAGGCGCGAACAATTCGAGCCGTTCAGCAACCTGTACTTCGAGCGAGAGTCGTTCGCCGACTTTACTAAGGAAGCATGGCTCGTCAGTGAAGCGGACGACGCGCCGCCTAAGCAGGACAAGCAGCTAGATACGCAGCAAATAGCGCTCGATGACCTCGCCTGGATGATTGCCGTTCAGCGAGCCGACCGAGGCGTTAGCCACGCGCACGGTCTGGACGAAAGAGACGGTGTGCGGCGTTCTATCGAAATCGCGCTGCAGGTACGAGGATGGGCGCCTGATGGAATTCCCGGCGTCATCCCGGAAATCGCGAAAATGGCTCAAGCCAGGATCATCACACTGCACGGCCCTGTCGAAACAGACTCACCTGAGGCGGCGCAGATTGCCGCAAATCCGGGCGCATGGTGGCTGACCACGGACGACGTGCAGCATGTCCTAGCCGCCCTATGCCCATCCGTTCGCCGATATACCGTGAACGACATTGCGGACATTATCGCCAAACGTGTTCATTCGAAAAACCCTGAGGCCGAGCATGCCTTATGGTCTTCGTTGGTTGAAAGGATGGAATACGCCATCGAACAAGGCGAACTCATCGCAAACGAGCGCAGGAAAGACGGCGAGGTTTTGCTGAACGAGCACGCGGTCGATGAATGGTGCGCACGCGAGCAGTTTCCCTTCCGGTTAGGCCTAACCGCTCAAGCAGATGCCGACAAGGCAGCGATGGAGGCCGCAGGTCGGCGCACGATTGACGCAGTGGCTGGAGAACTCGCCAAGAAAACCGGCAGGGATGCGGCGCGCTGGGAAGCGACATTGGTAGCCGAAATCAAGAGCGGCGCGCTTCCGTTGAAGAATCCGCGCGACCTTGGTGACTTTCTTCCCTACCCTGTTCCGATGAATCTCCGCACGTTCTATGACCGTGTAGACATTTGCGACGTGGACAAACTGCTTGATGGACATCCTGATTGGCGTGTGGCCTATCGGTTCCGCACTGACGCTGCGACGTTGTCGCCTGCAACCGCAGCCGGGGTGGACGCTGCACCCGTTAAACCTCTACTGCAACAGCGGCATCAAGAGAACGAAATTCTGCGTGTTATCCGTGAACTCGGGGAGGATCCGGTGAGCCTTCCGAAGCAGAAATCCGGCAAACCCGGTATCAAGTCGGCCGTCCGGGCCAAGTTGCCATTTTCTGGAAAAGTGTTTGATCTTGCGTGGGAACGGCTGAGAAAGAATGGCGAGATTGCGGATGCGGAATAGCGCTCCCTCAAATTGAGGTAGTGAGGGAGGGTTGCGAGGGACCCTACTGAGGGAAATTGAATAGGCATCGTCATCAACGAATCCGCACGTAGCGGAAAGGAAAAGACGATGCGCCCGACTTCCGCAACGCCAACCACGCACCGCATTGACGCCGTTCTTCCAACCGATGAGGCTGCCGCGGCACTCAACCGCCGGCCGCAGACCCTTCGTAAGTGGGCCTGCCTCGAAAATGGCCCTCTCCGCCCTGTCCGTATCAACGGGCGTCTCGCTTGGCGTGTCTCAGACATCCAAGCATTGCTGAGCGGCGAGGTGGCGTAATGGAAAAGAAAAACGGCCGCCAACCTAAGCCGACGACCGCCAATACGCAGCGCGACTTTACCGGAACATCGAATCCGCGTCACCTTCGCGTGCTGAACGCAGCACTGCGCCGACCAATGTCGCGCGAAGATGTGGACCGCGTGGCAGGCGCGTCAAACGGACCTGACTTAATTTTCGACCTGCGTGATAAGGGGCTGGATTTCCCCTGCCATCGCGTTCCGTGTTTCGACCGCGACGGCGTCGAGGTCAAGCGCGGTATCTACGCCCTCAGCGCATTGGACCGACGCAAAATCGCTCGGTGGCTCGCTCGCCGGGACAAGGGGGCCGCATGATGAACGGTCACGACGCCGCGCGCGCACGTGACGCCCTGTTCTCGCTCGATGCCGGATGCCCGCGCAGTGAGTGGGTGAGCGCCGGCATGGCGGCGAAAGCCGCCGGCCTATCTGAGGCTGATTTCCTCGAGTGGTCTGCGACCGGCGCCAATTTCGGCGGAGAACGTGACGCCAAGTCCGCATGGAAGAGCTTTAAGCAGGATGGCGGTATTGGTCCGGCCACGCTATTCAGGATGGCGATGGATGCCGGCTGGCGTGATACCCACCCGCGCAACGTCATGCCGGCGGCGCGCATACCGGTCGCGAAGCCAACGAACGTCGACACTCCCCGGAAGCCGAGCACCGACCTGGCCGCGACGTTCGACAGCTATCCGTGCGCAAGCTCCGACCATCCCTACATCGTTGCGAAACGCGGCACGCCGGACGGCCTACGTGTCGTTCCGAAAGATGACACGCTCACCATCGGCGGGCAGCGCGTCGCCGGCTGGCTGGCGGTACCGGTTCGCTCGTTCGACGGCATGCTCTGCACGGTCCAATTCGTTCCGCCGCCGGGTGCCGGGAAGAAGCTCAACGCACCAGGCGCTTCGTTCAACGATGGCTTGTTCATGGTCGGCGACATCACTCCAGATGGAACGCTATACGTATGCGAGGGCATCGGACAGGCGTGGGCATGCGCCAAGGCGGACTATCACGCCGCCGCCGCTGTCACATTCGGCTCTGGTCGCACTCGCTCCATCGCGAATGTGCTGCGCAAGCGGTTTCCGGCGGCGCGCATCGTCATCGTGCCGGACCGCGGCAAAGAGGCGGACGCCGAAGCTATCGCCCGCGAGCTTACCGGCGCGTGGGTCGAATTGCCCTCCGACAAACCGGCGAACTATGACGCGAACGACTACGAGGCCCAGCACGGCATCGACGCACTGGCGGATCTTCTCCGCGCCGCCAAGACACCGCCGATGCGGTATCGCCTGCAATCGGCTGATGACCTGCTGAGCGCGCCGCCGCTGCGATGGATGGTTCAAGGCGTGCTGCCCGCCTCCGGGTTCGCTGCCGTCTATGGGCCGTCCGGTTCCGGGAAATCGTTCTTGGTGCTCGACCTCTGCACCGCAATTGCAGCAGGAGCCGGATGGTTCGGGCGGCGCGCAAATGCGGCTCCCGTGACCTATGTATGTCTCGAGGGTGAGGCCGGCTTGAGCAAGCGGGCCCGCGCCTGGAGCGCGCATCGCGGGATGCCGCTGCCGAATCACCTGCGCTTCGTCACCCAGTCTCTCGACTTGCGCCAGCCGGACGACGTTGCCGACCTATGCACTGCCGTCCTGGCTGCCAGCGGTCGCGACGGATTGTTGGTTATCGACACGCTGAATCGCGCAGCACCGGGCACGGATGAGAACTCGAGCGTCGATATGGGCCACCTCATCGAGGCGTGCAAGGAAGCGCAACGCCGGCTCGGCGGCGTGGTGCTGCTCGTCCATCACACCGGCAAGGATGGCACGAAGGGCCTCCGCGGTCATAGCAGCCTGTACGCCGCACTCGACGCCGCCATCGAAGTTTCACGCAATGACGGGCGCCGCGAGTGGAGCGTCGCCAAGAGCAAGGACGACGCCGACGGTGGGCGCAATGCGTTCGCTCTACGCGTGGTGGAACTGGGTGACGACGAGCACGGCGAACCGGTTACCTCGTGCGTTGTCGAGCCCGACGAGAGCACCAAGGAGGTAGCGCGCATGAAGCTTCCGCAGGGTGGCAACCAGCGCATCGCATTAGACGCCCTCGCCGAACCGCTGCGCCAGTCCCAGGACTTCGGTAAAGGCGACGCGCCGCCGACCCACCCTTGCATCGAAATCGAGGCCGCTGTCCGGTTGGTGGCGTCAAGCCTGACCTGCGAGCCACGAAAGCGTAACGAGCGTGCCAGGGCGGCCGTAACCGGCCTTGTCGCAAATGGGGTCTACGGCTCCAAGGACGGCTGGCTATGGCGCAAGTAACCCACCTTCCCGCCCGCCCCGGAGTCCGTCCCGTTTCCGCCCGTATCTATATATACGGAGCGGGAAAAAACGGGACCCAGAAACTCCCGAAACGGGACAAAACGGGACATTTCGGGAATCAGAACCGCGAAGGATCCACCCTAGCGCGGACGTGTATCGGCAACTTGGGCGGCGATAGCCGCCTACTGGAGGCGAAAGATGATTGACGGCCTGGTGAGTGGGAAGCTGTATGGGACGGTGACAAGCCGGACTGGTCAGAGCGGCACGCAGTTTGTGACCGCCAAGGTGCGCGCTGCCGCAGGCGATAGCGAAGCGCTGTTCGTGAACGTGATTGCGTTCGCAGATGATGCGCAATCTGCCCTGCTGGCGCTCAATGACGGCGATTCCGTGGCAGTGGCCGGCTCCCTAACGCCGAAGGTATGGACGGACAAGCACGGTAACGTGAAGCCCGCACTCGACATGGTGGCGCACGCGGTGCTGACCGCCTATCACGTGAAGCGCAAGCGCGCCGCCGTGCAGGGCGATGGTAACGGAACCGCGCGTACCGGCCGCCGGCCGGCGAACGGCGCCGTACAAGCGAAGCAGATGTATGGCAACGGGCAAGACGACATGCAGGATGACCTGTAACGCCGCCGCTAAAGTAGAGAGAAGTAGTGAAACCCCGGGCGCTTTCCGCGCTTACACGATAGTAAGGAGAACTCTGATGACGCTCCCCGCATCGCCCCCGATGTCCATGTCGCAAATTGCAACCGAACTTGGCCGCACCTTGCCACTCTCGCTGCTCGATTCATGGGTACTCGCGCTGGCCGGCAAGAGCGGCGCACCGGTCAGCTTCAGCGATTTGCTCGGCAAGACCGGACGCTTCGATGGGGCCTTGAGCGGTCAAGGCAGCGGATCTCCCATCTTCGTGAACTTCCCGGCATCGACGCCGTTCTTTGACATTGCTCTGGTTTCGCTGGTACAGGACGCAACGCCGCACACGGTTCTGACGACTTCGGCTGCATCGGCATATTGGTCCGGGAACATAAAGGCCATCAACAACACGACTGGCGTCAGCGTTGTCATGCCGAAATTCAGCGCAACGCAATGGGTAGCGTCCGCGGCTCCCGCGAACCTGATACGAAGCGGCCATACCGACAGCTTCACGATATTGCCCTCCGCCTAATGGGACAGGAAGATGGCGCGATTGCCTTGACTGAGAACAGACCAAAAACAGGCGGCGCCCTGACTGCTTCAACAGGCGAAAACAGGCGCCGCGTTTGGCTGGTAACAGCCAAAGACCGCACCGCTCGGTCAGAACAGCGGCAAAACAGCAAACGCTGAACGCCGGTTCGACGCCTTGAAATCAATCAAAGGAATTCAAACACCGGAACGAGTCAGCCTGCAAAAAGCTCCCAGCATCAATTGGTTGGCACGTCGAGGCGGAATCATTCTCGGACAGATACGCGCGCGAGGGGCGAATTTTCCGAGTCCATAAAAAGGCCACGAGTTTTCGGACCAGTACGCGCGTGCGCGCGCGAGGCGCATGGAAGGCCGCGGTAAGTTATCGGTAAAAAACCGGCAAATACCGTGGTGGCGCCAAAAGGTAATGGTCGAAATCGGCACCGAAGTTACGGCCTGAAACGGGAAGCTACCCGCCGCTGCCCGAGTTCGCGAAGCAATACGCGGAATGACGACGCGGAAGTTGCGACGATTGTCGTTCTATGACTTGATACAACATCCCGCCGAGATGCTTGTTCAATGGCAGGTAGTGCTAGCATCGCATTTGTGAAGCTCGTACCTCAACAGATGCGGCACCGATGTGCTGCGCCAATCGAGCCACGCGCGGGGGAATAATGAAAACGACATGCACGCTCCTTCTCTGTCTGGCGCTCGCGTCCTGCGCGACCGTCCACGAAAGCTATGCGCCCGACGGTCGAAACGCCTACACCCTTAACTGCAGCGGCCTGGCTCGAGGATGGGATAAATGCTTCGAGGCGGCAGGCAATCTTTGTAAAGCAGCCGGCTACGACGTGCTCGACCGGAGCGACGAAAGTGCAGCGACTGTCGGCGCGGGCGGCGGCGGTTTGTTCGGTGCGAAAACGAACGAGCGGTCGATGGTGATTGCCTGCAAGAAGCCGGTGGGCTGAGTGAGACACCAGGATGGTCAACCTCTCCGACGTTAGAGAAGAGTCATGTAGGGCTCTGGTTCTGTCCGACCTCGCTCGCTGGATGCCTGTCAGCAGTTCATGGACGGGTCAAATGAAACTCGAAATAATGACCGACACAACGATTTGAACCACCATCGGGGATAGAAATGACAACGGATGCCAGCCACGGCGCTCGCAGCATATGGCGAGGATTTCCCAAATACCTCGTCTGGAGCATTGTTTTGGGATTCGTCGGGGGCGCATTACAACCGGTGACAGAAAACCTTGACCGCTTCTGGGCGATAAAGCTTCAACAGGGCTTGTCCGGTCTACCGTTCGGACTATTACTAGCCCTGCTCTTCACCTTCAGTCAAAACAAGTTCAACCCGGAACGCCTGCGCCCCCGTACCTGGGGAGTGGCAATCGGTTCTTGGTTGCTCGCCAAGGTTGTATTTGTCGCTGTGCTGTTAGCCGTCTACGGGCAAGCCTAGGACCCGACATGAATACAACGGAAGGAATCAGAAGGCTGTCGCGTGTAATTGATGGCCTCGGTTGGTGCTGGGGCGCCTTAATGGCGCTAATAGCCGTCGGCTCGGCCTTCGGTGGTGGCGACAAAGGCATCGCTCTTTTTGCCGCGGTAGTCGGTGTGGTTGGATGGGGTTTAGCAAAAGCGGTCGCCTGGGTGATTCTTGGCTTTGCTTCCCCGAAGTAGCAACGTGGCTATTCCGAATTGACCAAATCCGGTTACACCATGGTTACATAGACGCCATAAAGCAAAAAGCCCAGTCGCAATGACTGGGCTAAGTGCTTGAATTCTTTGGGGTGGCTGATGGGACTCGAACCCACGACGACAGGAATCACAATCCTGGACTCTACCAACTGAGCTACAGCCACCACTGTTACTGCTTTTTTTCTTCGCTGCTTTTGTGTTTCAGCAGCGAAGAACAAGATTATACGAACACTTTTGAATCTTGCAAAGCTTTTTTTTCAAAAACTTCTTCGGCCTCGTTCAGATGCGCGCGCGCCTCGTCGAACACGGCCAGATCAGCACGCGCGAGCTTCTTGTTGTCGGACAGCACACGACGCCAGCCGCGGGCACCGGGCATGCCGCGATACAGTCCGAGCGCGTGTCGCACGATCGCGCCGAGGTAGGTCCCGCGCTTCAGTTCGGCCGCGCAGTATTCGATCAGCTTCGCCTCGGCCTCTTCGCGCGTCGGCACCGCTGCGGTCGATCCGTAGAAGCGCGTATCCACCTCCGCGAGCACGTACGGGTTGTGATACGCCTCACGGCCGAGCATCACGCCATCGACATGCTCGAGATGCTGCGCCACCTCGTCGAGCGTCGTAATGCCGCCGTTGATGACGATCTCGAGCGACGGAAAATCGCGCTTCAGCTGATACGCATAGTCGTACTTGAGCGGCGGGATCTCGCGATTCTCCTTCGGCGACAGCCCCTTCAGGATCGCATTGCGCGCATGCACGACGAACGTTTCGCAGCCCGCCTCGGCCACCGTGCCGACGAAGTCGCGCACGAACGCGTAGTCCTCGACCGCGTCGACACCGATCCGGTGCTTGACCGTGACCGGCACCTGCACCGCATCGCGCATCGCCTTCACGCAGTCGGCGACGAGCTGCGGCTCGTTCATCAGGCACGCGCCGAACGCGCCGCGCTGCACTCGCTCGGACGGGCATCCGCAATTCAGGTTGATCTCGTCGTAGCCCCACTGCTCGCCGAGCTTCGCCGCGCGCGCCAGATCGTCCCGCTCGCTGCCGCCCAACTGCAGCGCGACCGGCGATTCGTTCGGCGTGAACGCGAGATGCCGCTGGGCATCGCCGAACAGCAGCGCGCCCGTCGTGATCATCTCCGTATACAGCCACGTGTCGCGCGTCAGCGTACGGTGGAACGACCGGCAATGGCGGTCGGTCCAGTCGAGCATGGGCGCGACGGATACGCGGCGGGGAGGAAGCGAGGACGGTACGGACATGGATTTCGGGCAACAGGCCAGACGGCGCGGAAACAACCCGGTATTTTACCGCAAGACGGGCCGCGCCTGCCCGCCATGCAGGCTACCCCTCGCCCAGCTCCGCATCGACCGCCCGCCGCGCCTCGTCGAGCACGCGCTCGATCACGCGTCGTTCGGTCAGCAGTATCCCGTCGACCTTGACGAGCCGCCAGTCGATCCGCACGACCTCACCCTGCAGCACACGGTAATGCGCATGCTCGCCGTCCCAGACCTGCTCGGTCTTCACCTCGATCTCGAAGCCGCGGTACGGCTCGCTGAAATCGCCGAGGTCGCTGCCTCTCGGTTCCATCGCACGCTCCGTGGCGACGCGGCGCCAGGCCGCCCGCGCGGCCGGCGCCGTGCGCTCAATCGTATTCGTCGGACAAAAAGGATTTGCCATCGGCCGTCAGGTCGACCCGGTCGGCCGCCGCCTGGTAGATCAGCCCCTCGTTCAGCAACGCATAGACGACGTCGTCGAACGCAGCGGGAACCGGCCGGCTTTCACCGAACTGGTCGATCCATTTCAGCGCCTCGATGGCTTCGGGGGAAAGGATGGGGGTCATGCGTTGCCCTCCGGCATCGGTGTCGTTCCATCCTAGCACTTCGTCCGTACGTCGAATACCAAGGCAAACGCGCTGCGCAAATGCCAGGCGGCGCCAACGGGCAGGTTGCCCGCGGCGCCGCGCCGGTGCAGGACACGCGGTCTCAAAGGCGCGCGATCGATACTTCGGTCGATTTCACGAGCGCGACGACTTCCGCGCCCACCTTCAGTTCGAGTTCGTCAACCGAACGGGTCGTGATCACCGACGTGACGATGCCGAACGGCGTCTCGACGTCGACCTCGGAGACCACCGATCCGCGAATGATCTCCTTGACCTTGCCCTTGAACTGGTTACGTACGTTGATTGCTGTGATGCTCATCAGGTTGATCGCTCCGAAGAAAAAGATCTCAGAACGGGCGGCCGCTGCCGCCCGGATTTAAACGGCCCAGCGGATCTGCCCGACCGGTCGAACGTTGTCTGCCTCATGCGGTGCGCCGTGGTCGGCCGCACCGGGCCCGCCGGCGAGTACGCGTTTCAGCACGCGATCCTCGAGCGCCGCAAACGCGGCCGACGCGCGGGCGCGCGGCCGGTCGAGCGGCACCGGCTGATCCAGCGCCACCCGCCCCTGCTCGATGAGCAGGATGCGGTCGCCGAGCGCGACGGCCTCCTGCACGTCGTGCGTGACGAGGAGCGCGGTGAATCGATGCTCGCGCCACAACCGCTCGATCAGCGCGTGCATCTCGATGCGGGTCAGCGCGTCGAGCGCGCCGAGCGGCTCGTCGAGCAACAGCAGTTGGGGCCGGTGCACGAGCGCACGGGCCAGTGCGACACGCTGCCGCTGGCCGCCCGACAGTTGCGCGGGCCAGTCGTTCGCGCGTTCCAGCAGGCCGACTTCATCGAGAACCGCGCGTGCCTGGTCGCGCGCGCCGCGCCCGAGGCCCAGCATCACGTTCTGCAGCACGGTTTTCCACGGCAGCAGGCGCGCATCCTGGTACATGATTCGCGTATCGAGTTCGCCGCCGCCCTCGCCGCGCGTCTCGAGCGTGCCGTTGCTCGGCTGCTCGAGTCCCGCAACGAGACGCAGCAGCGTCGATTTCCCGCAACCGCTGCGGCCGACGATCGCGACGAAACTGCCGCGCGCGATGCCGAGCTCGACGTCGTCGAGCACCGTGCGTGCCCCGAAGCGCTTGCTGACGCCCGACAGTGTCACGGCATCGTCGGGAGCCGGGCTGCCCGGCCGTCGCCGCGCGAGCGGAACGACGGATGCGCTGACGTCACGTTCGAGAACCGCTGCGTCCCGCGCGTCGCCGTCCGCGACACGCGCCTGCGCCAGTTCGGCCTCGAGGTCTGCGCCGGCGAGCGGGCCGTAGGCGGCCGCCGAAGTCGTCGCATTCATGCCTTTGCTCCTGATTGATAAGCGGGGTGCCAGCGCAGCGTCACGCGCTCGAGCCATTTCGCCAGCACGTCGGCCAGCTTGCCGAGCACCGCGTACAGCAGGATGCCGACCACCACCACGTCGGTCTGCAGGAATTCACGCGCGTTCATCGTCATGTAGCCGATACCCGACTGCGCGGAGATCGTTTCCGCGACGATCAGCATCACCCACATCAGCCCGAGCGCAAAGCGCACACCGACGAGAATCGACGGCAACGCACCGGGCAGGATCACGTCGCGGTACAGCGCGAAGCCGCGTACGCCGTAGCTCTTCGCCATCTCGATCAGGTTCGCGTCGACCGAGCGGATCCCGTGATACGTGTTGATGTAGACCGGGAAGAACACCCCGAGCGCAACGAGGAACAACTTCGCCTTCTCGTCGATACCGAACCACAGGATCACGAGCGGAATCGTCGCGAGCGCCGGGATGTTGCGGATCATCTGGATCGTCGAATCGAGCGCGACCTCGGCCGCCTTCGACAAGCCGGTCGCGAGCCCCAGCGCGAGGCCGACGCCGCCACCGATCGCGAAACCGAACAGCGCGCGCCAGGTGCTGACCTTAACGTTCGCCCACATTTCACCCGACGTCACGAGCGACCAGGCCGCGCGCACGACCGCCACGGGCTCGGGCAGCACGCGGGTCGACAGCCAGCCGATCCGCGCGCCGACTTCCCATGCCGCCAGCAGCGCGAGCGGCACGAGCCATGGCGCGACGCCGCGCCATGCGCGGGCGGCCAGGGCAGCGCCCGTCGCGGACGTTTTCGTTGTCATCGCAGGCCTCCTGTCGCTCAGCTCTGGGCCGCTTTCGGCAGATAACTGTTGCCGACGATCTCGCCGAACGGGCCCGACAGCGGGCCGGTGGCCTTCGCCGCTCCGTTGCCCTTGATCAGCGGGAATACGAGTTCCGCGAAACGGTACGACTCCTCCAGGTGCGGATAGCCGGACAGGATGAAGGTCTCGATGCCGAGATCCGCGTATTCGCGCATGCGCTCGGCGACCTGCTCCGGATTGCCGACGAGTGCGGTGCCCGCGCCGCCGCGCACCAGGCCGACGCCGGCCCACAGGTTCGGGTACACCTCGAGCGCCTCGCGGCCCCCACGCTTGCCGCCGTGCAGCGCGGCCATCCGGCGCTGGCCCTCGGAATCCATGTTCGCGAACGCCTTCTGCGCGCGGGCGATGGTTTCGTCGTCGAGGCGGCTGATCAGGCGCTCGGCGTCGCGCCATGCTTCGTCCTCGGTCTCGCGCACGATCACGTGCAGACGAATGCCGAACTTGATCTTGCGGCCACGCGCTTCGGCACGTGCGCGAATATCGGCGATCTTCTTCGCGACGGCCTCGGGCGGCTCGCCCCAGGTCAGGTAGGTGTCGATGTGGTCGGCCGCGATCTCGTGCGCAGCCGGCGACGAGCCGCCGAACCACAGCGGCGGATGCGGACGCTGCACGGGCGGATACAGTGCCTTGCCGCCCTTCGACTGCAGATGCTTGCCGATGTAGTCGAACCCGCCGTTGTCGTGCGACGCGGACAGCAGCCCGCGCCAGATGTTCAGGAAGTCGTCGGTGATTTCGTAACGCGTGTCGTGATCCGCGAACAGGCCGTCGCCTTCGAGCTCGGCGGCATCGCCGCCCGTCACGACGTTGATCAGCAGGCGGCCGCCCGACAGGCGGTCGAACGTCGCGGCCATCCGCGCCGACAGCCCCGGCGATGCGATGCCGGGACGGATCGCGACCAGGAATTTCAGGCGCTGCGTCGCCGGGATGAGGCTCGATGCAACGACCCACGCATCCTCGCAGGAACGACCGGTCGGCAGCAGCACGCCCTCGTAGCCGAGCGTGTCGGCGGCCACAGCGACCTGTTTGAAGTAGTCGTAATCCGCGGCGCGCGCACCTTCGGCCGTACCGAGATAGCGGCTGTCGCCGTGCGTGGGGATAAACCAGAACACATTCATCTGCTGCTCCTGCTTGACTGTCCTTGCCGGAATTTGGAAAAAACATCGCCCTGCTCGCGTCGCGGATGCGCGGCGCATGCATGGTGTGCGTTCGAATCGGGATGGTTCGCCGGTCAGGCCGTGCAGCGGGCGAGGACGCGATTGCACGGCTGTTTCTGGGAAATCAGTCTAGGGATCGGTGCAGGGCTTTGGAACGATTTTTTTTAGCTTAGGTTTTCCGCTTTCGTGATTAGCACGACGCTGGAGCGAATATCGCGGCGGGCGGGCCCTATAATGGCGCACCTATCCGAATAACTCCGCGCGCGCGGCCCCGGCCGTGCGCGCCTGCGGTGCACTCATCGATGCAGAAAGTCATCCTGCCATTCCTGTCCGGCTTCCTGGCCGCCCTGTTCTTCCGCGAAGCCACGCTCGCACTCCTTCATACGGCCGACCTGATCGCCGCAACCGGCTTCTCCACGCAGCCGTTCGCGCCGCTCGGCATTCCTGAATTTGTCGCGAATGCGCTGATCAGCGCGTGCTGCGCGATCCCGATGGCGTGGTTGCTGCGCGTGTCGCCGGAGCGCGAGGCCTCGTGGATCGGCGCGCTGGTATTTGGCGGCATCGTGCTGACGGCCGCCCGCGTGTTCGCGATCGATCCGCTGCGCGGCATCTGGCCGTCGGGCAACATGATGCCCGTGCTCGCGGCCGGCTTCGCGGCAAACGCGGTATGGGGCTTCGGCGCACTCGTGTTCATGCGCGCGTTCATGTCGGACGACGCAGGCGACGAATAACGCGTAGACAAGCGCTACGCCCTTCGACCACCAACCGGTCGACACCCATGAAAAAGGCCGCCTGCACGTGCAGGCGGCCTTTTCGTTTCCAGCGCGCGCTTCGGCCAGTCCGACTGACGTCAGTCCTGCAGCTTCCGCAGCGGATGCGTGTCCGGCGTCCACGGGCTGTCGAACATCGCGAGCACGTCCGCGCGGTCGATATCGGCGGACGACTTGAAGCGCCACGCCGGCTGGTGGTCCTTGTCGACAATCAGCGCGCGCACGCCTTCGATCACGTCGCCGCGCGCGAACGTCGAGCGCGTGAGATCGAGATCGCGCCGCAGGCAATCGGCCATCGTTGCGCCACGCGCACGTTCGACGACTTCCAGCGATACGGCCATCGACAGCGGCGACAGCTGTTCGCGCATCGCATGGGTCGCCTTCTCGACCCATCCGTCGACGGCCGCGCAATCCGGCTCGGCGTCGAGCGACGCGAGGATCGCGCCGATGTCCGGCTGCGCGAAATGCCGGTCGATCCCTGCACGCGCGTCGGCCAGCGCCGACATGCCAGGCGTCGGCACGACCTTGTGTGCGGCCGCCGCATCGGCCACGCACGCGACCGCCTGCTCGCCGCTGTCGATGCGCGCGGTGCGCAGCGTATCGAGCAGCGCCGGCAGTGCGGCATCGGGCAGATAGACGTCCGCGAGCTGCGCATACAACGCACCGGCCGCATCGAGCGTCGCGCCGGTCACGGCGAGATAGCGGCCGATCGCGCCGGGCGTGCGCGCGAGGAACCAGCTCATCCCGACGTCCGGGAACAGGCCGATACGCGTTTCCGGCATCGCCATCTTCGTCGAGTCGGTCACGACACGCAGGCCGCCCGTATGCCGCGCCGCCTGCGAAATCCCCATGCCGCCCCCCATCACGACACCGTGCATCAGCGCGATATAGGGCTTCGGATACGTGAAGATCGTGTGGTTGAGCGTGTATTCCTCGACGAAGAACGTGTCGACCGCAGCGCGGTCGCCGCGCTGCCACGCTTCGTGGAAGAAACGCACATCGCCGCCCGCGCAGAATGCACGCGGATGCGGGCTGTGCACGACGATCGCGACGACTTCGGGATCATCGCGCCACGCGTCGAGCGCCTGCTGCATCAGCCGGATCATGCCGACCGACAGCGCGTTCAGCGCCTTCGGCCGGTTCAGTTCGAGAAAGCCGATGCGGTTCGCGACAGTCGCGCGCACGTCGGGTTGAGTGGATTCGGCGGAAACGGCCGCGGAAGTGGATTCGGTCATGAGGGTCATCCGGCAAATGGCAGTCGCACGCTCAGTGCGCCTGCATCTTCGAGAACAGGTTCAACACCACGACGCCGGCGATGATCAGGCCGAGGCCGATCACGGCCGGCAGGTCCGGCACCTGGCGATAGAGCAGCATCGCAACGAGCGTGATCAGCACGATGCCGGCGCCCGACCAGACTGCATAGATGATGCCGACGGGCATCGTGCGCAACGTGATCGACAGGCAGTAGAACGCGATGCCGTAGCCGGCGACGACCAGCAACGACGGCCAGAGGCGCGTGAAACCGTCCGCCGCGCGCAGCGCCGACGTGCCGATCACTTCCGCGACGATCGCGATCGCGAGCCATGCGTAACCGGGCAGTTGCATCGCTCAGCTCCTGGCGAGGGCCAGCACGGCGTAGTCGTGGCCGAGCTCGGCACACAGCGCCTCGACGACGAATTCGTGGTCCGCGCGTTGCGGCAGCCCCGACGCAGTGATCGAGCCGATCACGCCGGCACCGGCTACGGTCAGCGGAAACGAGCCGCCATGCGGCGAATATTCGGCGATCGGCAGCCCGTGCTTGTCGGCGAGCGTCGCGCCGGCCTGCTGCATGCGCAGGCCGATGGCGTACGAGCTGCGGCGGAAATGCGCGACGACGTTGCGCTTGCGGCGTACCCAGTCGGCATTGTCGGGCGTGGCGCCAGCGAGCGCCGCATAGAACAGCGGCTGGCCGAACGTGACGATGTCGATCGCGATCGCATGGCCGCGCGACGTCGCGAGCGCGTGCATCCGGTTCCCGAGCGCCCACGCGCGGGCCGGGTCGAAATGGGGAAATACAAGCGCCTGTTCCTGCGCGCCGATCGATTGCAGATCGTGAGCGATGTCCATGAATCCGTCGATACAGTAATGAGAGCCGCAACAGCGCCGAAGCGATCCCGCACGGCCCCGCTGCCGAAGATACGAAACAAACCGCTCGATTCTAGCGCACGCACCTGCCGTACCGGCCCCACAAGCAGCGACAAGAAATTGTCAGAAAACGCTTGCACGCATTCGGGTTACTCCTTATAATTCATTTCTTCGACGGACGCGGGGTGGAGCAGTCTGGCAGCTCGTCGGGCTCATAACCCGAAGGTCGTAGGTTCAAATCCTACCCCCGCAACCAACGTCCAGAATGATGCAAAAAGCCCGGCCCAGCGCCGGGCTTTTTGTTTTTCCGCCGCACGCCGTGTCCCGCTTCGCGCGACACGCGGCCTGCACGCGCAGGCGTTCAAGAATGCCGCGCCCCGGTGATACACTCGCATCACCTCGTCCCTTCCACTCGACATGAAATTCTGCTCCGTCTGCGGTCACGAAGTCATCGCGCGCATCCCTCAGGGCGACAACCGCGAGCGCTTCGTCTGCGATCACTGCGGCACGATCCACTACCAGAATCCGCGCAACGTCGTCGGCACGGTCCCGGTCTGGGGCGATCAGATCCTGCTGTGCCGCCGCGCGATCGAACCGCGCTACGGGTTCTGGACGCTGCCCGCCGGCTTCATGGAAATGGGCGAGACGACGGCCGAAGCCGCCGCACGCGAAACGCTCGAGGAAGCCGGCGCGCGCGTCGAAGTGCAGAACCTGTTCACGCTGCTCAACGTGCCGCACGTGCATCAGGTCCACCTGTTCTACCTCGCGCGGCTCACCGATCCGGCGTTCGAGGCCGGCGAGGAAAGCCTCGAAGTGAAGCTGTTCGACGAAGCCGACATCCCGTGGGACGAAATCGCGTTCCCGACCGTCAGCCAGACCCTGCGATTCTTCTTCGCCGATCGCGCCACGGGCGACTACGGCGTGCACACCGGCGACATCTTCCGCTCGCTGCGCAACGGCTGAGCCCCCCCGCCCCATGGTCCCCTGGCTCGGCCCGGACGATCCGTTTCCGCCCATCGAACGAGCGCTCGGTCCCGCGACCGGCGCGCCGGGGCTGCTCGCCGCCAGTGCCGACCTGTTGCCCTCGCGCCTCATCGACGCGTACCTGCGCGGCATCTTCCCGTGGTATTCGGACGGCCAGCCCGTGCTGTGGTGGAGCCCCGACCCGCGCATGATCCTCGTGCCGGCGGAATTCAAGGTATCGCCTTCGCTGCGCAAGACGCTGAAGCGCGTGCTGCGCGAGCCCGAATGGGAAGTGCGCGTCGACCACGACTTTCCGGGTGTGATGCGCGCGTGCGCGCAGGCGCCGCGGCGCGGGCAGCGCGGCACGTGGATCACGGCCGAAATCATCGACGCGTACACGTCGCTCTACCGCTCCGGCAACGCGCATAGCATCGAGACGTGGCACGACGGGCGGCGCGTCGGCGGCCTGTACGGCGTGTCGTTCGGGCGGATGTTTTTCGGCGAATCGATGTATGCGGACGCGACCGATGCGTCGAAAATCGCGCTGGCCACGCTCGTCGCGCACCTTCGCGAGCAGGGGCTGGAAATGATAGACTGCCAGCAGAATACGTCGCATCTAGCGTCGCTCGGCGGCCGCGAGATCGCACGCAAGGCCTTTGTCGCTCACGTGCGCAGCGCGGTAGCCGAACCGCCGATTCCGTGGCAGTTCAACAAGCGCGTGCTCGCCGCGCTGACGGGCCGCGCCGGAACGGCGGCCCCCTCCGGAATCGAGCGCTAGCGCGGCACTCCCTCCCTGCAACGAGAGCTGCCCATGACTCACCCGACTGAGCTGCCGCTTTCACCGCTTTCGGCGCTGCAATTCTATGCAACGGCGCCCTATCCGTGCAGCTATCTGGACGGCCGCGTCGCGCGTTCGCAAGTCGCGACGCCGAGCCACCTGATCAACTCCGATATCTACACCGAGCTCGTGAAGGCCGGCTTCCGGCGCTCGGGCGTCTTCACGTATCGCCCGTACTGCGACGGCTGCCGCGCCTGCGTGCCGGTGCGCGTCCCCGTCGACGCATTCGCGCCGTCGCGCACGCAGCGCCGGATGTGGAAGCGGCACCGCTCGCTCATCGCGACGGTTTCGCCACTGCACTACGACGAAGAGCACTACGCGCTCTACATGCGCTACCAGTCGGCACGCCACGCGGGCGGCGGCATGGATCGCGACAGCCGCGACCAGTACGAGCAATTCCTGCTGCAGAGCCGGATCAACTCGCGCCTCGTCGAATTCCGCGACCTCGACGCCCCGGGCGGCGAGCCCGGGAAGCTGCGCATGGTCAGCATGATCGACATCCTCGGCGACGGGCTGTCGTCCGTCTACACGTTCTTCGAGCCCGACGACCAGCACACGAGCTACGGCACCTACAACATCCTGTGGCAGATCGAGCAGGCGAAAAGTCTCGGCCTGCCCTACGTATACCTCGGCTACTGGATCCGCGAGAGCCCGAAGATGGCCTACAAGGCGAACTTCCACCCGCTCGAAGGGCTGATCGACGGCCGCTGGAAGATACTCGATCCGGAACGGGTCGACCTGCCGCCCGTCGACGCGGCGCTGGCCCGCGCGCCGTTGCCGGGCGGGCATTCCGGGTCGGTCTGACGGCGCGGGCGCGCGGCGACGAAGCGAAGCGCGCCCCTGCCGCGCAACTCCCGGTAAAATAGCGGGTTGTCATTCATTCCGGCTGTCCGCCCTATTCCCGTGTTCAGTTCCCTCTATCCGCTGGCCCGCGCATCCCTGTTCAAGATGGATGCGGAAGACGCTCACCACCTCACGCTGCGCGCGCTCGGCGCGGCCGGCCGCACGGGCCTTGCCTGTGCGCTGTCGGCCCGCGTGCCCGATGCGCCGCGCACCGTGATGGGGCTCACGTTCCGCAATCCGGTCGGCCTCGCGGCCGGCCTCGACAAGGACGGCGCGGCCATCGACGGCCTTGCGGCGCTCGGCTTCGGCTTCATCGAGGTCGGTACGGTCACGCCGCGCCCGCAGCCCGGCAACCCGCGCCCACGGATGTTCCGCCTGCCGCAGGCCGAAGCACTGATCAACCGGATGGGCTTCAACAACCACGGCGTCGACCAGTTCGTGAAGAACGTCCAGGCTGCCCGCTATCGCGGCATCCTTGGCCTGAACATCGGCAAGAACGCCGATACGCCGATCGAGCGCGCCGCCGAGGATTACCTGTACTGCCTCGAACGCGTGTACCCGTTCGCGAGCTACGTGACGATCAACATCTCGTCGCCGAACACGAAGAACCTGCGCCAGCTGCAGGGTGCGGGCGAGCTCGACGCGCTGCTCGCCGCGCTGAAGGACAAGCAGCAGCGCCTCGCCGACCTGCACGGCAAGCTCGTGCCGCTGGCGCTGAAAATCGCACCCGATCTCGACGACGAACAGGTCAAGGAAATCGGCGACACGCTGCTGCGCCACAAGATCGAGGCGGTCATTGCCACCAACACGACGCTGTCGCGCGCGGCCGTCCAGGGCCTGCCGCATGCTGAAGAAGCCGGCGGCCTCTCCGGCCGCCCCGTGTTCGATGCGTCGAACGAAGTGATCCGCAAGCTGCACGCCGAAGTCGGCAGCGAAGTGCCGATCATCGGCGTCGGCGGCATTTTCTCGGGCGAGGATGCCCGAGCGAAGCTCGCGGCCGGCGCGGCGCTGGTGCAGCTCTATACGGGGTTCATCTACCGCGGTCCCGCGCTCGTCGCGGAATGCGTGAAGGCCGTCGCCCGCGACCGCACCGCGTAATATAGGCATAAACAAACGGTATTTAGTGGTCGATTGCGTTTTTGCTATCATCGACCCCGTTATCAGAATCAACGACCCGGACAGGGCAAGGAAACACACGATGAAGATTGCGCTGCTGAAGAAGCTGCTGGTTGCCGGCCTGGTCGGCACGTCGTTCGCCGCCGCCACCGCGCATGCGGCCGACCTCCTCGACCAGGTGAAACAACGCGGCACGCTGCGAGTCGGCCTCGAAGGTACGTTCCCGCCGTTCAACTCGAAGAACCCGCAAGGCGACCTCGTCGGCTTCGACGTCGACATCGCGAAGGCCGTGGCCGCGAAGCTCGGCGTGAAGGCCGAATTCGTGACGACCGAATGGAGCGGCATCATCGCGGGCCTGCAGGCCGGCAAGTTCGACGTGATCGCCAACCAGGTCGGCATCACCGACAAGCGCAAGGAAACGCTCGACTTCTCGCCAGCGTACACGTACTCGTCCGCGCAACTGATCCAGCGCAAGGATGACACGCGTGACTTCAAGTCGCTTGAAGACCTGAAAGGCAAGAAGCTCGGCGTCGCGCTCGGCACGAACTACATGGACATGGCGAAGTCGGTACCGGGCATCGACGTGAAGACGTACCCGGGCGCGCCCGAGTACCTGCGCGATCTCGCGGCCGGCCGTCTCGACGCGGCGCTCAACGACCGCCTGATGCTCGCGTACCTGACGAAGAACTCGCAACTGCCGCTGCGCCCGGGCGCGAACGTCGGTTCGGCGAACCCGTCGGGCATCCCGTTCAAGAAGGGCAACCCGAAGTTCCAGAAGGCGATCGACGACGCGATGGTGCAACTCGAGGCAGACGGCACCTTCACGAAGATCTCGGACAAGTGGTTCGGCATCGACGTGACGAAGCCGATCAAGTAAGCACGCCTGCATTTCCCGCCTGACGGCGGGCCGGAAAGGGCGGCATCCGCAACGATGCCGCCCTTTGTTTTATCGGTCCGGTTTATGATTGCGCTTTCGCGCACGCATTCGCTTCGTATTCCATGTCGACAACGTCCCTGCTCGTCCAATCGCTGCCGGTGCTCGCCCAGGGTGCCGTACTGACCGTCAAGTTCGCCGTGCTGTCGATGGTGTTCGGCCTGCTTGGCGCCGTCGTGCTCGCGATGATGGGCATCCGGCAAAGCGAAGCGCTCGACGGCTTCGAACGCATCTGGGTCAACGCGCTCGCGTGGCTGGCACGTGCGTACGTGAGCCTGATGCGCGGCACGCCGCTGCTCGTGCAGATCTTCGTCATCTACTACGGGCTGCCGAGCCTCGGCATCTCGCTCGACCCGACGCCCGCCGGCGTCATCGCGCTGTCCGCGAACGTCGCGGCTTACATGTCGGAAAGCATGCGCGGCGCGATCAATGGGATCGCGCGTGGCCAATGGCTCGCCGCGTACAGCCTCGGGCTGTCGTGGGGGCAGACGCTGCGCTACGTGATTGGCCCGCAGGCGCTGCGCATCGCGGTGCCCAGCCTGTCGAACAGCCTGATCAGCCTGATCAAGGACACGTCGCTCGTGTCCGTGATCACCGTGACCGAACTGCTGCGCAGCGCGCAGGAAGTGATCGCGGCAACCTATCAGCCGCTGCCGCTCTATCTGGCCGCCGCCGCCGTGTACTGGATCCTGTGCCAGGTCCTCGAATGGGTGCAGCGCTGGTACGAAAAACGCTTGTCGCTGCCGTCGCGGCACTAAGCGCACACCGTCCGCCGGGCACGCTCGCGCGTGCCCGGCTCCCGCCGTCCCGCTTACTCGCCCGAATAACGCACGCCGAGCGTCGCTCGCGCGGCATCGGTCATCGCGATCATCTGCCGCGAATGGTCGTGCGTCATGATCGGGCTTTCGGTCTCGCCCGCGCGCAGCAGCTCGCAGAAATGCGCGGTCTCGTAGTTCAGCCCGCCGCCGTCGACCGGTGCGTCGAGTTCGACGGTGCGCCCATCCGCATAACGGATCGTCGCGCGCGCCGGGTTCCACCACTTCTCGTGAATCGTCACGTGGCCGCCGGGCGCGGCGATCAACGCGTCGCCGCGGCCCATCACGTCGAGCCCGCAAAAAATCTGCGCGATCCCGCCGTTCGCGTGCACGCTGTTCAGGCTCGCGAACAGGTCGACGCCCGTTGCCCCGACGCGGCCGAGCGTCTGCACGTCGAGCGCCGCGCCGAGCCAGTCGACCGCGAGAAACGCCTCGTAGATCCCGATATCGAGCAGTGCGCCGCCCGCGCGATCGAGGCGATAGACGGAATGGTCGTCCGGTACCGACGACGACGCGCACCCTGCCCGCACGAGCCGGATCTCGCCGATCGGATCGTCATGCAGATGCGCGCGCAACTGACGATACAGCGGGAAGAACGGCGGCTTCATCGCCTCCATGAAAAGCCGCCCGGCGTCGCGTGCCGCACGCAGCACGGTGTCGAGCTGCGCCGTGTTCAGCGTCGCAGGCTTTTCGCACAGCACGGCCTTGCCGGCAGCAAGCGCGGCCAGCGTGTACTGCGCGTGACTGTCATGGAGCGTCGCGATGTAGATCGCGTCGATATCGCTCGCGAGGAGTGCGTCGAGGCTTGCGGCAGGCGTACCGCCGTACGCTTCGCAAAAGTCTGTCGCGGCATCGGCGCGGCGAGCCCAGGCACCGGCGAGCGTGGCGCCCGGCACATGCGCGAGGCTTTGCGCGAAACGGCGCGCGATGCTGCCTGCGCCAATGATGCCGAAGCGCACCGTGCGTTGGTCGTTGTCGTTCATCCTGATCGTCCGTGTCGGTCGTATGACGGTAGCCGGCACGCTGCCGGCCGGCCGTCATGATAAACGGCCCGGCGGCACACGGATGAGCGACTCGCGCAGCGTCAGGCGCGCATGGGCACGTCGACGGAGAAATCGCGCGAGATCTCGTCGGCGCTGAAATCGATCAGCGCGAGCGAAGCGGCTTCGGCTTCGCGCGGATCGCGACGCTCGATCGCGTCGACCACACGTGCATGCGCCTTCACGACGATGTCGTGTGCACCTTCCTTCTGCACGACACGCGGATTCACGAGACGCACCGCACCGCGCACGATCGCCGCCATCTGCTGAAAGAACTGGTTGCCGCTCGCCTGCACGATCCGCGTGTGCAGCAACTCGTCCGCCGTGTCGTAGCCGGGGTCGCCCGGCTGCAGCACCTTGAACGCATCGAACGCTTCGCGGATGCCTGCAATGTCGGCGGCCGTCGCACGCACCGCCGCCTGCGCGGTCGCGCGCGGCTCGATCAGCATCCGGAATTCAATGACGTCGCGCATGAACTGCGGATCGGGTTTCGCCCGGAATCGCCAGCTCACCACGTCTTCGTCGATCATCCGCCAGTCGCGCATCGGCCGCACGCGCGTGCCGACTTTCGGACGCACGTCGAGCATGTCGCGTGCAAGCAACATCGATAGCGCTTCCCGCATCACGGTGCGACTCACATCGAACTCTTTCGACAGCACGTCCTGCGGCGGCAAGATGCCGCCGTACTTGTCCTCGACGATACCCGAGACAAGCCCATCCATCACTTTGGCGACCAGTGACCGGTCTTTGCCCTGCTCCATGACACCTCCCCGTGCGTCGATTTGCGAACACCTGCTCCGCAGTTCCGCCGGCCCTGGTTACGACTGTTCTTATGATCTATAAGTTGATGAGTTCGAGGATATTTCGCTATCTGGTAAACACCTGACAGGGTTATCCCTCTTTTTGACGGGGTGATTTATACGGCTAAAAATAAGGCCCGGGAAGCGCATTGCGCCTACCGGGCCCCGATTTCCACAAGATTTAAACATTCAGTCCATTACGACGTGCGGCATTTCATTACGGACTGCTTGTCTTATCTTTCAATTAGCCGAATATACGATCGTTTCAACGCCGTTTTCCGTGCCGAGCAAGCACAGATTCGCACCGCGCTCGGCGAACAGGCCAACCGTCACGACGCCCGGCCATGCGTTCACCTGCGCTTCGAAACCGCGCGGATCGGCGATCTGCAGGCCCTTCACGTCGATGATCTCGTTGCCGTTGTCCGTGATGTACGGTGCGCCTTCCTTCGTTACGCGCAGCACCGGCACGCCGCCGAGCGCGGTCACGCGCCGGCCGATCGCCGTGCGCGCCATCGGCACGACTTCGATCGGCAGCGGGAACGCGCCGAGCACCGGCACGCGCTTGCTGGCGTCCGCGATGCAGACGAACGTATCGGCCACCGACGCGACGATCTTCTCGCGCGTCAGCGCGCCGCCGCCGCCCTTGATCATCGCGCCGCTCGCGTCGATCTCGTCGGCGCCGTCGACGTACACCTGCAGCGAGTCGACCTCGTTCAGGTCGAACACCTTGATGCCGTGCGACTTCAGGCGTTCGGTCGTGGCGACGGAGCTCGACACGGCGCCGCGATAGCGCGCCTTGACGACGGCGAGCGCGTCGATGAAGCAGTTGGCGGTCGAGCCGGTGCCGACGCCGATCACGGCGCCTTCCGGCACGTTCTGGATCACGTAATCAGCGGCGGCCTGGCCGACGAGGCGTTTGAGTTCGTCTTGAGTCATGGAGTGGTAATGCTGCGGGATTGCGGAAAACCGCCAGTTTACCGGACTCGGATGACGGTCCGCTCTTTTCGGCGTGCCGGGGCATGGCGGATTCAGGGCGCGCCCGCTGCGGACGCGTTGTCCGCCGGTTGCGTGCCGGGGAAGTACTTGTCGAGCAATGCCTGCGCAATCGCGTCGGTTTCGGCGTCCGGGTTGCCCGCATAGTCGGACGGCCTGAAATGCATCTGGAACGCCGCGAACACGCGTCGCGTGCGTGCGTCGAGCACGCCATCGGTAGCCACGTCATAGCCGTAGCGCGCGAGCTTGAGCTGCAGTTCGCGCACGTCGACCGGCGCATGCGGATCACGACCGCCGAGCCGCACGGTCACGGTCGCCTCGTCCGGCCACGCACCGACGCCGGCCTCGGCCAGCGCATGCCACGGAAACAGCGGGCCCGGATCGATCTTGCGTTGCGGCGCGATGTCGCTGTGCCCGACCACGCGCGTCGGCGGAATCCCGTAGCGCGCGACGATGTCCTTCGACAGCCGGGTCAGCGCCGCGACCTGTTCGGGCGGATAGGGTTGCCAGGTGCGGTTTTGCGGATCGAGCGGCCCGCGGTTCACGTTCTCGATGCCGATCGACACAGCATTCAGCTCGGTCGTGCCCTGCCACTCGCTGACGCCCGCGTGCCATGCGCGATTCGATTCCGGAACGAGCTGGTAGACGACCGGCATCCCGCGCTCGATGCGCGGCTGCGGCGGGATGACGTAATGCACGCTGACCGAATCGCCCGTCAGCGTGCGCAGCGATTTCGCCTCGTCGCTTTCGGTGTAATGCATCACGAGAAAGCGGATCCGCGCATCGGCGCCGCGCGCGTGCAGGCTCGTGTCGGCGTAGTAGGTACCGCGTTCGACGAGCGACGGCGACGTACAGGCAGCCACCAGGCACAGCGCGGCGCAGGATGCACCAATGCGTAACAGGGTCATCGATCGCGAGCTCCGGAGAGCCGCGTGCCGCATCGGATCGCGGCACGCGTCGTTCGGGTCATTCAAGGCCCGCGCAGGGCGCGCGGGACGGGCTGTGTCAGCCCTTCACGCGCCGCTGGCGCACGGCTTCGTACAAGCACACGCCGCTTGCGACCGACACGTTCAGGCTTTCCACGCTGCCGGCCATCGGAATGCTCATCACTTCGTCGCAGGTGTCGCGCGTCAGCCGGCGCATGCCTTCGCCTTCCGCGCCCATCACGAGTGCGACGGGGCCGTCGAGCTTCGTTTCGTAGAGCGTCGCCGATGCCTCGTCCGACGTGCCGATGATCCACACGCCGGCGTCCTTCAGCTCGCGCAGCGCGCGGGCGAGGTTCGTCACCGTGATGTACGGCACCGTATCCGCCGCGCCGCTCGCCACCTTGGCCGCGGTGGCGTTCAGGCCGACCGCACGGTCGCGCGGCGCGATCACTGCATGCGCGCCGGCCGAATCGGCGACACGCAGGCACGCACCGAGGTTGTGCGGATCGGTGACACCATCGAGCACCAGCAGCAGCGCGGGGCCCTGGATGCCGTCGAGCAGCTCGGACAGGTTCTGCGCGAGCGGGATGTCCTCGACACGCGCCACGACGCCCTGGTGACGCTCGGTATGCGCGAGGCCCCACAGGCGCGTTTCATCGGCCGCGATCAGCCGCACGCCCGCTTCCTTCGCGGTGTGCAGGAAGTCCTGCATGCGGCGGTCGCGGCGCGTCTGGTCGTACAGCACCTCCGCAACCGTCGATGCATCGTGCCGCAAACGTGCGGTCACCGCATGAAAACCGTAAAGAACCTTCAGACGTGACATGACTGGAACAACCTTCGATCAAACGTGCGGTCGCGCGACACGCGCAGCCGCGATCCATGGAAAAGGAAAGCGCCGCGTTGCCGGCGGATGACCGGTCACGCGGCGTCTCTCGATACTGCAGGGCGGGCGCTGGCGCCACCCCGAACGCTCAATACTTCTTGCGGGCGCGTGTCTTCTTCGCGGTCGGCTTCGCCGCCGCACCGCCACCGCTGCCACCCTTCTTGCGCGCGGCACGCACTTCCTTCACCGCGACGCTCGGCGCACTCGCGGCCTTCTTGCGGCGCGGTGCCGGCTCCTCCACCTGCGGCAGCGCGCGTACACGCGGGCCGTTGCCGCGGTCGACACCGCCGCCGGCGGAAGCCGGCGCGGGCGACGGACGCGGCGCCTTCACCGGCGTATCGCGCACGAGGCGGAAGTCGATCTTGCGTGCATCGAGATCGACGCGGCTCACCTGCACGCGCACTCGATCCGACAGGCGATAGCGGATGCCCGTGCGTTCACCGCGCAGCTCGTTCTTGATCTCGTCGTACTGGAAGTAGTCCGAGCCGAGTTCCGTGACGTGCACGAGCCCTTCGATGAAGAGCGTGTCGAGCTGCACGAAGATGCCGAACGACGTGACGCCGTTCACCATCCCGCCGTACTCCTCGCCGAGCTTGTCGCGCATGAAGTAGCACTTGAGCCAGGCCTCGACGTCACGCGATGCTTCATCAGCGCGGCGCTCGTTCGCCGAGCAGTGCAGGCCGAGTTCTTCCCAGATCGCCGTGTTCGAGCGCGAGCGGCCGCGCGATTCGTCGTCGGCCTGCTGCATCGCGCGGGCGCGCGGCGACAGCGCGGTGTTCAGCTCGAAGCCTTCCGGCGCCTTCGGCACGTATTTCTTGCCCGACAGGATCGCGTAGATCGCGCGGTGCGTGAGCAAGTCCGGATAACGGCGGATCGGGCTCGTGAAGTGCGCGTATGCCTCGTAGGCGAGGCCGAAGTGACCAATGTTGTCCGGGCTGTAGACGGCCTGCTGCATCGAGCGCAGCAGCATCGGCTGCAGCATCTGCGCATCGGGCCGGTCGCGGATCTGCGCCATCAGCGCCGCGTAGTCGCTCGCATGCGGCTTGTCGCCGCCGCCGAGCGACAGGCCCATGCCGCGCAGGAACGCACGCAGGTTCTCGAGCTTCTCCGGCGTCGGCCCCGCGTGCACGCGGTACAGGCCCGGATGCTTGTTGCGCTTCAGGAAGTCGGCCGCGCAGACGTTCGCGGCCAGCATGCATTCCTCGATCAGCTTGTGCGCATCGTTGCGCTGGCGCGGCACGATCTGCTCGATCTTGCCCTGCGAGTTGCAGACGATGTAGGTCTCGGTCGTGTCGAAGTCGATCGCGCCACGCTTCTGCCGTGCGGCGAACAGCGACTTGTAGACGCCGTACAGATCCTGCAGGTGCGGCAGCAGGTCCGCGCGGCGCGCAGCCTCCGGCCCCTTCGTGTTCGACAATACGGCGGCGACTTCGGTGTACGTCAGGCGCGCTGCCGAATGGATGACCGCCGGATAGAACTGGTACGCCTTGATCTCGCCGCGCGCGGTAATCACCATGTCGCACGCGAGCACACAGCGGTCGACCTGCGGATTCAACGAGCAGAGGCCGTTCGACAGTTTCTCCGGCAGCATCGGAATCACGCGGCGCGGGAAGTAGACCGACGTGCTGCGCTCGAGCGCGTCGGCATCGAGCCCGCTGCCCGGCTGTACGTAGTGCGACACGTCGGCGATCGCGACGATCAGGCGGTAGCCGTCGCCGCGGCCGACCTTGACCGGCTCGCAGTAGACGGCGTCGTCGAAGTCGCGGGCGTCCTCGCCGTCGATCGTCACGAGCGGCACGTCGCGCAGGTCGACGCGGAAACGCAGGTCGGTCGGCCGCACCTTGTCTGGCAGCGCGGCGGCTTCGTCGAGCGCCGGCTGGCTGAACTCGTGCGGCACGCCGTACTTGCGCACCGCGATTTCGATTTCCATGCCCGGATCGTCGATGTCGCCGAGCACCTCGACGACACGGCCGAGCGGCTGCGAATGGCGACTCGGGAAATCGGTCAGCTCGACGACGACGACCTGCCCGACCTTCGCCTTCTTCACGTTCTGCGTGATCAGGATGTCGTGGCCGATGCGCTTGTCTTCCGGTGCGACGATCAGCGCGCCGTTCTCGTTGAGCAGGCGGCCGATCACGCGCTTGTTCGCGCGCTCGGTGACTTCGACGACATGCCCTTCCGGACGGCCGCGACGATCGTAGCCGACGATCCGCGCGAGCACGCGATCGTTGTGCATCACCTTCTGCATTTCGCCGTTCGGCAAAAACAGGTCGTCCTGCCCGTCGTCGCGGATCACGAACCCGTAGCCGTCGCGATGCCCCTGCACGCGCCCGGCGACGAAGTTCGACGGATGGGTCAACTGGTAATGGCCGCGCTTGTCGAGGCGGATCTGGCCGTCGCGTTCCATCGCGGCGACACGCCGGAAGAACCCCTCGCGCTCCTGACGCTTGATCGACAGTGCTTCTGCGATGTCGTTGGCGGCCAGCGGCGCGTCGCTCGTACGCAGCACGCCGAGAATTTCTTCACGGCTCGGAATGGGGTACGGATATTTGCTCAAGGGTTTGTCGATGGTTGTTCTCGTTGCGTTGATTGATGGTGCACGGCATCAACATAGAGGTGTCCTTCAGACAGTTCTATATTGACGGCGGCGGGTCATTCTATCACCCGCCTGTGTCACCAAAAGACCGGAATGCCGCCAGCAGGCGCGGCGGAGCCCGGTTTGCGATGCATCGCAAAAAAGTGTTGACACGAATAATTGGGGCGCTATAATTTCGCTTCTTTGCAGCAAGCAGCTACTGCAAAACGTGCCCAGGTGGCGGAATTGGTAGACGCACTAGGTTCAGGTCCTAGCGGTGGCAACATCGTGGAGGTTCGAGTCCTCTCCTGGGCACCATCTGTTTTATAAAAAGGTCGGCTTCTAGCCGGCCTTTTTTCATTTCCGGCGCCAGCAAACGGCGCCCGGCTTGCTTGCCGATGAACTTGCGCAGCAGTCGGGACAGCTCATCAAACTCGGCCTTCGAGAATTTCCGCAAGCGGGCGTTGAGCACAATCTCCGGAATCTGCGTGGCAACCGCCTGCCCCGCTTCGGTCAGCGTGAGGTTCACTACCCGCCGATCGCTCACGCTGCGCGACCGCTCGACGAGCCCCTTGTCCTCCATGCGCACATCAAATGCAAGCGGAAGACATCGATCGGCCGCCCTCGCCCTCTCTTATGCCCGCCAGCCGAATCGATAGCAGAATTTATCGGTTATCGCCTGCCCGCCCCGTTGGTACGTTAGCCGGCTCGCTTCAATGCAACGAACCCAACACGAGGAGCACAGTCCATGACGTCGACGAACCGCCGCGCATTTGCGCGGGTGATCCTGGCCGCCGGCCTTGCTGCCGCCGGCGTCCGAACGCACGCCGAGAACGCACCTGATGTGCTGCGCATCGGCTACCAGAAGTCATCGACGCTCATCACACTCCTCAAGACGCGCGGCGCGCTCGAACAGGCACTGGCGCCGCTCGGCCTGCGCGTGTCGTGGCATGAATTCGCAAGCGGATTGCCGCTGACCGAAGCGCTCAATGTCGGCGCTGTCGATTTCAGTGCTGATGTGGCCGATACGGTTCCGGTCTTCGCACAGGCCGCGCGTGCGCGTTTCGTGTACGTCGCGCAGGAGGCGCCATCACCGAAGGCACAGGCGATCGTCGTCAAGCAGGACAGCGCGCTGCGCACGCTCGCCGATCTCAAGGACAAGCGCATTGCGGTCACGAAGGCAGCCGGCAGTCATTACCTGCTGCTTGCCGCGCTCGCACGCGCGAAGCTCGGGCCAGCCGATGTAGCAGTCCATTACCTGACACCCGCGGACGGCCGCGCGGCGTTCGAGCGTGACAGCGTGGATGCCTGGATCACGTGGGATCCCTATGTCGCGTCGGTCGACCGGAATCCGGATGTGCGGATTCTGGCCGACGGCAACGGACTCGCGTCGTACCAGCGCTACTACCTCGCCTCCAGCAGTTTCGCCGCCGCGCGGCCCGATGTCCTCGACCCTGTTCGACCAGTTGTCGCAAGCGGGCACGTGGCTGCGCAACCACCCGCAGGAGGCCGCGAATACCCTCGCGCCGATCTGGGGGCTCGACGCCGCGACGATCGCGCGCGCGAACGCGCGGCGCAGCTATGTCGTTCGTGCTGTGCTCGAGCAAAACTTCGGCGAACAGCAGAAGATCGCCGACACGTTTCTCGCAGCCGGGCTACTGCCTGCCCGCGTCGACACGAGCCAGGCGCAGCGCTGGAATTTCGTGGCGAAACGCGCCGAACCGGTCGGCGTGTGAGAATCCGTCGCGCAAGGGGCAATATTTTTAGCACCTTGAGTGAAATTATGTTGACAGACTCCGCCGACACGCTAGAATAGCGGTCTTCGCACTGCAGTAACAAGCGAAACGTGCCCAGGTGGCGGAATTGGTAGACGCACTAGGTTCAGGTCCTAGCGGTGGCAACATCGTGGAGGTTCGAGTCCTCTCCTGGGCACCATCTGTTTTTGAAAAGGTCGGCTTCTAGCCGGCCTTTTTTCATTTCCGGCGCCGAAAATACGCGCCAATCGCCAGATGATGGCGTCGCGGATGCAAGCGGCGCGCATGCCCACCTCCCCTCCTTCGCTCGACCGCCCAGCGTGCTCAAGTATTTTCGTTCGCGACCTGAAATTGTGTTGACAGCCTCTTCGGACACGCTATAATTGCGTTCTTTCGCGATGCAGCAACGAGCGAAACGTGCCCAGGTGGCGGAATTGGTAGACGCACTAGGTTCAGGTCCTAGCGGTGGCAACATCGTGGAGGTTCGAGTCCTCTCCTGGGCACCATCTGTTTTTGAAAAGGTCGGCTTCTAGCCGGCCTTTTTTCATTTCCGGTGCCGCAAACACACCCCCTCCCCCGGTCCTCGAGAGCAAATCAATCGCTTTGGTTTGCGCACCCGCCAGCGAGCCCGCACGGCATGCGGTAAATCGGGCAACGCCCCGGTGCCACGCGCTCAGACCACTTCTCCGCACGCCATCCCCGATTCCGGACATCCCGCAGCACCATCCCCGCCTCCGCCCCGAAACCGGGATTTCCCTAGGCTGACATGCGGCCGTACACGCGGTTAAATAAATCAACGTGATTTATTTAATGCGCCACCGAACGGCGCACCATGGAAGGAGACGCCATGCGAAGCCCGCACTTCGGCCAGGGAAGCAACTCGGCCAACGTGCGCCGTTACAACGAGCGCCTGCTGCTGAAGACGCTGCGCCGCGCAGGCAGCGCGTCGAAGGCCGACCTCGCCCGCCTCGCTAGCATGACGGGAACGGCAGTCGGCAGCATCATCGCGTCGCTCGCCGATGCGAAGCTGATCGAATTCGCTGGCCGCACCGAAGGCCAGCGCGGCCAGCCGGCCTCACTGATCCGCCTCGACCCGAGCGGCGCGTTCGGCATCGGCGTTCATCTGGACCGCATGCGCATCGAAACGGCACTCGTCAACTTCGCCGGCGACGTGCTCGGCCGCCGCTCGCACGACACATTGCTGCCGCCGCCCGCCGACGTACTCGAGATCGTCCGCCACGACATCGACGCGATGCAGGCGCTGCTCCCCGACCACGAGCGCGCCCGCCTGGCCGGCGTCGGCGTCGCGCAGCCCTACAACCTCGGCGCGTGGATGCGCGAGCTCGGCCTCGCACCCGACACGTTCCGCGCATGGGAGGACGTCGATTTCGCGGCCGACCTCGGCCGCACGCTGTCGCTGCCGGTATTCGGCGAAAACGACGGCAACGCGGCCGCGATCGCCGAACTGTTCTACGGATACGGCCGGCAGTGCGACGACTTCGTCTACCTGTTCATCGGGCCGGCCATCGGCGGTGGCATCGCGATCGACGGCGATTGCCTGCGCGGCGTGACCGGCAATGCAGGCGACATTGCGGTCATCCCCGTGCCGCCGAGCCGGCTGGCTTCGGCGCCGCCGCCGCGCGGCCCGTGGGACATCCTGCTCGCGCGCGCATCGCTGCATGCGCTCGTACGCCATCTGCGCCATCACGGCGAGACGGTCGACAACCGGGCCGATCTCGAAGCGTGCATCGCTCGCGGCCTGCCCGCCGTCGACGAATGGATCGACGATTGCGTCGACGCGCTGGCGCCGGCATTGCGCGCGGTGCTGTGCGTGGTCGATGCGCCGGTGGTCGTGCTCGACGCCGATACCGACGCGGGCCTGCTCGACGCGGTCACGACGCGCCTGCGCGCGGCGCTTGTGGCCACCGCGCCCGAAGCGCGCGGCACGCCGGTGCTCGTACGCGGCACGTTCGGCGCCGATGCCGGTGCGATCGGTGCGGCCACGCTGCCGATGTTCTTCAACTTCTCCCCGCGGGCCGGCATCCTCAAGGGCGCCCGCACCGACTCGCAGGAGGTCAACCATGTCGCGATCTGAGTCACACCGCCCGTTGCTCGAGATGCGCGGAATCAGCAAGACGTTCCCGGCCGTGCGCGCGCTCGACAACGTCAGCCTGACCGTCTATCCCGGCGAGATCCATTCGCTGATGGGCGAAAACGGCGCCGGCAAATCGACACTGATGAAAATCCTGTCGGGCGCATACCGCGCCGACGCCGGCGGCGAGATCCTGATCGACGGCGCCCGCATCGACATCGACGGCCCGCTTGCCGCGCGCGATGCAGGCGTCGCGGTGATCTACCAGGAACTGTGCCTGTCGCCGAACCTGAGCGTTGCGGAAAACATCTACATCGGCCGCGAACTGCGGCGCGGCAACCGGCGCTGGGGCACGATCGACCGCGCGGCGATGGCGCGCGGCTGCGAGGACGTGCTCGCGCGCCTCGGCGCATCGTTCGGCCCCGACACGCTCGTCGATACGCTGTCGATCGCGGAGCAGCAACTCGTCGAGATCGCGCGTGCCGTGCACACCCGCGCACGCATCCTCGTAATGGACGAGCCGACCACGCCGCTGTCGTCGCGCGAAACCGAGCACCTGTTCCGCCTGATCCGCCAGTTGCGCGAGGAAGGTCTCGCGATCATCTACATCAGCCACCGGATGGCGGAGATCTACGAGCTGTCCGACCGGGTATCGGTGCTGCGCGACGGCACGTACGTCGGCACGCTCGAACGCGCATCGCTGTCGGCCGAGCGCCTCGTCGCGATGATGGTCGGGCGCGACATCTCCGGCTTCTACAAGAAGGAACATGCGCCGTACGACCCCGGCCACCTGCTGCTGTCGGTGCGCGACATCGCCGACGGCGCGCGCGTGCGCGGCTGCAGCCTCGACCTGCACGCCGGCGAAGTGCTCGGCATCGCGGGGCTCGTCGGTGCAGGCCGCACCGAACTCGCGCGGCTGATCTTCGGCGCCGAACCACGTGTGCGCGGCGACGTGAAAGTGGGCGAACGCACGTTCGGCGCGCACTCGCCGCGCGACGCAATCGACGCGGGCCTCGTCTACCTGACCGAAGACCGCAAGCGCCAGGGCCTGTTCCTCGACATGAGCGTGCGCGACAACATCAACATCTCGGTCTGCAACCGCGATGCGCGGCTCGGTGCACTCGATCTCGCGCGCGGTGCCGAACGCGCGCAGGACGCCATTGCGTCGCTGTCGATCCGCGTGCCGAACGCGAACGTCAACGTCGGCGCGCTGTCGGGCGGCAACCAGCAGAAAGTGCTGCTGTCGCGCCTGCTCGAGACGAAGCCGCGCGTGCTGATCCTCGATGAACCGACGCGCGGCGTCGACATCGGCGCGAAATCCGAGATCTACCGGATCATCAACGAACTGGCCCGGGCCGGCGTGGGTGTCATCGTGATCTCGAGCGAACTGCCGGAGATCATCGGTGTCGCAGACCGCGTGCTCGTGATGCGCGAAGGGGAAATCGCCGGAGAGCTCGGCGGCTACACGCCCACGCCCATCACGCAGGAAGCCATCATCGCGCTCGCCACCGGCTCGCAAGCCGAGCTCGCCGACGCGCACTGAGCCGCGCCCTTTTTTCATTTCTTTCTTACACTCAGGTTACCGAAATGATCAACCCGACCAAGCAGCGGAACCTCGCTTCCGCGACGGCCCAGCCGGTGGCCACCCGTACGCCGCTATTGCGCGGCGCCGATCAACGCGCCCGCATGCAGTCGCTGATCCGCACCGCCGGCATGCTGCCGGTGCTGCTGGTTCTGTGCATCGGCTTCGGTTTTCTGACCGACGGCTTCTTCACGCTGCAGAACCTGTCGATCGTCACGCAGCAGGCGTCGATCAACATCGTGCTCGCCGCCGGCATGACCTTCGTGATCCTGACGGGCGGCATCGACCTGTCGGTCGGCTCGGTGCTCGCCGCCGCGGCCGTCGCGGCGCTGCTCGCGTCGACCATCCCCGGCTGGGGCTGGCTCGGCGTACCGTTCGCGCTCCTCGTCGGCCTCGTGTTCGGCGCGATCAACGGCGGCCTGATCTCGTTCCTGCGCCTGCCGCCGTTCATCGTCACGCTCGGCGCGATGACGGCCGTGCGCGGCGTCGCGCGCCTGATCGGGAACGACACGACCGTGTTCAATCCGCAACTGCCGTTCGCGTTCATCGGCAACGGCACGATCCTCGGCGTGCCGTGGCTCGTCGTGATCGCGTGCGCGGTGATCGCGATCTCGTGGTTCATCCTGCGCCGCACGGTGCTCGGGATGCGCATCTATTCGGTCGGCGGCAATCCGGAAGCCGCCCGCCTGTCGGGCATCAACGTGCGGGCCATCCAGCTGTTCGTGTACGCGGCGTCGGGGCTGCTCGCCGGCCTCGGCGCGGTGATGTCGGCCGCGCGGCTCTATGCGGCCAACGGCCTGCAACTCGGCCAGTCGTACGAACTCGACGCGATCGCCGCGGTGATCCTCGGCGGCACGAGCTTCGTCGGCGGCGTCGGCTCGATCGTCGGCACGCTGATCGGTGCGCTGATCATCGCGGTACTGACCAACGGGCTCGTGCTGCTCGGCGTGTCCGACATCTGGCAGTACATCATCAAGGGGCTCGTGATCATCGGCGCCGTCGCGCTCGACCGCTACCGCCAGCGCGATTCGGCCCGTACCTGAGCCCCTGCCCGTCCATTCAACCTGGCGGCGCAGGCCGATCCCTGCGCCCGCCTGCCAAGCAACTTCACGGAGACACAACGACATGTTCAAGCACAAAGCCGCCCTGACCGCCGTCGCCTGCGCACTCGCCTTCGGCACTTCCGCCGCGCACGCGGCCGACAAGCCGCTCAAATCGATCGGCGTCACGGTCGGGTCGCTCGGCAATCCGTACTTCGTCACGATCGTCAAGGGCGCCGAAGCGCGCGCCAAGCAGATCAACCCGAACGCGAAAGTCACGGCCGTATCGGCCGACTACGACCTGAACAAGCAGTTCACGCAGATCGACAACTTCATCTCCGCGCACGTCGACATGATCCTGCTCAACGCAACCGATCCGAAGGCGATCGAGCCGGCGGTGAAGAAGGCGCAGGCGGCCGGCATCACGGTCGTCGCCGTCGACGTCGCGGCGGCCGGCGCGAACGCGACCGTGCAGACCAACAACGTGAAGGCCGGCGAGCTGGCATGCGACTACATCGCGAAGAAACTCAACGGCAAGGGCAACGTGATCATCGAGAACGGCCCTCAGGTATCGGCCGTGATCGATCGCGTCAACGGCTGCAAGACCGTGCTCGCGAAAAGCGCCGGCATCAAGGTGCTGTCGAGCGACCAGGACGGCAAGGGCTCGCGTGAAGGCGGGATGAACGCGATGCAGGGCTACCTGACGCGCTTTCCGAAGCTCGACGCGGTGTTCACGATCAACGACCCTCAGGCGATCGGCAGCGATCTCGCCGCGAAACAGCTGAACCGCCCGAACATCGTGATCACGTCGGTCGACGGCGCGCCCGATATCGAGGTCGCGCTCAAGTCGAATACGCTCGTGCAGGCGTCGTCGAGCCAGGATCCGTGGGCGATGGCGCAGCAGGCCGTCAACGTCGGCTACGGCATCATGAACGGCCAGAAGCCGGCCAACCCGATGATCCTGATCGAGCCGACGCTCATCACGCGCGACAACGTGAAGAGCTACAAGGGCTGGAGCACCCCGCGCTGATCGCGCCGCCCGTCCTCGCAACCGGGCGGTGTCGGGCCGCGTCGCAGCATGCGACGGCCCGCACTGCCCGCCTTTTCAGATCAATCGCTGCATCGCCGCGCACACCGCCGCGGCACAAGGTTTCGACATGACGACGACGTTTCCCCGCCTGATCGTATTCGGCGAAGCATTGACCGATTTCATCCGCGACGACGCGCAGCACTGGCACAGCGTCGCCGGCGGCTCATGCTGGAACGTCGCGCGCGTCGGTGCGCGACTCGGCGTGCCGACGGCCTTCGCCGGCACGGTCAGCCGCGACACCTTCGGTGACGAGCTGATGCGCAAGAGCGCCGACGCGGGGCTCGACCCGCGCTTCATCCGGCAGGTCGATCGCGCGCCGCTGCTCGCGATGGTCGTGTCGAAGCAGCCGCCCCACTACTTCTTCATCGGCGAAAACAGCGCCGATCTCGCGTTCGATCCTGCGGATCTGCCCGCCGGCGCACTCGACGCGGCCGAGATCGTGCACGTCGGCTCGCTCGGTGTCGTGCGCGAGCCGCTCGCGTCGCGCCTGATCGACGTGGCGCAAGCGGCGCGGGCGGCCGGCAAGCGGATCTCGTTCGACCCGAACTTCCGCGCACCGATGGCCGCGCCGTCGTATCGCGACACACTGCGCCGACTGGCCGGGCTCGCCGACTGGATCAAGGTATCCGACGAGGATCTGCGCGGGCTGTTTCCCGAGCTCGATGAAGCCGCCGCGCTCGCGCAATTGCGCACGTGGGCGCCGGACGCCGCGATGCTCGTCACGCGCGGGGCATCCGGCATGCAGTTCCTGCATCGCGACATCGCGCTGTTCCAGCCCGCGTTCCCGACCGAAGTAGCCGACACCGTCGGCTGCGGCGATGCAAGCATCGGCGGCTGGCTCGCGAGCCAGCTCACGCGTCCCGATGCATCAGCCGCCGAGCATCTGCGCTACGCAGCCGCATGCGCGGCGGTCGCCTGTGCGCATGCAGGCGCCTATGCGCCGACGGCGGCCGAAGTGACCGCCATGATCGATCGCTCCGCCGACGCCGTGGTTTCGCCATAGCGCGCGCCGGCGCACCGCCTCGTCACGCGGCGGTCGTGCCGCCGCTGCCGTCCGGCGGCATCCCGGCCTGCAGCAGTTGCAGGCTCTCGTCGACGCTCAGTTCGGACATCGCATCGTCGTGCAGCGTATCGTCGGCCGCACGGCGCAGCGCGTGCAGCGCGTGCACCTTGAGCCGCACGATCGCGAGCCGCAAGCCGCGCGCCGTGCATTCGGCCGCGAACGTGCGTAGCGACTCGATCGTCGTACTGTCGATGTCCGGCGTTTCCTCGAGGCTCAGCATCACGGTATGCGCGTCCGGCGCGGCCTTCATCAGCGCACGCACGCGGTTCAGCATCCGGTCCGCATTCGCGAAGAACAATTGCGCCTCGGGCCGCACGATCAGCACGCCCGGCACCGGCTTCGCGTCGGCATGGCTCGCCACGTCGACGAAATCGTGACTGTCGCGCAGCCTGCCGAGCACGCTGACGTTCGGCTCGGACAGCTTGCGCAGCGTCAGCAGCAGGCTCACGCCGATGGCCGCGAGCAGCCCGTGCAGCACGCCGAGCACCAGCACCGCGAGCAGCGCGGCGATCACGACGAGCCGGTCGCGGTGCCAGGCCCAGTACGGCCGGAATACCGACGGATGCAGCGAGTGGCTGACCGCGAAGATCACGATCGCCGCGAGCACGGGCTCCGGCGTGCGCGCGAGCTGCGGCAGCAGCAGCCAGACGATCAGCGCGACCACGCCCGCCGCCCACAGGCCGGCAAAGCGCGACTGCGCACCGGCCGCTTCGTTCGCCGAGGTCGCCGAATAGCCGGCGCCGACCGGCATCCCGTGCAGCAGGCCCGACACGAGGTTCGCGCAGCCGAGCGCGACGAGGTCGCGGTTCGGCGACACGCTGTCGCCATGCTTCAACGCGAAGTTGCGGATCGACCCGTACGATTCCGCGTACAGGATCAGCATCAGCGCGAACGCAAGCTCGATGGTCTGCATCCACGCGTTGCGGTCGAGGGCCGGCAGGCCGAACTCGATATGCTTGAAATCGATGTGGCCGACGATCGCGATCCCGTATCGCTGCCAGTCGATCGCATAACCGGCTGCGATCGACAGCACGATCACGACGAGTGTCGCGGGCACGCGTGAGCTCCGCCCGAGCGCGAACAGCAACGCCAGTGCGATTGCGCCGACTACGACGCTCGCGAGATTCGCATGCGGCGCGCCGGTGATCAGGTCGAGCGCGACATGCGGCGCATCGCTGTGCTGCACGGAGATCGCGAGGATCTTCGGCAACTGCTTGATGACGATCGTCAGCGCGAGGCCGAACGTGAAGCCGCGCAACACCGGCCGTGCGACGAAGTCCGACATGCCGCCGAGCCGCGCGGCGCCCGCCAGGATGAACAGCACGCCCGTCATTGCGACGAGCGCCGCCGCGAGCGCGAGCTGCGCCGCAAGCGCCATCCCCGACTCCGCTAGCACCGTCGCCGCGAGCACGGCGGCCGACGACGACGTCGACGACACGATCGCGAAGCGGCTGCTGCCGGTGAGCGCATAGACGACGAGCCCCGACAGCAACGCGATGAGACCGGCCTGCGGCGGCAGGTTCGCGAGCCCCGCGTACGCGACCGCCTCGGGGATCAGCAGCCCCGCGATCGACAGGCCGGCCAGCGCATCGAGACCGATGCGTCGCGTGGCCGGCGGCGAGGCCGCGTCGAGCGCGGCGAAATGGTCGGCATGTTGCGGGCCGGCATCGGGGCGGATCGGGGCGGTCGTCATGAGGCGGTCAGGGCTTGACGGCGATGACGCCCGACCAGCCGGGCAGATAGCGTGCATCCTGCTCATGCGCGCGATGCAGTGCGATGTCGAGCGCCTTCGCGAAGTTCTTGCGGATCTGGTCGAGCGACACGTGCTGGCGCAGGTAGTCGGCCCACAGGAATTCGCTGAACGGCGTCGCATCCTTCGCATAGCCGCCCGCCGTGCGCAGTTCACCGGCGAGGCTCCGGTACGGATCGTCCACGAGCCCCGTCAGCGCCTTCGGCAGATTCGCATAGTCGCGACGCGTGCCGTCCGCGCCGAACGGATGCACCCACTGGTTGTGTTCCATCATCCGCCAGAAGATCGTGTCGTCGAGCCACGACAGGTCCTTCAGCAGCATCGCGTTCACGCGTGCCTCGCCTTCCTCGATCAGCGCGAGGCCGAGGTGGTGGTGGTCGGTGATGTAGTGCAGCCCGCCCGGGCCAAGCACGGCCGGGAACCAGTGCGATTCGATCGCAGCCTTGCGCGCGCGCTTGTTGAGCGCCTTCCAGTGCTTGCGCTTCGCCTTCACTTCGCGATAGCCGACCGTCATCTGCGTGGGACGCAGTTCTTCAAGCTTGACGGGAATCAGGTGAACGTCGTTGCCGAGAGCCATGGTCGTACCCCATGTTGCGAAATTCCGGCAACGATACTCCTGATCGCACGAGCCGTTAATACGTCGTGACCTCGATACGCCTCCGGTTGACGATCTCTGACGACCGCCCGACGGCCCGGCCGCGCACGGCGCCGTGCTATGCGCGCAGATCGTTGCGTTCGAGACGATGTCGAATGTAAGGAATGCCGTCGTGCACGACGCTCACGCGACGCATCCCGAGCTTGCGTGCGACATTCAGCGAGCCGCTGTTGGCTTCCGCGATATCGGCGATCACGCGCGGCAGGCGCACGGTGTCGAATGCGTGACGCACGACGGCCGCCGCGGCTTCGCTCGCGATGCCGCGCCCCCATGTCGCACGCACCAGCCGCCAGCCGATCTCGACGTCGTGCGCGCCGTCCGCATAGTCGGGAATCAGCAGAATCCAGCCGACGAACGCATCGGGCGCAGTCTTCTCGAAGATCGACCAGTAGCCGAGGCCCGGCGGATAGTCGCACGTGATCCGGTGCGTGACGAAGCGCCGATGCTCGACGGGATCGTGCCACGGCCCCGCGATGTGCCGCGTGACCTCGGGATCGCGATCCATCGCGAGGCACGCATCGAGATCGGCCAGCACGCGCGGACGCAACCACAGCCGGGCAGTCTCGAGCACGGGCAGCGTGGCGGCGGAACGTTCGGTCATCGGGACTCCTGATTCGGTGACGATGCGCATCGGGCGCATTACAAAACAGATACAAACAGCCTTCCGGAATGATACAGATGCCTGCCGCCGGTCTCGTGCGACGGCATTGCCATTTCCGAAACAGTTCATTTCCTAGGGATTATTCCCGATTCGACGTTATCGCGCCCCACATCGTCCGGTACCGCGGCCTACACTCGATCAATGCCCCCCGCACCGCGCGCAAGCCGGGCCGGCATCCGCATGCACAACGTGAGCGCGCAAGCCAACGAGGAGACCTCGGACATGAGCTGGACCCGCGAACAACGCAACGTCACGATCGCCGCCTACCTGGGCTGGACGCTCGATGCGTTCGATTTCTTCCTGATGGTCTTCGTGCTGAAGGACATCGCCTCCGAATTCGGGTCGACGATTCCCGCCGTCGCGTTCGCGCTCACCCTGACGCTCGCGATGCGCCCTCTTGGCGCCCTGATCTTCGGCCGGCTCGCCGATCGCTTCGGCCGTCGCCCGACGCTGATGGTCAACATCGCCTGCTACTCGCTGCTCGAACTCGCGTCGGGTTTCGCGCCAAGCCTGACCGCGCTGCTCGTGCTGCGTGCGTTGTTCGGCGTCGCGATGGGCGGCGAATGGGGTGTCGGCTCGGCACTGACGATGGAAACCGTGCCGACCCATGCGCGCGGCTTCGTGTCGGGGCTGCTGCAGGCCGGCTATCCGAGCGGCTACCTGCTCGCGTCCGTCGTGTTCGGCCTGTTCTACCAGTACATCGGCTGGCGCGGGATGTTCATGGTCGGCGTGCTGCCCGCGCTGCTCGTGCTGTACGTGCGCTCGCACGTGCCCGAATCGCCGGCATGGAAGCAGATGGAAAAGCGCCCGCGCCCGAGCCTCGGCAGCACACTGAAGCAGAACTGGAAGCTCACGATCTACGCGATCGTGCTGATGACCGCGTTCAACTTCTTCTCGCACGGCACGCAGGATCTCTATCCGACGTTCCTGCGCGAACAGCATCACTTCGATCCGCATACCGTGTCGTGGATCACGATCGTGCTGAACATCGGCGCCATCGTCGGCGGCCTGTCGTTCGGCGCGATCTCGGAACGGATCGGACGCCGCCGCGCCATCTTCATCGCCGCGTTGATCGCCCTGCCCGTGCTGCCGCTGTGGGCGTTCTCGAGCGGCCCGGTTGCCCTCGCCGCGGGGGCGTTCCTGATGCAGATCTCGGTGCAGGGTGCGTGGGGCGTGATCCCGGTTCACCTGAACGAGATCTCGCCCGACGAGATCCGCGCGACCTTCCCCGGCGTCGTCTACCAGCTCGGCAACCTGCTCGCGTCGGGCAACGCGACGATGCAGGCCTCGCTCGCCGTTTCGAACAACAACAATTACGGCTTCGCGCTCGCGCTCGTGGCCGGCATCGTCGCCGTCGTGATCGCCGTGCTGATCCTGTTCAGCCGCGAGCGGCGCGGCATCGACATGACGCAATCGGTCAATACGCGTAGCACGGTCGCCTGAACCGGCGCATTGCCGCACCGCATCATCGCGCGTGCCCCGTCCTGTCGAGGGCACGCGCGATACTTTCCGCATTCGCACATCGAACTAGAGGAATTTGTCCAGATTCCCCGCTTGCCCGGTCGGTCCGCGATTTTTTATCTTAATAAAAACGACTGTTTGAATCAGACAAACAAATCACCAGTTCGCGGCCGGGCGACCGGCATGGGAGGCGGGACATGGCAGTAAGTCAGGAGGGACGGCCATCCGCGGGACGGCCGTCCGGGGCACGGTCATCCGGCACGCGGCAGACCGGCGGGACGAAGGCGCGCATTCTCGATGCGGCCGAGGATCTCTTCATCGAACATGGCTTCGAGGCGATGTCGATGCGCCAGATCACCTCGCGCGCGGCGGTCAACCTCGCCGCGGTCAACTACCACTTCGGCAGCAAGGAAGCGCTGATCCACGCGATGCTGTCGCGCCGGCTCGACCAGCTCAACCAGGAGCGCCTCGGCATCCTCGACCGCTTCGATGCGCAACTCGGCACCCACATCACCTGCGAGCACGTGCTCGGCGCGATGTTCATTCCCGCGCTGAAGGCGTCGCGGGATCCCGAACGCGGCGGCCCCGGCTTCCTGCGCCTGATCGGCCGTGCGTACACCGATCCGTCGCCGTTCGTGCGCAACTTCCTGACCGCCCACTACGCGAGCGTCGCGGGTCGCTTCTTCGACGCGTTCCAGCGCGCGTTGCCGCACCTGCCGCGCACGGAGCTCGGCTGGCGCCTGCACTTCGCGATCGGCGCGCTGTCCGGTGCGCTTGCGGGCGCCGAAACGGAAAGCCTGATCGACGAGTTCTCGCAAGGCCGCACGATGAACGACGTGCAGATGATCGCGCGACTGTCGTCGCTGATCGTCGCCGCACTGAAAGCGCCGATGCCCGACAGCGCGCAACTGTCGATCTTCGCGGCCGTGCTCGACGATGCGGGGGCCAGCGAAGCGTTCGGGCTGCCGCAGTCGGCTCCAACCTCCGTCGACGCGGCGACGCTGCATTCCACGAACTGAGCGCGCGAGGCCACGCGCGGCTTCCTGTTCACGAATTGATTGAAACGCGCAGTCAGGCGGGGCGTCGAGGCGCCCCGCCGATCGACCGTGCGGCATGGGGCACGGGCCGGCGCCGAAGCGTCCGCCCTCGCCGAGAGCAAAGACCGGAGACACGTCATGTCATCTTCCGCAGCAACCGCAGCGGCCCAGGTTCCGCCGAACACCGACGGCATCTGGTACGCGTCATATCCGCCAGGCGTCCCGCACGACATCGACGTCACGCAATACGCGTCGCTCGTGCAGTTCTTCGACGAATGCACGAGCCGCTTCGCCGAGCGCGTCGCCTACGTGAGTGCAGGCGCCTCGATGACCTATCGCACGCTCGCGCAGAAAGTCGACGCGTTCGCGTCGTACCTGCAAAGCATCGGCATCAAGCCCGGCGACCGCGTCGCGATCATGCTGCCGAACACGTTCCAGTACCCGGTCGCGCTGTTCGGCACGCTGAAGGCCGGCGCGATCGTCGTCAACGTCAATCCGCTCTACACCGTGCGCGAACTCGCGCACCAGCTGAAGGACAGCGGCGCGCAGACGATCGTCGTGTTCGAGAACTTCGCGCGCACGCTGCAGGACGCGCTGCCGGAAACGCAGGTGAAGAACATCGTCGTCACCGCGCTCGGCGACCTGCTCGCCGACGGCTTCAATGCGAAAGGACGCCTGATCAATTTCGTGCTGAAACACGTGAAGAAGCTCGTGCCGGCCTACCACCTGCCGCAGGCCGTCCGGTTGCGCTCCGCCCTCGCGCTCGGGGCGCGCGGCAAGCCGCAGCCGGTGCAGATCACGCGCGACGACCTCGCGTTCCTGCAATACACGGGCGGCACGACCGGCGTCGCGAAAGGCGCGATGCTCACGCACGGCAACCTGATCGCGAACTTGCTGCAGGCGAAGGCCTGGATCGCCGACCAGGTCTCGGGCGACGTCGAAACCGTGCTCACGCCGCTGCCGCTGTACCACATCTATTCGCTGACGGTGAACGCATTCATCTTCATGGGCCTCGGCGGGCGCAACATCCTGATCGCGAACCCGCGCGACATGACGATGGTGATGAAGATCATCCGCAACGAGACGTTCACCGGAATCACCGGCATCAACACGCTGTACAACGCGTTCCTCGACAACGAGGAATTCCGCAAGCGCGATTTCTCGAAGCTGAAGCTCGCGATGGCCGGCGGGATGGCGATGCAGCGCGCGGTCGCGGAGCGCTTCCAGCAGGTGACGGGCCGGCCGGTCGTCGAAGGCTACGGCCTGACCGAGTGTTCGCCGATCGTGACGATGAACCCCGTGGATCTGAACGACATGGCCGCGTTCAGCGGTTCGATCGGCCTGCCCGCGCCGTCCACCGTCGTGCGCTTTCGCCGCGAGGACGGCACCTGGGCGCCCGTCGGCGAACCGGGCGAGCTGTGCGTGCACGGTCCGCAGGTGATGCGCGGCTACTGGCAGCGCCCCGACGAGACGGCGAAGGTGATCGACGCCGACGGCTGGCTCGCCACCGGCGACATCGGCGTGATGGACGAGCGCGGCTTCATCCGCCTGATCGACCGCAAGAAGGACATGATCCTCGTGTCGGGCTTCAACGTGTATCCGAACGAGATCGAGGAAGTGCTGGTGATGCATCCGGGCATCAGCGAAGCCGCGGCGATCGGTATTCCTGACGAGGTACAGGGCGAACGGATCAAGGTGTTCGTCGTGCGCCGCGACCCGTCGCTGACGGTCGACGACGTGCTCGCGCACTGCCGCAAGAACCTGACCGGCTACAAGATGCCGAAATTCGTCGAGTTCCGCGACGCGCTGCCGCAGACGAACGTCGGCAAGATCCTGCGCCGTGCGTTGCGCGACGAGGAACTCGCCAAAATCAAGGCCGCGAAGCAAGGCTGAACGATCCATCGCACCGGGAGACGCCGTCGATGAACGAAGGAAAGAAGCGCCGCGTGCGGCATGCCGCCGCCGTGGCAGTCGCGTGCATGCTGTCGCTCGCGCAGACTGGCCTGCACGCACAGGAAGCGGCCAGCGCCGTGGGTGCGGCACAGGAGGTCGCCCTGCCGGCCGATCTCGCGAAAGTCGTACGCGAGCCGGTCGCGCAGCAGGCGCGCTGGCTGCGCACGGCCGCGCAGCGCGGCACGCTCGCACAACTCGATGACGCCACGCTCGCTGCGCTCTTCAAGGCACTCGATCCGCTCGCCGTGCCGCTCTATATCCGTAACGGTCCGAACGGCTATCCGTCCTACCAGTTCACGATGGTGCGCCAGGAACGCATCAGCGGAAAATGGTCGGATACGCCCGACCGCATGCTCGTGAAGACCACCCGCGAGCCGCTGCGCGTCTACGCGAAATGGCTGCCGGGCGGCGCGCATGCCGGACAGGAGACCATCTACGACACGACGCAGCGCAAGGACGAGATGTACGGCCACCTCGGCGGTCTGCTCGGCAAGATTCCGCTGTGGACGGCCATCGACGGCGCACTCGCGCGCGCCCAGTCGAATCATCAGGTGAAGGATCTCGGCACCGAATTCATCACGAACCTGTACCTGACCGAAGGGAAGAAATATCTGGAAGCCGGCGTGCAGCGGCCGACCGATGTGGAAGCCAGAACGATCAACGGCGTGCGCGTCGTTACGCTCACCTACGAAACACCGACCGGCCGGCCGCAGTTCTACGCGAAGAAGGAAGTCCTCGGGCTCGACCTGCATGCGCCCTATTTCCGGACCGTCGAGTCGTATGACAACGACGGCAAGGTCTTCGAGCGGATCGTCATCGAGAAAATCGCGCCGGTGGCGCTCGACGACACCGCATTCGACCCGAAAAACCCCGACTATGCGTTCTGATGCGTGCCGCCGGGGCTGACCTTGGGCTCAATCGTCATCGTCGTCGCCGTGGTGGCGGTGCCAATGCTTGTAATAGTGCTTGCGCCACTTGCGATAGCGATCGTCGTCGTATTCGCCGTCGTAGCCGTATCCGTAGCCGGGATAGGCGACGACGGCCGGCTGCGGCGCTACATAGACCGGCGCCGGCTCGACATAGACCGGCGCAACCGGTACACCGATGCCGACCGACAGGTCGACATGCCCCGCCATCGCACTGCCGGAAGCCAGCAACGCCACGCTCCCGACCCACCCTGCCCATCGCCTCTTGTTCATGTTCTGAATCCCTGATATGCCGGCCCGCCCGGCTCGCGCGGCCAATGTAAGCGTCGCGCGCGAGCCAAGGTGATACGGCATTGCGAGAGTCGTAACGCGGCGTAACGAAATGCCATTAGCCGTTTGGCCGAATCGCGAAAATGCGCTGGAACGTCTATAGTGGGTTACGGTTCGACACAATCACGACTACGCGCTCCCCGATTGAACAGGGTAGAATCCCGCCAAACACCTTGTGGACGAACACGCCACACACGCACAACATATTCTCTGACGCAGGCTCCTGCCGCACCTCAATGGCCAATCCCGCAGAATCCCATCCGCAAAACGACTTCATCAATTCGGCGCGCAAGGAACGTAAGCGCGTTGAAATCTATCTCGTCAACGGCATTCGTCTGACGGGGTGCATCGAGTCGTTCGACCAGTACCTGGTGATGCTGCGCACCCCCGTGGGTCTGCAAGGCATCTACAAGCGCGCGATTTCCACGATCCAGCTCGACACGGGCGGCTCGCGCCCGGGCGGCAGCGGCCCCCGCGGGCCGCGCACCGGCGGGCGCCCCGGCGGCCGTGAAGGCGGCGGTCACAGCCCGTACGGCTCGCACGGCGGCCCGCGTGAATCGCGCGGCGACGGCGGCTACGGCTCCCGCGAACCGCGTGAAGGTTACGGCTCGCGCGAGCCGCGCGAAGGCTACGGTGCCCCGCGCGAACCGCGTGAACCGCGCGAGAGCTACGGCGCACCGCGCGACACCGGCGATGCATCCGGCAACGCGTCACCGTCGGATTCCCGCGGCGGCAACGGGCCGGTCATCGTGACGCGCCGCCGGCGAATCGTGCCGGACGGCCAGTAAAGCAAAAGGGCAAGCCAACCGGCTTGCCCTTTTTACTTGTGCGGCCGGCGCGGCATGTCGCCGCACCGCCGCCGGGTTCAGCGTGCCGTCGTCGGCAGGCCCGCATCGGCCTCACGCTGCAACGAACGCACCTGCTGCTGCAACGCACGCAGTTGCGACTGAAGCTCGGCCTGCTGCGCCTGCAATGCGGCCGTCTCGTTGCGTACGCTCTTCTGGCGATCCGCTACCGCCGCCTGCTGCTGGCGTGCGATCGAGATATCGGCCTGCAGACGCCGCGCGCGATCCTGCGTGACCTCGATCTGCTTGTCCATTTGCGCCTTCTGCGATTCCAGCTTCGCTGCCCGCAGTTCGTTCACGGCCAGCCGTTCCGCCTGGCGCGAGAAATCGCGATAGATCGCTTCCGCACGCGTTTCGTCGTAAGTTTTGATGACGCGCCAGAACGCCTTCTGCTGAAACAGCGCGACGAAGTACGCACCGTCCTTCACGTTGAACAGCAGGCTCGCACCGTAGCTGCCGTTGTAGCTCGTGCGCATTTCCGTCAGCGTGTGCGCCTGGATCTGGCGCTGCAAGTCGTCGACCGTGCTCGGCCCCGTCGACTCGCCCGCCTGCGGCTGCAGCGACGTCTGCGAATCGATCACCGGCATCGCCGCCACCGGCGCCGATGCCTGCTGTACGGCCGGCGAACCGCTGTCCGCCAGACTTTGCGCGTATGCGCCCTGCATGCCTCCCGCCAGGGCGAACAATACGCACGCCCTTCCCAACCCCGTCTTATGGCTCATGAAGTTCTATTCCCGCCCGAGTCGTTATAATTCAGCGCGATTTTATCTCATTAATTACTCACTTTCGCGGGTCTCGGGCTCCTCGTCGAAGATCTGGTATTTGCGCATTTTTTCCCACAGTACCTTGCGGCTGATGCCGAGTTGCTGCGCCGTATCCTGACGCCGCCAGCCGTTTGCGTCGAGCGCCGCGATGACGCGGTTGCGCTCGTTCATGTCCCACTTGCTGCGGTCGACGAACACCTCGGCCGCACTCTCCGCCGGGACCGGCTGGGCCGAACTGCGCGCGTGCGCGATCAACCGCTGCAGCCGCGCGGCATCCCACCCGCCCGTCTGCCGCACCGTCACGCCGACACGCTCGGCGAGGTTGCGCAGTTCACGCACGTTGCCGGGGAAATAGCTGTCCGCGACGGAATCCGTCAGCCAGTACGGCAGGTCGGACAACTGGGCGAGCCGTTCCTCGCCGACGACCTGCGCGACGAACGACTTGAACAGCGCGATCTTGTCGACGGCGCCGCGCTCTTCCAGCGACGGAATGCTCAGCTCGATCACCGCGAGCCGGTAGTAGAGATCGGCACGGAACAGGCCATCCTTCACGAGCTGCGGCAGCTTCTTGTTGCTCGCCGCGACCAGCCGGAAATCGACCTTGACCGGCGTCGTCGCGCCGACGCGCAGCACCGCGCCATCCTCGAGCACGCGCAGCAGCTTGACCTGCTGGTACAGCGGCAGATCGCCGACTTCGTCGAGAAACAGCGTGCCGCCGCCCGCCTGCTCGAAATAGCCTTTATGCGCAACAACCGCGCCCGTGAACGATCCTTTCGCATGACCGAAGAACAGCGATTCGAACAGGCCGTCGGGAATCGCGCCGCAGTTCACGGGCACGAATTCGCCATGCCGGTAGCGCGAATGCTTCTCGTGCAGCAGCTGCGCGATGCGCTCCTTGCCGACGCCGGTTTCGCCGTGCAGCAACACGTTGGTGTCGCAATCGGCGAACGTATCGACTTCGTGCAGCAGGGCCTGCATCGATTCCGAGTGCGCGACGAGTTCGGTCGGATGCGACGTTTCGGCCGTATGCGCCCGCAGCTGCGTGGCGAGCTTGCCGATCATGCCGCGCAGTTCGGCACACGTGAAGTCGAGCGGCAGGATGTGCGAATACTCGGGCGGATACTGCGACGCGTCGTGATCGCGCGCCGCGCCGACCCAGACGACCGGCATGCCGATGTTGGCTTGCCAGTCGCGCAGGAACGCGGCGCCGATTTCGATCATCGTCACGCTGATGATCGCCAGCGATGGCCGCAAGGCGGCGCGCTCGGGCGAGATCTCCGCGTTGTCGGCACGGATCACTTCGACGTCGAAGCTCGCCATGCATCGGGCGACGCGGTCGACAATGTCCGCCTTGCCTTCCCAGACGTACAGGTCGAGCTCTTCGATTGCGGGCGTGGTTCTCATCGGGTGGTCTTGCTTCTCTAATTGCTGACTGTTTGCGCGACGCCGCAGGTCAGCGACATCTGATGCACCGTGGCGGCACCGAGCTGGACGCCGAGCAAGTCCAGCAACGGGTCGATGATACCGTCGAGCGCGGTCAAAAGCGGGCTCAGGACGGTGGTCAGTACCGACAGCAGCGATGAAAGGAAATCCGGTGTGATCGTGACCGAGACGAGCCCGAATAGGACACTCACGGTGGGCGTGATCTGCGCATGGCTCAGGCCTGCCAGCGCGTTACCTACCGCCGAACCCAGTGCGTTCGTATTGGTCGTCCAGTAATTCGATGGATCGCTTCCTCCGCGCCCGTAGAACGTATTGGTCGCCGGACTGGCAGCCAGATTCACGGACACGTTGGAGACGGTGGCGGACACCTCGACGGCACCCAACAGAACCAGCACGTCAAGCACCTTGGCCGGCGACGTGCAACTGTAGTTCGCCGGAAGGTTCAGCAGATTGCCGGCCGTGAGCGGCGGCTGGCCGATGCAGAGATTGGCGACACTCGGCTGCGCGGTGATCGTCGCGGAATTCGGCGACGTCAGGCAGTTGGTCGACAGCAGTGTCGCGCTGCCGGCGCCCAGCTGCACGTAAAGCGGCAGATACACGTTCGCGGACACCACGACCGGCAGCGGATTCACGCCCAGGTTGACGACGAGATACAGGCCGACCTGTGCGTTCGTCGCCACCGTCCGCCACGCGCCGTTCTTGTCCTTCCCGCCTTCGCCGACCGCAATGGTCGGCGGGCTGATGACCTGCGCCTGCAACTGGACGATCGAAACCGAGTTGCCGTTCGGCAGCGTCAGCGGCACGTTGGCGCCGATCACCACGCCCGGCTTGCCGGCCTGCGAGATCTGCGCCATCGCCATCACGAGATCGAGCACGTTCACGGTCGCGTCCGCCGCCGCCTGCGTGTTCGCAAGGCCCAGCGTCAGCAGCGACGTGGCGCCCTGTCCGGTCAGGCTGGCGACCTTGAGTGCCGTGTTGCTGAGCAGGCTCAGGTTGGCGAGGGTGGTCAGTGCGCCGGTTGCGCTTGTCTGCACCGTCGTCCCCAGCGTGGTCGTCTTGTTGACGGCCGCCACCATCGCGTTGAGCAAGGTGCCGACCGACGCGTTGGCATTGACCAGTCCGCCGATCGTACCGTTGCCGACCGACAGCGACTGCAGCGAGACGGCGATGTCGCCGAGCTTGACGTTCGCACAGGCGAGCCCCTGATAGGACACGAGATTGAGGTTCAGCGGCGTGCCGCCCTGCCCCTGCAATAGCGAGCCCAGCAGCGCGTTCACCAGGCCGGGGTTCCCGCTCGGCACGCCCGAGCAGCCGACGCCGCCCACCGCGGCCAGCGTCGCGCCGATCGAGAAGGTATCGATGTTGGTTGCCTTCGCGGTCGACGTGGCGGTCACGGTGCGGGTCGGCCCGAAGAAGAAATACGGCAGCGTCTTGGAGACCGTCACCCGCACGGCATTCAACTGCGTCGCGAGCGGCACCGTCGATTTCGCCGAATAGAAGGAACTCGCCGTCCCGGTCGCCGACGGTGCCCAATAACCGCATTCGGCCGACAGCGACGTGGTGCCGCTGCCGTCCAGCGTGAAGCCGTTCGTCGTGGCGTTGCTCGTGGCCACGGAGGTCACGCTCGCACACGTGTCGTCCAGCTTCTGAACCGCGGCGAGCGCAGCCAGATCGGCCACGCGCTGCATGTCGCGGCGCGTGAAAAAGACGTTCCCGATATCGACCGAACCGAGAATCACCATCGACAGCAGGATCCACACGGCCGCCGTGACGACGACCGAACCCCGCTGCCGCCGCGGCGACGCGCGACCGGGTCCGGCCATCCGGTTCGATGCATGTCGAGCAATGCTCATCGCGGCTCCGCTCAATACGATTGCGATGAACTCTGCCCGCCGGACGATCCATTGCCGTTCGCGTTGACCGGCGACCCCATCGATTCCGGAATCTTGTGCTTGAACGATTCGAGATAACGTTGATAGGACAGCGACGCGGTATCGCCCAGTACCGGCAAGGCCGGCCCGGCCGCACGTCCGTCACGCTGGAATGCCAGCAGTGCGTTCGTTGCATGACCGATTTCCGACGCGTCGGGCGCCGGCTGATCGCTATACGCCGCGGTAGCGCCCCCCATGAGCACGAGAAGCGCGACACCCTGGCACACACGTGCCACGCGACCAGGATTCTTGTTGTTCGTCATGTCAGTTCCCCCCAATGCCTTTTTCATTGTGCAAACCGCTGCAGCAACGGCGCAGTCGGATCGAATCCCTGGATGTTCGCCACCGGGGACGGACGCTTCGCGACATCCGAGCCCGACACGTCGACCACGCTCCCCGAACCGATCGGCGTGGAAACCGGAGCCGGCACCTGGGACGCGCGACGCCACGTGCGTGCCGCCGCGGTAATCCTCGTCGCGTCGTTGCGGATGTCGTTGCGAACGTCCGTCGACAGCTTCTGCTGCGCCATCAGCTTCTGCGCATCGTGGGTCCGGCCGGATGCGAGCAGGTACAGCACCAGGTTGCTGATGATCTTCGGGTTGCTCTGGTCGAGCTCAGCGGCCTTCATCAATGGAATGCGCGCCCCCTCGACATCGCCGCAGCGCAGCTTCGCGTAGGCGAGATCCGAAAGCGTCGACGCATCGGTCGGCGCCAGCACGGTGGCCTGCGACAGCGCCTGCGCGGCGCGCGGAAAATCGCCCGCGCCACCGGCAATCAGCCCGAGACCGCGATAGCCGCGCGCGGCGAGCGTCGTGTTGAGCAACTGCGTATATACCGCGGTGCTCGCGGCGGGCTGGTCCGTCATGCGCAAGGCATCGGCGCGCAGCAGGATCGTCTGCGGCGATGCGCCGTACTGTTTTTCGTATGCGTCGATATGCGCCAGCGACGCGTAATACAGCCCTTGCGACTGCATCCGCTCGATCAGGCCGAGATACATGCCCGGCGTATCCGGCGCCGCCTGCTTTTGCGCCGCTGCGTCCATCAGCGCCGCGCGCTCGGCCTGCGGACCGACGCCGTATCCGCTTTCCTTGAACGCCGAGCACGCGCCGAGCAAGCCCACCATCGCCAGCACGCCGGCCACTTTCACGAATTCATCGATGCGTCTCATCTTGCTTCCTTGGCTTCCCGGCATCAGGGCTGCGCCTGGCTCAGCGCGCGCAACACCGAGATCATTCCCGGCCCGGCCGTCACGATCAGCAGCGCCGGCAGCAACGTCAGGATCATCACGCCCGTCATCTTCACCGTCAGCTTGCCGATCCGTTCGCGCAGCATCGCGCGGCGTGCCTCGCGCAACCGGTCACCGAACTGCTTGAGCGGCTCCTGTACCGCGCCGCCGTGTTTGTCGACCTGGATCAGCAGCCGCACGATCGCACGCAGATCCTCGTTCTCGAAACCGGACGACAGCCGCTGAAGCGATTGCTCACGCGTCCGGCCGGCAGCGAATTGCCGCTGGGCGATTTCCATTTCCAGCGACAGCACGGGCATCATCCCCTTGAAGTCGTTCGTCAGGACCTGGATGCTCTGGTCGAGCGATAATCCGACCCCCTGCAGCAAGCGAAGCATGTCGACCAGCAGCGGCAGTTCGTCGATCACCGACTGCCGGCGCTGTGCAGCACGACGTCGCAGGTAGAGCTTCGGCAACATGAAACCGGTGACGAGCGCGATGCCACCGCCGGCCCGCCATTGCGCACCGGTCAGTTGCGGGCCCATCAGCACGAGGAAAAGCAACGGCACGACGATCGCGCAGGCGAGCCGCGCGCTCAGGAACAGCCCGCGGGTGCGCGTGTCGGCATAGCCGCACTGCTCCAGCAACAGCCGATCTTCGTCGGCGACGAGATACCGGCCCAGACGGGTATCGAGCAGGCGCGTCCCGACCATCGACAGGCGGTCCAGCCATTGCACGACGAACGACGGCCTGGCCCCCGCATCCCGCCCGACCGGATTCGGCCGGGATTCATCGGACTGCTGTGCGGCCCGCGCACCCGTTGCTTCCAGCGTCGCGGTGCGCCGCTCGAGCGCACTGGACAGCGTGCGGTCGCTGCGCGTCTGCGCACCCGCGCGGCGCACCGCAAGCAGTGCCAGCAGCATGACGCCGAGTGCGCCGAGAACCAGTGCGAGCGAACCGAGTTGATTGGCTGTCATGCCGTCACCTGAGTTTGGCCATGTGGTACAACCAGATACCGCCCGCGAACTGCAGCATGAAGGCGATGAACAACAGCTGACGGCCGGTGTAGTCGTTCCACATCGACTGGAGATAGAGCGGATTCGTCGCGATCACGAAACTGCCGATCGCAATCGGCAACATGACCAGCACCCACGCGGACAACCGGGTCTCCGACGACATCGCCGCCAGTTCCCGCTCGGCCTGCTCGAGGTCGCGCATGAACGTCGACATCCGGTCGAGCATGACGTCGGCGCGGCCGCCGTACCGGACCGAGAGCCGCAGCACCGACCCGACCAGTTCGAACTCCTTGGTCTGATAGACGCTCGCGATATGCCCCATCGCACGGTCGATCTCGACTCCCGTGCGCAACATCCGCGACACGTGGTCCAGACACCCGCGCAACGGCGCTTCCGTCGTCAGCAGCGCAGCCTGGAACGCCGCCGGCACGCTGTTGCCGAGCGTGACGAGGCGTACGATGCCGTCGAGGAACGAGGGCAACTGGCGCACAATCGTCAGGCGCCGCCGCTGAATGCGGGACACGAGCCAGAACGCGAGCAGCGACGCGCCGCACACGAGCGCGGCGATGCATGCGAGCCAGCCGCCCCGGTTACCGGCGACGAGCCCGACTACGGCCAATCCCAGTAGCGCGAGAAGCGCCTTGCCGCGTGCATCCTCGATCCCTGCACGACTCGCCAGATTGGCGAGGTATTCCGTCGCGATGTCGCGCCAGTGTGCCCAGCGCGAAGCCGGTGTGGCGGATTGCGCGCGCGCCGCGCCGGGCGCGGACGCGACGTTCGGCGCCGGCCGCGCGTCGCGCTGAATCGCACCCGCCGCCCGCGCGGCCGGTTCGATGCGGCTATCGATGAAGCGCTGCACGTCGGCGCGGCCGCGTTTTGCCTCGCCATGCCGCCAAAGCACCAACGCGGCAGCAACGCAAAGCAGTGCCATTGCAAGCGCGCCGGCCATCAGGCTATACATTGAAACCCCCGCCCCCGCGGCCGAATCCGCCGCCGAAACCACCGCCGCCACCGCTACCGCCAAAGCCGGCGGCCTGCAGCGACTGACGGAAGCGTGCGAGCTTCGGCGAATGCGGATGAATGCCGAGCGACTCCCAGTTGTCGACCTCTTCGCCCTCGGGCGTCACGCGCGCCTCATAGCGATACAGCTCCTGGGTCGCGATGATGTTGTCCGACAGCCCGGTCACTTCGGTGATCGAAAGAATCCGGCGCCGGCCGTTGGACAGCCGGCCGATCTGCACGATGAAGTCGATGGCATTCGCGATCTGCCGGCGCAGGCTCGATTCCGTCCCCTGGAACCCCGCGAAACCGGCCAGCATCTCGAGGCGATACAGACACTCGCGCGGCGAACTCGCGTGGACGGTACCCATTGATCCGTCGTGCCCCGTATTCATCGCCTGCAGCATCTCGAGCACCTCGCCGCCACGCACTTCGCCGACGATGATGCGATCCGGCCGCATCCGCAGCGTATTGCGCAGCAGGTCACGGATCGTCACGATGCCGTTGCCGTCGAAACCGCCCGGGCGGCTTTCGAGACGCACGACATGGGGGTGATTCAGCGAAAGCTCGGCCGTGTCCTCGATCGTCACGACACGCTCGTGCTCGGGAATGTGAAACGCGAGCGCGTTGAGCAGCGACGTCTTGCCGGAGCTCGTGCCGCCCGACACGAGGACGTTGCAGCGCGCCTCGACGGCCGCTTCCAGCAACGTACCGATTTCCGCATTGAACGTGCCGTTGGCGAGCAGGTCGGCCGGTTTCAGCGGGTCCTTGCGGAATTTCCGGATCGATACGACCGGCCCGTCGATCGACAGCGGCTCGATCACGACGTTGACGCGCCCGCCGTCCGGCAGCCGCGCGTCGACCATCGGGTTCGATTCATCGAGACGTCGGCCGATCGGCGCGAGGATGCGGCGCACGATCCGCAGCAGGTGCGCGTTGTCGGTGAAACGAATCGGCAGCTTCGCCAGGATGCCGTGGCGCGACACGTAGATGTCGTTGTAGCCGTTGATCAGGATGTCCTCGACGTGCGGATCGGCGAGCAGGTCCTCGATCGGGCCGAACCCGGCGAGCTCTTTCGTCAGCGCCTCCGCAATCGCCCTGACCTCGGTCTCGTTCAGGGGAATGCGCCGCAGACGCACGAAACTGTCGATTTCCAGATCGACGAACTGGTTGATCGCCTGGCGCGACCAACGGCCGAATTCGGCGCCGAGTTCCTCGATGCGCGTCAGCAGATGCTCGTGCGCGGCATTCTTGATGTCGTGAAACTGCTGCGACTGGGAGAACGGCGCTGCGCCGTCGGCAAATTGGATGTCGTGTGCCATCGCTTACGATCGCCTGGACGAAGGTTGAATGAAACGCTTCAGGGCGGACAAGCCCAATGCGCTGCGCTGGCCTGCGGAGACCGGCCCTGCCAGTCGATCTGCGAGCGGCTCGAGGGCACGCACATACGGATCGCGTTCGGCCGTATCGACGATCAGCCTCCCCTGGTTGGCCGCCTGGCCGATTGCCACGCGACGCGCCGGCAGCGTCGCCAGGTGCGAAATGCCGAGCCGCTCTGCGATCTGGGCCGGCGTCAGGCTCAGCGTCGCGTCGTACTGGTTGACGACGAGACGAATCTTGCCGATGTCGACGCCCGCATCGCGCAGCCCTTCCAGCAGGTCGACCGCCGAGACGATCGATGCGACACCCTGGTCGCACACGAGCCACGCTTCGTCGGCCACCGCGGTGATCTGTGCAACGAATTCATGGTTCGTGAATCCGCCGAGATCGATGATCTGCTGATCGAAGAACGCGCGCAGCCGGTTCAACAGCCCGACGCACGCGGCGTACGACACATCACGCAGGTCGGCGAGATTGGGCGGCAACGTGGTCAGCGCGACGCCGCTGGCGTGGCGCGTCAGCGCGGTATTGACGAACGTCCGGTCGATGCGCCGCAGGTTGCGCACGGCTTCGACGAAATGGAATTCGCAGCGTGTGTTGAGGAACAGCGCACTGTCGCCCGCGGGAAGCCCGAGATCGACCAGCGCCGTCTGCCGCGCGTGAGGCGCGGCGACGCCGAATGCAGGTGTGCCGCCTTCCGGGTCGGCCGAACCCGTGCGCTTGTGCAGCCACACGGACAGATTCGCGGCGAGCGTGCTGACGCCCATCCCCGCGCGTGCGCCGAGCAACGCAACGACCTTGCCGTGCCGGTTGGCCGGCTCGGTGCCGGTATGCTCCAGCAACCCGCGGGTGATCCGCAATGCATCCTCTGCACTACCGGACACGTCGATGAAATCGCGGACACCGGCCCGCAGTGCGGCAAGCGCGCTTTCCGGTTCCGAGAGCATGCCGAGCGCGACGACCGGCAGGCCCGGATGGGCCAGCCGTACGGCAGCCGCGGCAGCGCTCGCCGCGCTGTGCGCACCGGAAAAATCGATGAAGACGATCGCAGGATTGAGCCCCGTGATGCGCTGGCTCAGCGCGCCCGGTTCGAGCGACAAGGCTTCCACCGTGCCGGCCGACACGAGTGTCTCGCTCAGCCAGCGGGCATGCTCGTCCTGCTGCGATGCGCACACGAAATAATCGGTCACGGCAGGCTCAGCCAACGACAGGGTTCTCGCGTTCATGTTGAACACCCTCGGTTACATATCGCGCGACATCTCGTCCCGCAATCATTTCGAAAATCCGGGCGCCGCATCGGGTGACGCGATACCGCCAAGATACGACCGCCACACCGGACCATCGCGCTGTTCGGACAGTTCGCCCGGCGTGGTCGGCAACGGCGCGCCCTTCGCGATCGGCGCAACGAGATGCGGCGTCACGATGATTACCAGTTCCTTGTCGTTCTGCTGATAGTTCAGCGACTTGAAGAAGGCGCCGATGATCGGCAGGTCGCCCAGGACCGGCACCTTGTTGATGTTCGACATCGTTTCGCGGTCAATCAGGCCGCCGATCACGAAGCTTTCCCCGTCGCCGAGCTCGACCGTGGTGTCGGCGCGGCGAGTCGTGATCGCCGGCACCGAGACACTGTTGATCGTGACGCCATGCTGGAAGTCGAGCTGGCTCGATTCGGGCGCCACCTTGAGTGCGATGCGGCGCTGGCTCAGCACGGTCGGCGTCAGGGTCAGCCCGACGCCGTACTGCTTCCAGTCGATCGCCGTCGAGCCGAGCGCCTGCGGCACCGGCACGGGAATTTCGCCGCCGGCGAGAAAGCTGGCGCTTTGCCCGGACAACGCCACGAGGGTCGGCTGCGCGAGCACGCGGGCCAGATTGTTCGCCTCGAGAATCGAAATATTGCCGAAGATGCCGCGACCCGCCGAATTCACCACCAGGTTGAACGCGGACGCGATCGGAATGCCGCCCGTCGCCTGGAATGCCCCCGTCCCCCCGCCGGTCACCGACTGGAGACTGCCCGGTGAAAATGCGCCGAAAGCGAATCCGTTGCTCTGCTTGAAGAAATTCAGCCCCGCTTCCTTCAGCACCGAACGGCTGAATTCGACGACCCTGACGTCGACTTGCACGACGTTCCGGTTGCCGACCGTCGAGGCATCGATAACCGCCGCATCCTTGCCGCCCATCCGCTTGCCGACGGCAACTGCCCGCTCGTGCGCGTCGAGCGAGGCTGCAGCGCCCGACACGACTGCCGCACCGCCATACGCCTTCACGGACGGCCCCGCGCCGTCCAGCACGGCCTGTGCGGCCGCATCGACGACATTGACGTTCCACACGGTCGGCTCGTCGCGACCGCGCTCCCACAGCATCACATTCGTCGAACCCGGTGCCTTCGCAACCAGCAGCACATTGCCGGCGCGACCGCCCTTCATGACCAGCACGTCGACGACCGACGGATCGCCCACCGCGATCCGCTGCAGCGTGCGGCCGGCAGCGACCTGTCGCTGCGAGCCGACCGCCAGATCGATCGACCCGTTTGTGCCGGCGGCCCCGGCCAACACGGCGAAGGTCATGGCCCAGATGGCAATCGCGTATGCAATCAGTTTTTTTGTCATTGTGTCGGAGACCGTCATACGGCCTTCTCCCTTCCGTTACTGCTGTCGATGACCGTGTTTAGGTTGTCAATAAGCGACCGTTTCGGTTCGCCCACCCCGAATCACTTCAATGCTGCTCCCGCCTTCGCGCGCGACGATCGGTGCGCGCGGCGCCCGCGCCGGCGCCTGCACGCGGGGCGTATTGCGGGCCCGCCCGCCGGAAAGCTCATCGAGCCACACGCCGGCGGCCGCCTGCCCGGAAGGTGTCAGGTCAGCGGCCGTGCGGATCGCGACCGTCTGCGTCGCGACTTCGTCATCACGCGGATTGCGCAGTGCAAGCGTCAGCCGGCCGCTTGCTTCCGCGAGCGTCAGCGCATCGACCTGTGCCGTCGGCACGGCAAGCACGGCGGTCCGTACCGCGCCGCCCGGGCCGCCGCTGCCGTCACGATCGGGCGTCGCGTCGCCGAACGACAGGATCCGCAGCTTCGACATCAGCAATCGCGCCTGTGAATTGGGAATTTCCGAGCCGGTTTGCGCCATCCCCGAATTGTCGCGCCGCAAATTCAGGAACACGTCGACAAAGTTGCCGGGGCGCAACCGGTTTCCGACCGCATTCGTCTCGTCGACCTTGATGGCCACCGCGCGTTCGCCGGGCGCCACCTGGTTCGCCAGCCCCGACGTCAAGCCGCCCTCGACGACCGGCGCGGCGGCAAGAATGTCGTTCGCAGGAATACGACCGACGGGCAGCGACGGATCGCTGAAGCCGCCGGTCGGCATCATGGGTGCCGAAGCCAGCTTCAGGGCATCGGCCGGAATCGGTTGACCGGCCGGCAACAGGCGCGTCGCAACGACCACCGGCACCGTCTGAACCATCGCCACGGCGGGCACCGCGGCCGGCGGATGGGCCGGCGCCCGGCCGAGCATCCACGCATAGATCCCGAGCAGCACGGCGAGCGCAATCAGCAGCCCGGCGATGATCTTCGTCAAGTTGTTGCCCATGGTGAATATCGAGTGCCGTAAATGTTGTTATATCGATATGCGAACGCCGCTTGAGCCTGTTACCGCGCGCTGCCCGGCGTCCGTTTCATAAAATGGTGGCCGGGTTGATCTGCACGGTTGCCGTGCCGGTCAACTGCGTCGGCGTAACGAGTCCGAGCAGGGGCAGCGACGGAACCAGCGGGTTGGTCTTGTACGGGTACGTCACCGTGACCGTCACGCAATACATGGTTGCGTCGTAACTGCATGCCCCCGACACCGGCGTCGGAATCTGAACGTTGGCCAACCACGTCGTGAGCCCGATCGCCGTCGACTGTGCCGCCTTCGCCCGGTCCGTCAGTGCCTGCGTCCCCGATCCGTTGGACTCGTAGACATAATTCAGCGCCGTGCGCGCACCTTCGGTCGCAGCGAGCGTCAAGCCCTGCTGAACGGCGAAGATCAGCCCGTACGTCACGATCGCGTACATGATCAGGAAGAACAGCGGAAACACCAGCGCGAACTCGACCGCCGTCGCCCCCTGCTGGCGCCGCCACGACCGCGGCTGGCACTGTCGCTTCATTGCACACCCCCGGTAACGACGAGATAGACCAGCCATATCGCTGCAGGAGCGACGAGACAAGCCGCATACGGCGTCGCCCGCCGCGCACCGAGCGCGAACGTCGGCGAACCGCGCGACCACAGCGCGCCCAGCGGCGTATGGGACAGCGTCATCAGCGCGAGGACATGGATACCGGCCACAAGGCTGGCGACGACCCACAGCCACGGCAGTATCGACAAACCGCACCACGCGCCGAGAACCGCGAACACCTTCACGTCCGCCGCGCCCATGACGCGAAATGCAAATAGCGGGAAAAAGCTCACGAATCCGACGAGCATGCCGATCAATGCCTGCTCGACTGAAATACCAAACGGATTTGCATTGACCAATGCACTGGCAAGCGCCGCCAAGAGTCCGACGACGACAAGCGCATTTCGAACAAGCCGAAATCGAATATCACCGGCGGCAACGAGCGTCGCCCAGGCAAAAAAAATGCTGGTGCTGAGAAGATGTGCCATATCGCGATCGACCGACCATGTCGACGTAAGGGCGAGCGGGCCGCGAAAACGGACCGCTCGCCACCCATCGAGCTACCGAGGATCAGCCGGTCGGCAACGTACTGGCAATCGTGGAGAACAGCGCCGAGATCTTGGTACCGATAGTGGTGACGCTACCGATGATCAAGGCCGCAATCAGACCCGCAATCAGACCATACTCGATCGCGGTAACCCCGTCTTCTTCCCGGAGGAAGCGAATCATCATTGCTTTCATTTTATTCCTCGTGCCTGTATTTACGTTCTTTGGCCTTTTATACGTATACGTCCCCGCATATCTGGCCGGTTGCCCCGCTCAGTTCGCCACATCTGCTGTAACGACAATCGGGTGCACTTTCTTTATAGATTGCCCTGAGGGGCATGGCTCAACATTTGATGCAAGTTAACATTCGCGATAGTGATCCTCCTCGAACGTTGTGTACCGAACCGTACATTTGCTTACATCTGCTCCGGATTCTATATCCGATCCCATTTAAATTCCAACCTCTTTCAACGACACGGATCGAAAAAATGACCAGGAGCACCACGTATTTGTACGGCGTTTCGGTACGACTTACACATAGGATTTACGATAGGTTAGATGTACACACCTAATCCACCAGTAAAACAATTGCCTCGTCCACCAAGCCTGCGCGGCCCCCACGTTACGGCACACGCGTAACGCCAATGTTGTGACGTTACGTTACGAAACGCTCGAAATCGTTCTCATTCGTCTGTCCTTAAACAGATTCAACAATCTTTCAATTTCCATAACTTCCTTTTCCGACAAGGAATTGCCCCGTTTAAATCCTGTTGTCGAACCGTCGAGCATCGAAATGGCACGACAGTTGCAGAGTAGTGCTCGCACCACTCAACACAACGAAGTTCACAACACATTTCTAATGCGAGGACAAAATGGACATTAAGGTTATCCCCCATGGCGTGTTCCGGACGACTCTGATCGCGGCCACCGTTGCAGCCATGCTTTCCCTCTCCGCGTGCGGCGGCTCCGGTTCCATCAGCCAGGGCCTCGGCGGCGGCTCGAGCTCGGGCGGCGGCGATACGATCTCCACGTCCGGCACGAGCGGTACGTCGGGCACGAGCGGCACCAGCGGTACCTCGGGCACCAGCGGTACGTCTGGTACGTCCGGTACGAGCGGTACGTCCGGCACCAGCGGCACCTCGGGCACGAGCGGCACCTCCGGCACCAGCGGTACGTCGGGCACGAGCGGCACCTCGGGTGTGTCGTCGAACGCAGTGGGAACTGTCCTCGCAAGCAGCAGCAACATCGTCACGGGCGTCGGTGGAACCGTCTCGGGCCTCGGCTCCGTCATCGCCAACCAGTCGCTGCCGGGTGTCAACCCGGGCACCACGCAAGCCGCAGGCGGCATCGTGCAGAGCGTTGGCGGCGCCGTGACCGCACTCGGCAACGGCCTTGGCAACGGTCTCGGCCAGCTTGGCGCGACGAAGGATCCGCTCGGCACCACCCTCGCCAGCACGGGCGGCGTGGTCAACCAGCTCGGCGGCGCGGTCACGCAGACGGGCAACCTGGTCTCGAGCCTCGGCAGCGGCCCGCTGACGCCGCTGGCACCGGTCACGGGCACCGTCGGCGGCCTCGTGTCGACACTCGGCGGCGCCGTATCGAACGGCGGCACCACCCTCACCAACGCACTGTCGACCGGCCCGATCCAGCAGGTCACGCAGACGGTCAGCTCGGCCATCACGCCGATCACGACGATGGTCGGCCAGACGACCCAGACGATCGGCACCGCGACCGGCCTCGGCGCGCCCGTCAACACGCTGCTCGGCACGGTCGGCAATGGCCTGAACCAGGCTGGCGCCCTGCTCGCGTCGGCGGGCGGCAACCCTGTCACGACCGGCCTTGGCAACACGGTCTCGTCGACGGGCAACACCGTGAAGGCCGTCGGCGGCCTGCTCACGGGCGGCACCGGCGGCGCGACCAACCCGCTCGCACCGCTCACGGGTCTCCTCACGACGGTCACGGGTACGCTCGGCGGCGCAACGGGCGGCGCCAGCAGCCCGCTCGCCCCGGTTACCGGCCTCGTTTCCACGGTCACGGGCGCACTCGGCGGCGTAGCGGGTGGCGGCAGCGGCCCGCTCGCTCCGGTCACCGGTCTCGTCTCCACGGTCACGGGCGCGCTTGGCGGCGCAGCAGGTGGCGGCAGCGGCCCGCTCGCTCCGGTCACCGGTCTCGTCTCCACAGTCACGGGCGCACTCGGCGGCGCAGCAGGCGGCAGCGGCGGCCCGCTCGCCCCGGTCACCGGCCTCGTCTCGACGGTCACGGGTGCGCTTGGCGGCGCAACGGGCGGCACCAGCGGTGGCCCGCTCGCCCCGGTCACGGGTCTCCTCGGTGCGGTAACGGGCGCACTCGGCGGCGCAACGGGCGGTGCAGGCGGCAGCAGCCCGCTCGCCCCGGTGACGGGCGTCGTGTCCACGGTAACCAGCGCGGTCGGCGCACCGGCATTGACCGGCGGTACGGGCGCCGTCACGAACTCGGGTTCGTCGTCGAATCCGCTTGCGCCCGTCACGTCGCTGATCGGCGGCCTGCTTGGCGGCACGCACGGCAAGTAAACCAACATCCATCAATCGACAAGACAGCGAGGAGTCCATCATGTCCCAGCAACGTTCTCTCACGACAGCCGCCCTGCGCCAGTGGCGCGCGCCCCTCACGGCCTTCGCCGCCGCCTGCCTGCTGGCCGCCTGCGGCGGTGGTGGCGTCAGCTCGCCGCCGACCAGCAGCAACAACAATAACAACCCGAGCACGAGCGGTACGCCAAGCACGAGCGGCACCAGCGGCACGTCCACCGGCACCAAAGGCGTAGTCAGCACGGTCGGCCAGACGGCCACCGACCTCGGCAGCACGGTGGGCAACATCAGCGTGCCGGGCCTCGGCGACGGCGTGACGAAGGGTGTGGGCAGCACGCTCTCTAGCACCGGCACGATCGTCGGTGCAGCCGCCGATGCGGTGAGCAACGGGCTGGGACAGATCGGTACGACCAAGGATCCGGTCGGCACGACCGTCGCGGGCCTGGGCAACGTGGTCGGCGCGACGAGCAACACGGTGTCCGGCCTGAGCTCGACGGTCAAGGCGCTCGGCACCGGCCAGCTCGCGCCGCTCGCGCCCGTCACGACGCCGGTCGGCACCGTGCTCGACACCGTGGCCAACGGCTTGACGGCCGCCGGCACGACGATCGGCTCGACGCTGTCGTCGGGCGCCGTGCAGCAGGTGACACAACCGCTCAGCTCGGCAATCACGCCGCTCGTGATCACCGCAGGCCAGGTCACGCAACAGGTCGGCACGACGACCGGGCTCGGCCAACCCGTCTCGGGCCTGCTCGGCCAGGTCGGCGGCGCGATCAGCTCGGCCGGCAAGCAGGTTGGCGGCACGTCGAACCAACCGCTCGTCGGCGACGTCGGTCAGCTCGTCACTGCGGTGGGCAACACCGTGACCAACGCGGGTGGCCTCGTCAATCCGAACGGCCCGAACGGCGCGGCACCGATCCCCGGCCTGATCACGAGCCTCGTCGGCGGCTCGACGGCGACCGTACAGAACGGCACGTCGTCGGGCTCCGGCTCGACGAATCCGCTCGGCGGCCTGCTGTCGGGTCTCGGCTCGACGCCGCTCGGCTCGCTCACGGGTGCACTCGGCGGCGCGACCGGCGGTTCGGGCAGCAGCCCGCTCGCCCCCGTCACGAATCTCGTGTCGACGGTCACGGGCACGCTCGGCGGCGCAACAGGTGGCAGTGCAAACCCTCTCGCGCCTGTCACCGGTTTGCTGAATACTGTCACCGGAGCAGTGGGCGGCGCAGCAGGATCCGGGGGATCGAGCCCGCTCGCACCGGTCACGTCGCTGGTTGGCGGCGTCACGGGTACGGCAACGTCGGGCGGCGGCTCGACGGGGCTGCTGGCACCGGTGACGGGATTGCTGGGTACGCTGGGTAGCGTTGGCAAGTAAGGAGGACGGTCGCACCTTCGCAGCCGGAGCGGATGGCGCGGCCGTACAAGCACAACCGGCATTGCAGCACGCGGCGCGCGGCACCTTGGTGTCGCGCGCCGGCATTACAAAGAATACGAAGAGCAAGGCCAACGAGGAAAAACAATGAAATCCAGACTCGACAGATGGATGATGCTGCTCGCCATCGCGGCAGCAGGCACGGCACATGCACAAACGCGCGTCGGCGGTAACCCGCTCGACTCCCTGCCCCAGATCAACGCGCCGAAAACCGGCCCGAACGTGACCGTGCAGGTCGCACCGCAGGCGCCGCAGTTGCAGGAGCTGCTGTCGCGTCATCTGACGCCGACCACATTCCAGGTCGAAGGCGTGAAGTCCGTGCCGTTCGAGGAAATCTCGCGTCGCTTCACCCCTCTTGTCGGCAAGGACATCACGATCGGCGAACTGATCGAAACTGCCAACGGCGTGACGAAGCTGTACCAGGATCGCGGCTTCGCTCTGTCGTTCGCGTTTGTTCCTGCGCAGACGTTCGAGAACGGCGTCGTGCGCATCACGGTGGTCGAAGGTTACGTGTCCGACGTCAAGGTCACCGGCAAACCCGGCGCGATGGAACCGAAGATTCGCGCAATTGCCGCGCACATCACGGCCGACCGCCCCCTGCGCCGCGCGACGTTCGAGCGCTACGTGAATACGTTCGGGCTGCTGCCCGGCCTCACGGTGAAGGCGAACGTCCCGCCGCCGCAAACCACCGACGGCGCGACGACGCTCGAGCTCGCGGTGGATCGCAAGCCGTTCAACGTCAGCACGGGGATCGACTTCAACCACCCGGGCGTCCAGGGCCTCATCACCGCGACCGAAAACGGCCTCACGTCGTTCGGCGAGCAGTTGAGCATCTCGGCGCTCGCGCCGCCGGGACGCGACAAGCAGACCTACTTCGCGTTCAGCGGCGCGCTGCCGGTCGGCAGCAGCGGCCTGATCACGCGCCTCGATGCCAGCACGTATCGCGGCAAGCCGACCGACAACCCGGGGTTGCCGTCGACCGTCGAGCGCACCGTCAAGAACGAGAAACTAGGTCTTTCGGCATCCTATCCGATCTTGCTGAACAACCAGCGCAGCCTGCTCGGCACCGTGTCGGGTTATGCGTCGCACAACGAGGACCGCTACCAGAACAAAATCACTGGTGCGAGTCTCGACACGCGTTCACAAGTCCGCGTGCTGCAGATGCAGCTCGACTACACGAGCGTCCAGCCGAAACAGGTACAGAAGCTGAGCGTCAATGTCGCGAAGGGCTTCAACATCCTCGGCGCGTCGAAAGCGCAGGACATCACCGTCGGTACGACGACGACGTCGGTGGACAGCCCGATCTCGCTGACCTTCGTTCGCACCGGTGCGACCTTCACGCAGACGAACGAATGGCCGTTCCGGATCGGCACGTCGGTGTCGCTGACCGGGCAATACAGTCCCGATTCACTGCCGACGTCCGAACAGATCTCGTTCGGCTCGACCCGTTACGCGCTCGGCTACCAACCGGGCGAAACTTCGGGCGACTCGGGCTGGGGGATGTCGCTCGAAGTGAACCGCGGCTTCACGCCGGGCTGGACGTATCTGAAATCGATCACACCGTACATCGCATACGACATGGCGCGCGTGTATCTGCACGCGGGCACGCCATCGCCGAACCGCATGTCGTCGGTCGGCATCGGCGTGCGTTTCAGCGACAGCCGCTACTACAGTCTCGACCTGAACGTCGCCAAACCTGTCGGCGATGCACCCGTCGAAAGCGCGTCACGCAGCCCGCGCATCAACGCCGCATTCTCATATCAGCTCAACTGATCGGTCACCAAACAGCCCGCGCCACGCGGGCTGTTTCGATTAGAGTCCCCTCTATCAAACGTGGCACGCGGTTTCACGTATTCTGGCGAAGCTCGCAACATGCCCGCCCCATGCAGACGGTCGTGCGGGCAAATCGAATACGACATGCAAAACAAGGAGGACGACAATGATTCAACTGACCCGCCCGTTTCGTGCAATCGCCGTCGCCGGCGTACTGCTCGCTTGCGCTGCCCCCACGTTCGCACAGGCCGACAGCCCCATCGGCATGTGGCAGACGATCGACGACAACACGCATCAGCCGAAGGCACTCGTGCAGATCGCCGAGGACGGTGACGGTGCGCTGACCGGCAAGGTCGTGAAGGGCCTCGGCGCGAACGATACGCCTGATCGCCGCTGCACCGCCTGCACGGACGAGCGCAAGGATCAGCTCATCAAGGGCATGACGATCATCAAGGCCATGAAGAAGGAAGGCGACCACTGGGACGGCGGCAACATTCTCGACCCGGAGAACGGCAAGGTCTACAAGTGCAAGATGACGCTTGAAGACGGCGGCCAGAAACTCGTCGTGCGCGGTTACATCGGCGTTTCGCTGCTCGGCCGTTCGCAGACCTGGGTTCGCCAGCAATAACGCGGCTCGCGCTTGAATGCGCGGCTCAATGAAAAAATCGGCCTGCGACGAAGTCGTCAGGCCGATTTTGTTTTGGTGCGTGCGTGGGTGGAGCTGACAAACATCACGCTGCATGCTTCATCGTGTCCGACGCATAGCCGCCAGGTGCACGATACGCGGGCGTCGCATTGCTGCGTGCTTCCGCCGCCTTCGATTGCGTGTGCTTGCGCATCCGCGTGGACAACTCGTTGCACAGATTCACGCCTGCGTCGCCATAGAGTTCACGCATGACACTCATCAACGTGCCCGTCTCGTGCCAGACCTTGAAGCGACGATGGCAGGTTTGGTACGACGGGTAACGACGCGGCATGGCCGACCACGTTGCGCCGCTGTAGATCACCCAAAGCACGCCGTTCAGGACGGCACGCGTATTGGCCAATGGCCGGCCGCGCAATTCGGTGCGCGGCTGCATTTCGGGCAGAAGCGACGCAACGCAGCGCCACTGTTGGTCGGTCAGATCGCGATACGGTGTCATGGACATCTCCAGCCTTAGTAACCATGACACAACGATATCGGCTCACCTCAACCATGAATATAAGACAAATCCGAAAATACCCTGAGATTGCGTTAATTTGACCGGAATTGACGTTTGAACCCCATCAATTGCCGGAAATCGCTCTCAGGTCAGCGAGGTATCGACGATGCGGCGCGGCGTTTCGATGTATTCCTTCGACTGCATCTCGACGATTCGCGAGACCGTACGCGCAAACTCGTTGGCCATCGGGCCTTCGATGTACAACTGCTCCGCCGGCACCGCCGCGGACATCAGCAGCTTGACCTTGTGGTCGTACAGCACGTCGATGAGCCACGTGAAGCGCCGCGCCTCGGACGCCATCCGCGGCGACATCTGCGGCACCTCGGACAGCACGATCGCATGGAAGCGGCTCGCCAGTTCGAGGTAGTCGTTCTGTGACCGGGGGCCGCCGCACAGCGTCGCGAAATCGAACCACACGACGCCGTCCGCCTTGCGCAACGCCTTCAGCTCGCGCTTCTCGATATGCAGGATCGGGCTCTCGTCGGGCACGGCCGCGAGCTTGCCGAATGCATGGCGCAATTCGCGATCGGCATCCGCGCCGAGCGGCGTGTGATACATCTTCACCTGCGCGAGCGTGCGCTGGCGATAATCGACGCCTGCGTCGACGTTGAGCACGTCGAGCTTGGACTTGATCAGCGCGATCGCCGGCAGCATGCGGTCGCGATGCAGGCCGTCCGGATACAGGTCGTCGGGATCGTAGTTGGACGTCATCACGAACTGCACGCCGTTGTTGAACAGGCGGTCGAGCAGACGGTACAGGATCATCGCATCGGCAATGTCCGACACGTGGAACTCGTCGAAGCAGATCAACCGGTAGCGCTTCGCGATGCGCCGTGCGAGTTCGTCGAGCGGATCGGCCTGCCCTTTCAGCTCCTCGAGCTCCCGATGCACTTCACGCATGAATTCATGAAAGTGCAGGCGCGTCTTGCGCTGCACGGGCACGACCGCGAAGAAGCTGTCCATCAGGAAGCTCTTGCCGCGACCGACACCGCCCCACATGTAGACGCCGCGCGGGAGGTCGGGATGATTGATGAGCTTCTTGAATGCGTTCGAGCGGCGCGCCTTGTACTCGACCCACTCGTCGAAACATTGCTGCAGGCGATCGACGGCCGCGCGCTGTGCGGGATCGGACTGATAGCCGCGCGTGGTCAGTTCGCGCGTGTAGTATTCGGTGACGTTCATCGGGCAAACCGGAAAAAACGAAGGCGGACGGGAAAACCCGCCCGCCCTCGTCATGAGACGGCTGCGCCGGCCGATGGCCGGCCGGCGCTACACCGCGCTCAGCTGTTCAGCGAGCGCTTGTCGACGGCGAGCGCCGCTTCGCGCATCACTTCCGACATCGACGGGTGCGGATGGCAGATGCGAGCGATGTCTTCCGACGCCGCCTTGAATTCCATCGCCACCACGGCTTCCGCGATCAGGTCCGACGCGTTCGCAGCGATCACGTGCACGCCGAGCAGTTCGTCGGTCTTCGCGTCCGCGATCATCTTCACGAAGCCGTCCGGCGCGTTCATGCCGAGCGCGCGGCCGTTGATCGAGAACGGGAACTTGCCCGACTTGATCTCGCGGCCTTCCGCCTTCAGCTGCTGCTCCGTCTTGCCGACCCATGCGATTTCCGGGTACGTGTAGATCACCCACGGAATGCAGTTGTAGTCGATGTGCGGCTTCTGGCCGTCGATCACTTCCGCGACCAGCACGCCTTCGTCTTCCGCCTTGTGCGCGAGCATCGGGCCACGCACCACGTCGCCGATCGCGTACACGTTCGGCACCGCCGTGCGGCAGTGGTCGTCCACGTCGATGAAGCCGCGCTCGTTCGCCTTCAGGCCGATTGCCTCGAGGCCGAGGTTGTCGGTGTTCGGCACGCGGCCGACCGACACGATCAGGCGGTCGGCATCGAGCGTCTGCGCGTTGCCGTCCTTGTCCGTGTAGGCGATCGACACGCCATCCGCGGTCGTCTTCACTTCGCCGATCTTCACGCCGAGGTTGATGTCGAGGCCCTGCTTCTTGAACAGCTTGGCCGCTTCCTTCGCGAGCGCTTCGTCAGCTGCGCCGAGGAAGGCCGGCAGCGCTTCGAGCACCGTCACTTCGGCGCCGAGACGACGCCACACCGAGCCGAGCTCGAGACCGATCACGCCTGCGCCGATCACGGCGAGCTTCTTCGGCACCGAGTCGAACGTCAGCGCACCTTCGTTGTCCGACACGATCTTGTTGTCGACCGGAATGCCCGGCAGGTGACGCGCCTTCGAGCCCGTCGCGATGATCACGTTCTTCGCGGTGACGACTTCGGTTTCACCCTCGCCGCTCACTTCGATCTGCACGCCGGCGTCGGTCTTGCCGGTGAACTTGCCATGGCCCTTCAGCCAGGTGATCTTGTTCTTCTTGAACAGGAACTCGATCCCGCTCGTCATCTTCTCGACGATCGCGTCCTTGCGGCCGAGCATCTTCGCGACATCGATCTTCACGCCGTCGACCGTGATGCCGTGGTCGGCCAGATGGTGCGACGTGTTCTCGAACTCTTCCGACGATGCGAGGAGCGCCTTCGACGGGATGCAGCCGACGTTCAGGCACGTGCCACCGAGCTTCAGCGCGCCGGCCGGGTTCTTCCACTTCTCGATACAGGCAACCGTCTTGCCGAGCTGCGCAGCGCGGATCGCGGCGATGTAACCGCCGGGGCCGGCGCCGATCACGACGACGTCAAATTCCTTGGACATGACAATCCTTTCTTCTTGTGCAACCGCACGGGCCGCGCGCGTCGCGCGCCCGTGCGGTGCGGGTCAATGCGGTGAAACTCGGCTTACAGGTCGAGCAGCAGGCGTGCCGGATCTTCCAGCGCATCCTTCATCGCGACGAGCGACAGCACGGCTTCGCGGCCGTCGATGATGCGGTGGTCGTAAGACAGCGCGAGGTAGTTGATCGGACGGATCACGATCTGGCCGTTTTCGACGACCGGACGCTCCTTCGTCGCGTGCACGCCGAGGATTGCCGACTGCGGCGGGTTGATGATCGGGGTCGACAGCATCGAGCCGAACACGCCGCCGTTCGAGATCGAGAACGTACCGCCCGTCATTTCCTCGATCGACAGCTTGCCGTCCTTCGCCTTCTGGCCGAACTCGGCGATCTTCTTTTCGATCTCGGCGAGGCTCAGTTGATCCGCGTTGCGCAGGATCGGCACGACGAGGCCGCGCGGCGAACCGACGGCGATACCGATGTCGAAGTAGCCGTGGTAGACGATGTCGTTACCGTCGATCGACGCGTTCACGAGCGGGAACTTCTTCAGCGCATGGACGGCCGCCTTCACGAAGAACGACATGAAGCCGAGCTTCACGCCATGTTCCTTCTCGAACTTGTCCTTGTACTTGTTACGCAGTTCCATGACCGGGGCCATGTTCACTTCGTTGAACGTCGTCAGGATCGCGTTGGTCTGCTGCGACTCGAGCAGACGCTCGGCGATACGCGCACGCAGGCGCGACATCGGCACACGCTGTTCCGGACGGTCGTTCAGCCAGGTCGCGGCCGATGCCGGCACCTTCACTTCCGGCAGCGACGGCTTCGCAGCGGCCGTCTTGGCCGGTGCGGCAGCCGCAGCGGCCTTCGGTGCGCTGCCTGCCGCCAGCGCGTCACCCTTCGTGACGCGGCCGTCGCGGCCCGAACCTGCGACGTCGCCTGCCGACAGGCCCTTCTCGGCCAGCAGCTTCGATGCGGCCGGCGATGCGGTGGTCGACGATGCCGCTGCGGCTGCAGCGACCGGCTGTGCTGCCGGTGCGGCTGCAGCAGGCGCTGCTGCCGGCTTGACTTCGGCGGCGCCTGCCGCGGCTTCGGCTGCACCTGCCTTCGCTTCGGTGTCGATCGTTGCGATCAGCTGATCGGCAACGACGGTGTCACCGTCATTCTGCAGCACTTGCGCGAGCACGCCCGCGGCCGGTGCCGGCACTTCGAGCACGACCTTGTCGGTCTCGAGTTCGATCAGGATTTCGTCTTGAGCAACTGCTTCGCCCGGCTTCTTCTTCCACTGCAGCATGGTGGCTTCCGAAACCGACTCCGAAAGCTGGGGGACTTTGACTTCTACGATAGCCATGTGATTTTCCTGGATGCTTAATCTGGGTAATGACGAGGTTCGTGCGATTCCTTTGGCCGGTGCGGCGCGCAACGCGCCCGGCGGGCCAAAAGAGACGGGAAAGCGCATGGCGCCTTCCCGTTTCGCTTCCGTCGGTTATTTCGCGATCGATGCGCTCTTCAGGCGGCCGAAAGCACCTTCGATGAGGGCCTTCTGCTGCTCGTAGTGCTTCGCGTAGTAGCCAACCGCCGGCGAGGCCGAAGCCGGACGGCCGCTGTATGCCAGCTTCTGCCCTTCCTTCATGCCTTCCTTCAGATGGTGCTCGACGTAGAACCAGGGGCCCTGGTTCTGCGGCTCGTCCTGCACCCAGACCACTTCAGTCGCGTTCTCGTACTTCTTCATTTCGGCTTCGAACTGCTTGTGCGCGAACGGATACAGCTGCTCGATACGGATGATCGCGACGTCGTTCGCCTTCGCTTCGCGACGATGTGCGACGAGGTCGTAATACACGCGGCCCGAGCATGCCAGCACGCGCTTGACCTTCTTCGCGTCGATGCCGCCGTCGGTTTCGCCCAGCACCGGCTGGAACGAACCCTTCGCGAGTTCCGACAGGTCCGACACCGCTTCCTTGTGACGCAGCAGCGACTTCGGCGTAGCGACGATCAGCGGCTTGCGGAACAGGCGGATCATCTGGCGACGCAGCAGGTGGAAAATCTGCGCCGGCGTCGTCGGTTGAACGACCTGCATGTTGTGATCGGCACACAGCTGCAGGAAACGCTCGATACGCGTCGACGAGTGTTCCGGACCCTGGCCTTCGTAGCCGTGCGGCAGCAGCATCGTGAGACCCGACACGCGGCCCCACTTCACTTCGCCCGACGAGATGAACTGGTCGATCACGACCTGCGCGCCGTTGACGAAGTCACCGAACTGCGCTTCCCACAGCACGAGCGTGTTCGGCTCGGCGGTCGAGTAACCGTATTCGAAGCCCAGCACCGCTTCTTCCGACAGCACCGAGTCGATTACCGTGAACTTCGCCTGGCCTTCGGCGATGTTCTGCAGCGGCACATACGTGCCGTCGTTCCAGCGCTCGCGGTTCTGGTCGTGCAGCACCGCATGACGGTGCGTGAACGTGCCGCGGCCAGAGTCCTGGCCGGTCAGGCGCACCGAGTAACCCGATGCGACGAGCGACGCGAACGCGAGGTGTTCGCCCATGCCCCAGTCGAGCGGCTGGTCGCCACGCGCCATGTTGCGGCGGTCGTTGATCACGCGCTCGACGAGCGGGTGGACCTTGAAGTTTTCCGGGACCGTCGTGATGCGTTCGCCGAGGCGCTTCAATTCTGCGAGCGGCACGGCCGTGTCGGCTGCATCCGTCCACTTGCGGTTCAGGAACGGAACCCAGTCGACCGCGTACTTGCTCTTGTAGTTCGACAGGACCGGGTCGACCGTGTGGTGACCGTCATCCATCGCCTTGCGGTACGCCTTCACGAAGTTGTCGGCGTCTTCCGCGGTGATCACGCCCTGCTGCACGAGCTTCTCGGCGTACAGCGCACGGGTGCCCGGGTGCTGCGCGATCTTCTTGTACATCAGCGGCTGCGTGACCGCCGGCGTGTCCTGCTCGTTGTGGCCCAGCTTGCGGAAGCAGACGATGTCGATCACGACATCCTTATGGAACTGCATCCGGTAGTCGATCGCGATCTGGATCGCGAGCACGACAGCTTCCGGATCGTCGCCGTTCACGTGCAGCACCGGCGCTTCGATCATCTTGACGACATCGGTACAGTACAGCGTCGAGCGCGCATCGCGCGGGTCGGACGTCGTGAAGCCGATCTGGTTGTTGATGACGATGTGCAGCGTGCCGTGCGTGCCGTAGCCGCGCGTCTGCGCGAGGTTCAGCGTTTCCATCACGACGCCCTGGCCAGCGAAGGCCGCGTCACCGTGGATCTGCACCGGCAGCACTTGCAGGCCGTCTTCGTCGCCGCGACGGTCCATCCGCGCCTTCGCGGAACCTTCGACCACCGGGTTCACGATTTCGAGGTGCGACGGGTTGAACGCGAGCGACAGGTGGACCGGGCCGCCTTCCGTCGACACGTCCGACGAGAAGCCCTTGTGGTACTTCACGTCACCGGCCGGCAGGTCGTCGACGTGCTTGCCTTCGAATTCGGCGAACAGGTCGGCCGGCATCTTGCCCAGCGTGTTGACCAGCACGTTCAGACGGCCACGGTGAGCCATGCCGATGATGATTTCCTGCACGCCGCGCTTGCCCGCGTGCTGGACGACTTCGTCCATCGCCGCGATGAAGCTTTCGCCGCCTTCGAGCGAGAAGCGCTTCTGGCCGACGTACTTGGTATGCAGGTAGCGCTCGAGGCCTTCGGCAGCCGTCAGGCGATTCAGGATGTGCTTCTTCTCGTCTGCCGAGAAGTTCGGCGTCGCGCGGGTCGACTCCAGGCGCTCCTGCCACCAGCGCTTCTGTTCCGGGTCGCTGATGTACATGTATTCGGCGCCGATCGTGCCGCAGTACGTGTCGCGCAGGCCCTTGACGATGTCACGCAGCGAAGCCTGGTCGAAACCGAAGTACAGGTTGCTTGCGCTGTACGTCTGGTCGAGGTCGCCTTCGGAGAAATCGTAGAACGCGGGTTCGAGCTCGGGGATGGCGGGACGTTCGCGACGCTTCAGCGGATCCAGATTGGCCCATTGCGAGCCGAGGAAGCGGTAGGCGCTGATGAGGGACTGGACGTGCACTTGCTTGCGTGCCGCAGCCAGATTGGTGGTGCTTTCGCGCGGGATGAAGGCATTGGCCTTCGCGCGCTCGGCGAACGATTCGACGATCGGAAAATGGGCGACGTCATTGGCATTCGAACCGTCCGTTGCAGGCACATTCTGCAGCGCGTCGAAATACTCTCGCCAGTTCTCCGGCACCGATGCCGGATTGTTGAGGTATGCATCGTACAGTTCTTCAACGTACGAAGCATTGCCGCCGAACAGATAGGAGTTCAGCTGAAACTGCTTCATTACATCTGACATTTTACGCTCACCTTTCTTCGAGCTTCTCGAGAAATAGCGGGTTACTCAACCTTCCGCGACACGGCCTGACCGTTTAGCGGATTGCGAATCAAGTCTTGCTTGGAAGGACCTAAAACTTGCGTGCGCGCAGCATATCACAGAACCGATACCGGAGTTCACGGCGAAATGTGCCTGAAAGCACCGCGCGACGGGGTTTTGCCGGATTGCCACGACCCGCGCGAACAGTGTTTTGCAGGCAACCCGATTGCACATCGCGCAGATGCAAAAAAGGCTGCCCGCAGGCAGCCTTTTCCGTGATGCATCGAACGGCCGGAACGCTTAGTCGACCGCGCCTTCGCGGCTCGCGCGGCGGCGCTCGTGCTCCTTCAGGAAGCGCTTGCGCAGGCGGATCGATTGCGGCGTCACTTCGACGAGTTCGTCGTCGTCGATGAATTCGACCGCGTATTCCAGCGACATCTGGACCGGCGGCACGAGGCGCACGGCTTCGTCGGTACCCGACGCACGCACGTTGGTCAGCTGCTTGCCCTTGATCGGGTTCACGACGAGGTCGTTGTCACGGCTGTGGATACCGATGATCATGCCCTCATAGAGCGCATCACCCGGCTTCACGAACATGCGGCCGCGATCCTGCAGCTTCCACAGTGCGTAGGCCACGGCAGCGCCGTCGTCCTGCGAGATCAGCACGCCGTTGCGGCGCTCGAACACCGAGCCGTCCTTGACCGGCGCGTACGAGTCGAAGATGTGGCTCATCAGGCCCGTGCCGCGCGTGAGCGTCAGGAATTCGCTCTGGAAGCCGATCAGGCCCCGCGCCGAAATCTTGTACTCCAGACGCGTGCGGCCGCGGCCGTCCGACGCCATGTCGAGCATCTCGCCCTTGCGGCGGCCGAGCTCTTCCATCACGCCACCCTGATGCTCGTCCTCGACGTCGACGGTCAGCAGTTCGTACGGCTCGTGACGCACGCCGTCGATTTCCTGCATCACGACGCGCGGACGCGACACGGCCAGCTCGTAGCCTTCACGACGCATGTTCTCGACGAGAATCGTCAGGTGCAGCTCACCACGACCCGACACTTCGAACACCGTTTCGTCGCCAGTATCCTTCACGCGCAGCGCGACGTTGTGGTTCAGTTCCTTCATCAGACGGTCGCGGATCTGGCGGCTCGTGACGAACTTGCCTTCGCGGCCGGCGAGCGGCGACGAGTTGACGAGGAAGTTCATCGTCAGCGTCGGCTCGTCCACGGTGATCATCGGCAGCGCTTCCGGCGTATCCACCGCGCAGATCGTTGCACCGATGCCGACGTCTTCAATACCGTTGATCAGCACGATGTCGCCCGCTTCGGCCGATTCGACCTGAACACGCTCGAGACCCGTGAACGACAGCACCTGGTTGATCTTGCGGTTCAGCACGTCGCCTTCCGGCCCGAAGCGCATCGCGACCGGCTGGCCCGGCTTGATGCGACCGCGCGTGATGCGGCCGACGCCGATCCGGCCAACGTACGTCGAATAGTCGAGCGACGTGATCTGCAGTTGCAGCGGCGCATCCGGATCCGCCGGGCGGACCGGCACGTGCTCGAGGACTGCCTCGAACAGCGGGCGCATGTCGCCTTCGCGCGCGGCCGGGTCGAGCGACGCATAGCCGTTCAGGCCCGATGCGTAGACGATCGGGAAGTCGAGCTGCTCTTCGGTTGCGCCGAGCTTGTCGAACAGGTCGAAGGTCTGGTTGATGACCCAGTCGATCCGCGCGCCCGGACGGTCGATCTTGTTAACGATGACGATCGGCTTCAGGCCGAGCGCGAGCGCCTTCTTCGTGACGAAGCGCGTCTGCGGCATCGGGCCCTCGACCGCGTCGACGAGCAGCAGCACCGAGTCGACCATCGACAGCACGCGCTCCACCTCGCCACCGAAGTCCGCGTGCCCCGGCGTGTCGACGATGTTGATGTGCGTGCCTTCGTATTCGACCGCGCAGTTCTTCGCGAGAATCGTGATCCCGCGCTCTTTTTCGATGTCGTTCGAGTCCATCACCCGCTCCGCAATCTGCTGGTTCTCGCGGAAGGTGCCGGACTGGCGAAGCAGTTGGTCGACGAGCGTAGTCTTGCCGTGGTCGACGTGGGCGATGATGGCGATATTGCGAAGGGCGCGGGTCATAGAAACCTGGAAATCGTTTGAACGCGCAAAAGCGCCCGCTCGTTTTTCACGGGCGCGCGCATTGCAGCTTGGAAAGCCTCAAATTATAGCACGTGCGGATGTCGAGAGCCGACGGGCACTTTGGGACGCAACGCTGGACGGCCGGCGCACCCTCCCCTCGAACCCGCCAATTGGCTGAAGCCCGCCTCATTGGCAAGCCCAAAAAACCTTATCGCGATAGTGGATTTATGGGACACAAAGCGCGCCCTTTGCCGTTCGATTAACATTTGCCGCGGCAAGCAACTGTGCCTATACTGCTGCCTAGTCAACTATTGCAGCTTCAGGGTTTTATGTCGGATTCTTCTACCCAACCACCCGTTTCGCCGCTGTCCTCATATCAGATGAACGACAGCGTCGGTTATCTGATGTCGCGCGTGAAGTCGGTGATGACCAATCTCGTCACGCAACGCACGCAGGAAGAGCTCGGCATCACCGGCACGCAGGCGAGCATGCTGTTCATGATCGCGGTCGGCAAATGCTCGACGGCCGCCGAGCTCGCGCGCGAGTACGGGATCGACGCGAGCGCGGTCACGCGCCTGCTCGACCGGGTCGAGAAACGCGGCCTGCTGTCCCGCGTGCGCAGCATCGAGGATCGGCGTGTCGTGCGCCTCGAGTTGACCAACGAAGGCCGTGCGCTCGCAGAACGGCTGCCGCCGATTTTCCGCAGCGTGCTCGACCAGGTGCTGGACGGGTTCACGCCGGAAGAAGTCGGGTTCCTGAAGAGCATGCTGCGCCGCATTCTCAGCAACTACTGCGAGACCGCCGGCGGCAGCATCACGTAATAGTTGCCATAACAATTACTTTCGACAGATTAATGTAAGGAAATCCTTGCAGTGTCCATCATTCATTCCGAGTCAGGGATCAGCGCGATGAAATCCTCCCCGTTGTCCGTGCGCGCCGGGTCGTGCCGCGCCGCCGTCGCTGCCGCGGTCGCCGCACTGGCGCTGGCGGGCTGCGCAAACTACATCGGCATCAAGAGCGACAAGCAGATCGCCCCCGTGTCGCAATTCGAATCCACCCAGAGCCTGCCGGCCCAGGGCGGTCAGTGGCCGGCGCTCGACTGGGCCAGCCAGTTTGGCGATCCGCAGCTGCCGAAGCTGATCGACGAAGCCCTGCAGGGCAATCCGTCGATCGCACAGGCGCAGGCGCGCATCGCAAAGGCGTCGTCATACATCGAATCGTCGCGCTCGAATCTGATGCCGAAGGCGGAAGCCAGCTATTCGTGGACGCGCGAGCTGTATTCGTCGAATGCGCTGTTCCCGCCCCCGTACGGCGGCCAGTGGTACAGCGAGAACAATGCCCTCGCGAGTGCGTCGTGGGAACTCGACCTGTGGGGCAAGAATCGCGAACGCCTGCACACCGCCGTGTCGCAGGAAAAGGCGGCCGAAGCCGACATGCAGCAGGCGCGCATCACGCTCGCGTCGTCGGTCGCACGCACCTACAACTCGCTCGCGCAGCTCTATGCGCTGCGCGACATCGCCCAACGAGAGATCACCAACCGCGAGACGGTCGGCAAGATCACCGACGGCCGCGTATCGGCCGGCCTCGACACCAACGTCGAACGCCAGACGGCCCGCGGCAACATCGCGACGACCCAGGCTTCGCTGTCCGATCTCGATGGCCAGATCACGACGGTGCGCTACCAGCTCGCCGCACTGCTCGGCAAGGGCCCGGATCGCGGGTTGCAGATCGCGGCGCCCGTGCTGAACCCGAGCGGCGAAGTCGCGCTGCCCGGTAACCTGCCGGCCGATCTCGTCTCGCGCCGCCCCGACATCGTCGCCGCGCGCTGGCAGGTCGAAGCCGCGATGCACGACGTGAAGGAAGCGAAGGCCGAGTTCTATCCCGACGTGAACCTCGCGGCCGGCTTCGGCTTCGATGCGTTCGGCTGGGGCAAATTCCTGAACTTCGCGAGCCGTCAGGCGCAGTTCGGCCCGGCGATCCACCTGCCGATTTTCGATGCCGGCGCGCTGCGCGCGCAGCTCAAGGGCCGCTACGCGGACTTCGACCTGTCGGTGGCGAACTACAACCAGACGCTGATCAGCGCGTTGAACGACGTCGCGACCCAGGTCGCGTCGATCCGCGCCGTAGATCGCCAGATGGGCGATGCGCAACGCGCACTCGACGCGTCGACGCGCGCCTATGACCTCGCGGTTATCCGCTACAAGGCCGGCCTGTCGCCGCAACTGCAAGTGCTGACCGCGGACAGCAACCGCCTCGCATCGGAACAGACGGTGACCAACCTGAAGATGCGCCGCCGCGACATGCAGCTCGCGCTGATCAAGGCGCTGGGTGGCGGGTTCGACGCGACCGGCACGCCGCTCGCCGCACCCGATGCCGACAAGCCGACAAAACAGGCCGCCAACTGAACCGGCGCCACCACTACGCAGACACTCGAAATAACGGACGGAGAAAATCGCCATGAGCGACCAACAAAACGCCGCCGGCGCGCAGCCGCAGAACAACGGCAAGCGCAAACGGATGATGACGCTGCTCGTCGCGGTCATCGTGATCGCGGCCATCGCGTATGGCCTGTACTACTTCCTCGTGGCCCGATTCCATGAAGGGACCGACGACGCGTACGTGAACGGCAACGTCGTGCAGATCACGCCGCAGGTCACCGGCACCGTGATCGCGGTGAAGGCCGACGACACGCAGACGGTCAAGGCCGGCGACCCGCTCGTCGTGCTCGACCCGGCCGACTCGCAGGTCGCGCTGCAGCAGGCAGAAGCCAATCTCGCACAAACGGTGCGCCAGGTGCGCGGCCTGTTCGTCAACGACGACCAGTACCGCGCGCAAGTCGCGCTGCGCCAGTCCGACCTGTCGAAGGCGCAGGACGACCTGCGTCGCCGCCTCGCCGTCGCGCAGACGGGCGCCGTGTCGCAGGAAGAGATCTCGCATGCCCGCGACGCGGTGAAGGCCGCACAGGCGTCGGTCGACGCCGCACAGCAACAGCTCGCATCGAATCGCGCATTGACCGCGAACACGACGATTGCATCGCACCCGAACGTGATGGCCGCCGCCGCGAAAGTGCGCGACGCGTACCTCGCGAACGCGCGTAACGTGCTGCCCGCGCCGGTCACCGGCTACGTCGCGAAGCGCTCGGTGCAGGTCGGCCAGCGCGTGTCGCCCGGCAACCCGCTGATGTCGGTGGTGCCGCTCAATGCCGTGTGGGTCGACGCGAACTTCAAGGAAGTCCAGCTGAAGCACATGCGCATCGGCCAGCCGGTCGAGATGACGGCCGACATCTACGGCTCGTCGGTCACGTACCACGGCAAGGTCGTCGGCTTCTCGGCCGGCACGGGCTCGGCGTTCTCGCTGCTGCCGGCGCAGAACGCGACGGGTAACTGGATCAAGGTCGTGCAACGCCTGCCGGTGCGTATCGAACTCGATCCGAAGGATCTCGACAAGCACCCGCTGCGCATCGGTTTGTCGATGCAGGTCGACGTGGACATCAAGGACGAACGCGGCGACCAGCTCGTGAACGCGCCGAACACCGTCTACGAGACCAACGTGTTCGCAAAGTACGGCGACGAAGCCGACGCCGAAATCGCCCGCATCGTCGCAGAGAACGCAGGCGGCAACGCATCGGCGCCGGCCGCGTCGAAGTCGAATGCCGTCGCGAAGATGATGTAACCGTTCCGACTCCGGAAAAACAACCGACATGGCACAGGCTCCTGTCTCTCACCCGCCCTTGCAGGGCGGGCAACTCGTGATCGGGACGATCGCGGTATCGCTCGCGGTGTTCATGAACGTGCTCGACACGTCCATCGCGAACGTCGCGATCCCGACGATCTCGGGCGACCTCGGCGTGTCGTCAGACCAGGGCACGTGGGTCATCACGTCGTTCGCGGTCGCGAACGCGATCTCGGTGCCGCTGACCGGCTGGCTGACCGACCGCTTCGGGCAGGTGCGCCTGTTCCTCGCGTCGATCATCCTGTTCGTGATTTCGTCGTGGATGTGCGGTCTTTCGCCCAATCTGCCGTTCCTGCTTGGGTCACGCGTGCTGCAAGGCGCGGTGGCCGGCCCGATGATTCCGCTGTCGCAGGCGCTCCTGCTGTCGAGCTATCCGCGCGCCAAGGCACCGATGGCGCTCGCGTTATGGGCGATGACGACGCTGATCGCGCCCGTTGCCGGCCCGATTCTCGGCGGCTGGATCTCGGACAACTACTCGTGGCCGTGGATCTTCTACGTCAACATCCCAGTCGGCATCGCCGCCGCCGGCGCGACGTGGGCGATCTACCGCAACCGGGAGTCGGCCGTGCGGCGCGCGCCGATCGACGGCGTAGGCCTCGCGCTGCTGGTCGTCTGGGTCGGGTCGCTGCAGATCATGCTCGACAAGGGCAAGGATCTCGACTGGTTCGCGTCGACGACCATCATCGTGCTCGCGCTGACGGCCGTCATTGCGTTCGCGTTCTTCGTCATCTGGGAACTGACTGCCGAACACCCGGTTGTCGACCTGTCGCTGTTCCGCATGCGGAACTTCACCGGCGGCACGGTTGCGCTGTCGATCGGGTACGGCCTGTACTTCGGCAACCTCGTCCTGTTGCCGCTGTGGCTGCAGACGCAGATCGGCTATACCGCGACCGACGCCGGTCTCGTGATGGCGCCGGTCGGGCTGTTCGCGATCCTGCTGTCTCCGCTCACCGGGAAGTATCTGCCGCGCACCGATCCGCGCTTCATCTCGACGGCGTCGTTCCTGACGTTTGCGCTGTGCTTCTGGATGCGGTCGCGCTACACGACGGGCGTCGACGAATGGTCGCTGACGCTGCCGACGCTCGTGCAGGGCATCGCGATGGCCGGCTTCTTCATCCCGCTGGTGTCGATCACGCTGTCCGGCCTGCCCGGCCACCGCATCCCTGCGGCATCCGGCCTGTCGAACTTCGTGCGGATCATGTGCGGCGGTATCGGCACGTCGATCTTCCAGACGGCCTGGGACCATCGCAACAACTTCCATCACGCGCAACTGGTCGAGCAGACGAACGTCTACAACCCGACGTTCAACCAGGCCGTCACGCAGATGGGCAACCTCGGGCTGACGCAGGACCAGGCACACGGGCTGATCAACAACATGGCCACACAGCAGGCCGCGCAGCTCGGCGTGAACGACCTGTTCTACATCTCGGCGGCGATCTTCGTGCTGCTGATCGGACTGATCTGGATCACGAAGCCCGAGCGCTCGGGTGGCGGCGATGCAGGTGCCGCGGCATCAGCTGCACACTGAACACGCAGCCTGAACGCAAACAAAAAGCCCGGTCGACGTCGACCGGGCTTTTTTATGGTTCATCGCAGGAAACCGTGGAGGGTTTGAGGGTGATTGCGTAACCTGACGCCTGACTTTAAGGAAGTCAGGAGGAAGAATTGCTCGATCGCAAGGCACTTCAAGCACTTGGCTGCTGGACTGGCT